>JBEIOK010000124.1:0-8330 GCA_040377605.1 Nevskiaceae bacterium | reverse complement strand
CTGCATGTCGTGATCCTGGCAGCCGGCCAGGGGACGCGCATGAGATCCGCGCAACCCAAGGTGCTGCACTCCATCGCCGGCCGACCGATGCTGGGCCATGTGCTGGAGGCGGCGTTCGGCCTGGGGGTGGCGGGCATTCATATCGTGCAAGGCCATGGCGGCGAGCAGGTGCGGGCCTGGTTCGATGCCGCCTATCCGCAGGAGTCACGCGTGCAGTGGGCCCAGCAGACGCAACAGCTCGGCACGGCGCATGCCGTGGCGCAGGCCTTGCCGCAGATCCCGGATGCCGCGCAGATCCTGATCCTCTATGGCGATGTGCCGCTGACCTCGGCCGACACACTGCGCGCGCTGGTCGACGCGGGCCGCCGCACGCTGGCACTGCTGACCGTCGAGCTGGCGCAGCCGACCGGTTACGGCCGCATCCTGCGCAGCCGCGGTGCGGTCACCGGCATCGTCGAGGAAAACGATGCCAGCGCGCACCAGAAACGGATCCGCGAGATCAACACCGGCCTGATGTCGGCACCGGCTCAGCGGTTGAAGGCCTGGGTGGCCAAGGTCGGCAATCGCAACGCCAAGCGCGAGTACTACCTGACTGATGTTGTGGCCATGGCCGTCAAGGCCAGGCTCAAGGTCGCGACTGTCACCGCGGCAAACGCCGAGGAAGTCGAGGGGGTCAACGACCGTCTCCAACTGGCGCGGATGGAGCGCGTCTACCAGCGCGCGCAGGCCGAAGCCCTGTTGCGCGGCGGCCTGTCGCTGGCGGATCCGGCGCGCTTCGATCTGCGCGGCACGCTGACCCATGGCCGCGACGTGAAGATCGATGTCGGTTGCGTTCTGGAGGGTCGCGTCGAGCTGGGTGACGGCGTGCAGATCGGGCCGTACTGCATCCTCAAGAATGTGAAGCTGGGGGCCGGCACCGTGGTCGACAGCCATAGCGTGCTCGAGGGCGTCGACGCGGCAACCGACGTGCATGTCGGACCGTTTGCCCGCTTGCGCCCAGGCACTGCGTTGGCCGAGGCCGTGCGCATCGGCAATTTCGTCGAGGTCAAGCAGTCGCGCCTTGGCCGCGGCTCCAAAGCCAACCACCTTGCCTATCTCGGCGACACCGAGATCGGCAGTGCGGTCAATGTCGGTGCCGGCACGATCACCTGCAACTACGATGGCGCCAACAAGCACCGCACGGTGATCGGCGACGGGGTGTTCGTGGGGTCCAACGCCTCGCTGGTCGCGCCGCTGACCATCGGCCAGAACGCGACGATTGCTGCGGCCTCGGTCATTACCCGGGATGTCCCCGAGGGGGGCCTGACCCTGTGCCGCGCCCGCGACCAGCGCAGCTTCCCCAACTGGAAGCGCCCTCAGAAACGACCCAAGTGAGCGTCTGCTGCGGCGCTACAATTGTGTCGGCTCTCTTTTAGGAATCCAGACCGTCATGTGCGGAATCGTCGGCGCCATCACGTCCCACAACATCGTGCCCACGCTGATCGAGGGGCTGCGACGACTGGAATACCGCGGCTATGACTCGACCGGCATTGCGGTCGTGGATGAGGCCGGATCGATGCAGCTGCGGCGTGCGGTCGGCAAGGTCGTGCGACTCGATGAGCGCCTCGCGGCGCAGCCCTGCAGCGGTCGCCTGGGCATCGCGCACTCGCGCTGGGCCACGCACGGGGGGGTGACCGAAGCCAATGCGCACCCGCACGTGTCCGGCAACCGCATCGCACTGGTCCACAACGGCATCATCGAAAACCATGTCGAGCTCAAGGCCGAGCTGTCGGCCAAGGGCTATGTCTTCGAGTCGGAGACCGACACCGAGGTCATCTCTCACCTGATCCACGACGCGATCCGCAGCGGTCTGGATCTGACCGCGGCCGTGCGTCAGGCTGTGCGCCGACTGACGGGCGCTTATGCGATCGTCGTCTTCGATGCGCAGGTCGCGGACCGCATTCTGGTCGCGCGCATCGCCAGCCCGCTGGTGGTGGGCCTCGGAGAGGGTGGCAACTACGTCGCCTCCGATGTGCAGGCCCTGCTGCCGGTCACGCGACGCTTCCAGTTTCTGGAAGAGGGCGATGTCGCCGACATCCGCCTTGCGGGCATCACGATCTATGACGCTCAGGGCAGGCAGGTCGATCGACCGGTGCATGAGTCCACCCTCTCCGCCGATGCCGTGGAGCGGGGGGAATATGCCCACTACATGCTCAAGGAAATCTACGAACAGCCGCGCGCCATCGCCGACACGCTGTCCGAGCGGATTGCCGGCGATCATGTGCTGGAGGCGGCTTTCGGCCCGCGTGCGGCCGAGATCCTGCCGAAGATCGAGCAGGTGCACATCGTCGCCTGCGGTACCAGCTATCACGCAGGCTTGGTGGCCCGGTACTACCTGGAGCAGGGTGCGCGTATCCCCTGCAGCGTCGAGGTGGCCAGCGAGTACCGCTACCGCGACCCCGTGGTGATGCCGGGCACGCTGTTCCTCGCCATCTCGCAGTCCGGTGAGACGGCCGACACGCTGGCCGCGCTACGCGAGGCCCGGAAGCTCGGCTATGTCGCGACGGCAGCCATCTGCAACGTGCCCGAGTCCTCACTGGTGCGCGAGGCCGACCTGTCGTTGATGACGCGCGCCGGCCCCGAGATCGGCGTCGCCAGCACCAAGGCGTTCACGACACAGCTCGCGGCGCTGGCGCTGCTGGGACTGGCCATCGCGCAGCGACGTGGCACCGACCGCCGTGTCATCGCGCTCTACACCCGACAGATGCTGCAAGTGCCGGAGATGCTCGAGCACACGCTGCGACTCGACACCCAGATCCGCGCCTGGGCGACGCGCTTCGCCGACAAGCATCACGCGTTGTTCCTCGGACGCGGCCCGACCTATCCCATCGCGATGGAGGGCGCGCTCAAGCTCAAGGAGATCTCGTACATCCACGCCGAGGCCTATGCCGCCGGCGAACTCAAGCACGGTCCACTGGCGCTGGTCGACGACGACATGCCGGTGGTGGCGGTTGCGCCCAACAACGCGCTACTGGAGAAGCTGAAGTCCAATCTGCAGGAAGTGCGCGCACGCGGCGGCCAGCTGTTCGTATTCGCCGATCCCAACACCGGCATCGAATCCAGTGATGGCGTGGACGTCATCACGATGCCGGACCACATCGAGCCGCTGCAGGCGCCGCTGATCTACACGGTGCCGCTGCAGCTGCTGTCGTACCACGTCGCCGTGATTCGCGGCACCGACGTCGATCAGCCGCGTAATCTCGCTAAGTCGGTGACGGTGGAGTAGGCGCCCGACTCAGAGCACCCCTGGCACCAGCGCCTTCCGATCCTTCGGATAGTCCGGAAACTTCTCCAGATACCACTGGTGGTGCGAGATCGCGCGCGGGCCGAGGTTCGCCAGTGTAAAGAGCGCGAACAGCGCCCCCGCCGCGGTCCAGGACAGGATCGCCCAGCCGGTCCACATCAGGATCTCGCCGAAGTAGTTGGCGCCGGATACCCAGCGGAAGAAGCCGCCATACGGAATCTTGTAGCCGGTGCTGCCGTCGCTGCGCAGCTTGATCAGCGTCGAGTCGGCGTGGAAATTGATCAACCAGCCACTGACGGCCAGCAGCAGACCGCCGATGAAGCGCGGATCGGAGAACCAGGCGTGGGTCGCCAGATGCGGCGCGTGCACCACCGCGTAGCCGTTGGCGAAGCCGTTCAGCGCGTTGAAGATGATGCCAAAGATCACGCCACTGAGCGGGAACTGCTTGCCCTGGTCGTTGCGGCGCAGTGGGTAGAGGATCGCGCGATAGACGTAGTGGCTCTGCCACAGCGCGAACAGCACGATCGCGGGCATCGAGGGAGATTGCGCCGTCAGCCAGAACGTCAACGCAAACGCCCACCACTGCGGGCATTCAAACAGCAGCCACGCTGGCCGCGCGGCCATCATCGACGTCTGTCCGGGAAAGACATGCCGGCCATACGGATTGGCCTTGCGATAGGTGCCGAGGAAGCTGGATATCGCGAGCACCGCGATGAACACCAGCACCCCCTGGTAGACGTGATGCAGCATGTTGAGGCTCCCCTGGTTTTTATTAGACGCCGGATGGTAACCCCGGCGCGGGCCGGGCCACTACAGCAGCAGATTCCAGGCGGGGACGGTGAGCAGGGACAGCAGGATGCCGGCGCCGAGAATACTGTTGGCCAGCGGCGGTTCGAGGTTGTGCTGGTCGGCCAGGATGGCGGCGGAGATCATCGGTGCCATGGCCGACTGGAGTACGCCGATGACGAGCACGTTGCCGCCGACGCCAGTGCTCCAGCCGAGTGTGAAGACCAGGAGCGGTGCCAGCGCGAGCTTCCAGCCCAGGCCTAGCGCCAGTGGCAGTGCCTGGCCATTGCCGAGATGCAACCGGAAGCGCAGGCCTACGGAGAACAGCGCCAGCGGCACCAACGTGGCGCCAATGCGCTGCAGGATGTCATCGGCCGTCTGCGGCCAGCCGCCGAGCAGGCCGACGAGCGCGCCCACAACCAGCGCCAGAAACGCCGGGAACAGCAGGACGCGCCGTGCGATCGCTCGCGGATGGGCGTGGCCGCCGGAATAGAGGGCCGAGACGATGGTGCCGCCGATCGCGAGCACGATGAAGCAGCCCAGCTGGTCGGCGACGACACCGAGCGCCAGGCCCTCGCGGCCGCGCAGGGCTTCCAGCAGCGGGAAGCCCATGAAGGAGGTGTTGCCCAGGCCGCAGACCAGCGTCAGCGCGCCGATGCGGCCGCGGCTCCAGCGCAGGCGTGCGCCCAGCCAGCGGAAGAGCAGGAAGGCCCCGACGAAGACCAGCCACTGCGAGGCCACCAGAAACCAGAATTGCAGCTCGAAGTGCAGGCGCGGAATGAGGTCGAGCACCAGCGCCGGCAATGCAATGTTGATGACCCACCAGTTGAGCCCCTGGGCCAGCCCCATCGGCGGCTGCGCATAGCGCGCCACCGCGACGCCGAGCGCGAGGCAGGCCAGCAGCAGGAGGAAAGCGGTCACAGGTGCAGGCTGCGGACGACGCTCAGTCGTCCGTCAGGACTTCGGCATTGAGGTCGTGCTCGCTGGCCTGCAGCACGCGCGCGCGCACGATCTGCCCGGTGCGCAGCGGACGATCGCAGGAGAGGTACACCTTGCCGTCGATCTCCGGGGCGTCCGCCTTGCTGCGGCCGACCAGCAGGCCCTCCTCATCGGGGCCGTCGACCAGCACGTCGAGGGTCTTGCCGATCTTCTTCTTCAGGCGGGCGCGGCTGATCTTTTCCTGGGTCTGCATGAAGCGCGCGTGGCGCTCGTGCTTGACCTCGTCCGGCACGGCGCCGGGCAGGGCATTGGCGGTTGCGCCTTCCACCGGCGAGTACTCGAAGCAGCCGACGCGGTCGAGCTGTGCTTCCTTGAGCCAGGCCAGCAGTTCTTCGAAGTCGGCATCGGTTTCGCCCGGGAAGCCGACGATGAACGTGCTGCGCACGGTGAGATCCGGGCAGATCGACCGCCAGGTGCGCAGCCGCTCCAGCGTGTCCTCGGCCGCAGCGGGGCGTTTCATCGCCTTGAGGACCGAGCGCGAGGCGTGCTGAAACGGGATGTCGAGGTACGGCAGGATCTTGCCCTGTGCCATCAGCGGCACGATCGCGTCGACATGCGGGTACGGATAGACGTAGTGCAGCCGCACCCAGGCGCCAAGCTCGCCCAGGCCCTCGCAGAGGCTGAGCAGGCGGGTCTCGACGTCGCGATCCCGCCAGCGGCTGGTGGCGTACTTGAGATCCGCGCCGTAGGCCGAGGTGTCCTGCGAGATCACCAGCAGTTCCTTGACCCCGGACTTCACCAGTTTCTCGGCCTCGACCAGCACGTCGCCAACCGGGCGCGAGGCCAGCTTGCCGCGCATCGACGGGATGATGCAGAAGCTGCACTTGTGATTGCAGCCCTCGGAAATCTTGAGGTACGCATAGTGCCGGGGCGTGAGCTTGATGCCCTGCGGCGGCAGCAGGTCGAAGAAGGGATCGTGCGCGGGCGGCACCGCTTTATGGACCGCGGTCATCACGCTGGCGAAATCCTGGGGGCCGCTGATCGACAGCAGATCCGGAAAGCGCTCGCGCACCACCTGACTCTTGGGGCCCGCGCCCATGCAGCCGGTGACGATGACCTTGCCGTTCTCGGCCAGGGCCTCACCGATGGCCTCCAGCGACTCTTCCACCGCCGAGTCGATGAAGCCGCAGGTGTTGACGACCACCACGTCGGCGGCGTCGTAGGTCTTCACCGTTTCGTAGCCTTCGGCACGCAGCTGCGTGAGGATGCGCTCGGAGTCGACCAGCGCCTTGGGGCAGCCCAGCGAAACGAAGCCCACCTTGGGCGCGACAGCCTTGCGGGCACGGGATGCAGCGGGACGGGCGGCCATGGACGGCTCGGACGAAACGGGGCACGTATTTTACGCCGCGCCCCGTCCGTCTGTTTTCCGGCCCGCCCGGCGCCAGTGCTAGGCTCGATCAATACCCAGCCCCTCCGTTATCCAGGACCCCGCGCATGAGCAGCTACTACGAATCTGACGATCTCAAGAAATTCGGCGACATCGGCCGTCACGCCAAGCCGCTGGCCGATGAGTTCTTCAAGTACTACGGGAGGGTCACGGGCCAGGATGGCGCCCTGACCCGCCGCGAGAAGGCGCTGATCGCGCTGGCCATCTCCCACTCCGAGAAGTGCCCATACTGCATCGACGCCTACACGACGGCGTGCCTGGAGACCGGTTCGAATCCGGAACAGATGGCGGAGGCGGTTCATGTGGCGGCGGTGATGAAGGCCGGCATCACGCTGGCGCACACGATCCAGATGAACAACCAGCTCGACAAGCTGGTGCTGTAACGGCGCCCGCCGCGCTGGACGAACGGTCATAAGCGGCGGGGCCTCGGGGATAGCCGGTGTCCGCAGGCTGCCGGATGATGCCGGACGTATAGTTGTTGTCTCACCCAGGAGTTCCGAATCATGCGTCAGCGGCCCGGCCTTGCGCGTTTGTCCTGTCGTCGTGTGCTGGCCGTCAGTCTGATGCTGGTGCCGCTGCTGGGCGCCTGCGGCAAATCGTCTGCGCCGGCGGAGACGGCGGTGGGCGGCAAATTGGTGGTGACCGGATCCAGCACGGTCGCGCCACTGGTGCTGGAAATCGCCAAGCGGTACGAAGCGGCCCATCCCGGGGTGCGGATTGATGTGCAGACCGGAGGGTCGTCGCGCGGGGTGGCTGATGCGCGCAGTGGTCTTGCGGATATCGGCATGGCCTCGCGCGCGCTCAAGCCGGAAGAGCACGATCTGGTTGCCAGTCCCATCGCCCGCGACGGCGTGAGCCTCATCCTGCATGCCGACAATCCGGTGGAGACTCTGGACGAGGCGCAGGTCGTGGCGATCTATACCGGCCAGATCACCAACTGGGAGGATGTCGGTGGCCGCGATGCGCCGATCACCGTGATCACCAAGGCTGAGGGGCGCTCCACGCTGGAGTTGTTCCTGCAGCACTTCAAGATCAAGACCGAGACGATCCGCGCATCCGTCGTGATCGGCGACAACGAACAGGGCATCAAGACGCTGGCCGGCAATCCGGAGGGCATCGCCTATGTCTCGATCGGCTCGGCCGAGTACGCCGCAACCCACGGCACGCCGATCAAGCTGCTGCCGATGTCCGGCATCCCGGCGAGCATCGAGACGGTGCGCGATGGCCGCTTCCCGCTGTCACGACCCCTGAATCTGGTCACCAAGGGCCCGCCCACCGGCCTCAGCGAGAAATTCATCGCCTATGCACGCTCGGCCGCCGTGCATGATCTGGTGCAGCAGCTGTACTTCGTGCCGTTGCAATGAGCCGCGCGTGAATCGCGACCGGTTGCTGCTGTGGTGCCTGCGGGCCTGCGCCGCGCTGTCGGGCGCCGTGCTGCTGCTGATCGTGGCGTTCGTGCTGCGCGAGGCTTGGCCGGCGCTGGAGCGGATCGGATGGCCGCGGTTTTTCACGGACCCTTCCTGGCATCCGGCCGCCGTTGCCGCACGCGGCCGCTATGACCTCACACCGATGCTGGTCGGCACGCTTGCGGTGGTGGTCGGCGGGGTGCTGATCGCCACGCCCCTGGGCGTGTTGTCGGCGGTGTTCTGCCGGGAATACGCGCCGCCCCGGCTGGCGCAGGCGTATCGCCGCATCATCGAACTGCTCGCCGGGATTCCCTCGGTGGTCTACGGATTCTGGGGGCTGGTGGTGCTGGTGCCTCTGATCCGGCAACTGCACCCGCCAGGGCCCAGTCTGCTGGCCGGCGCGCTGATTCTGGCGCTGATGATTCTGCCGACGATTGCCCTGCTGGCCGATGCGGCGCTGGCGCGGCTG
>JBEIOK010000245.1:0-2919 GCA_040377605.1 Nevskiaceae bacterium | reverse complement strand
TCGCCGTCCGGCACGATGCGGATCGTCGGCAGCGCCTCGCCATCGAGAATCGCGCAGGTGAACTCGTGTCCCTGCGGGCCGCCGGCAATGAAGCGTTCCGCCATCACGACGCGGCGGCTGTCACCCCGCGCGAGGGCAAGGGCGGCCACGAGGTCTTCTGCGCGCTTGACCTTGCTGACGCCAACGCTCGAACCCTCTTCCGACGGCTTGATGATCAGCGGAAAGCCAAACCGCCGGGCCGCTTCCTGCAGATCGGCATCTCGCTCGATCCACAGATAGTCCGGCGTCGGCAGGCCTTCGGCCTTCCACAACCGCTTGGTGCGCAGCTTGTCCATCGCCAGTGCGCTGGCCAGCACACCGCTGCCGGTATACGGAATCTGCTGCAGGTCGAGCACCGCCTGCACCGTGCCGTCTTCGCCGCCCGTGCCGTGCAGCACATTGAAGGCGCGATCGAAGCCCTGAGCCTTCAGCGTCAGGATCTTCTCGGGCGTGGCATCCACACCGACGGCGTCGACGCCGCGCGACTGCAGTGCCTGCAGGACGCCCTCGCCGCTCCACAGCGCGACCTGGCGCTCCGCCGACCAGCCGCCCATCAGCACGGCGACGCGACCGAACGCGCGGGGATCGGTAATGACGGTGCGCCGCGAGCTCATGCGGGCTCTCCGACGATCTTCACTTCGGGATGCAGCTCGATGCCGGTTTTCTGCTTCACGGTGTCGCGGACGAAATAGATGAGCGTCTCGACGTCGGCGGCGCGGGCACCGTCCTCCGTCAGGATGAAATTGGCGTGCAGCTCCGAGACCTGCGCACCGCCGATGCGATGGCCCTTGAGGCCACAGGACTCGATCAGACGCGCGGCGTAGTCGCCGGGTGGATTGCGGAAGGTACTGCCGGCACTGGGCTTGCCGACCGGTTGCGTGGCCTTGCGTCGGGCCAGCGACTCACGCGTCTGGCGCTCGTGCGCGCCGTCGATGTCGGCCGTCACCTGGAAGCGCGCGGCGAGATAGCCGATCACGGTGTCCGGCGCCTGGACCTGGCGATAGGCGTAGCGGAAGCTCGCGGGCGTGAGCCACTGCGTGGTGCCGTCGCGCTGCAGGACTTCCACCTGCGAGACGACCGGCCACGTCTCGCCGCCCCAGGCGCCGGCATTCATCGCCAGCGCACCGCCAACGGTGCCCGGAATGCCGGCCATGAAGCCAATGCCGGCGCGATGCTGCTGCTGCGCGAACTTGGCCAGGCGCGCGCAGTGCACGCCGGCCTCGGCGTAGATCGCGCGTTCGCCTTCCATGCGCAGTTCGTCCAGCGCGCCATGCAGACGAATCACGGTGCCGCGCCAGCCGCCGTCGCGGACCAGCAGGTTGCTGCCCAGCCCGACCCACAGAATCGGCTCGTCGGCGGCGAGCGTGCGCGCAAAGTCGACCAGGTCAGCGCGATCCGCGGGCTCGTAGTAGCGGTCCGCCGGGCCGCCCACGCGCCAGGACGTGTGCCGGGCCAGCGGCTCGTGATGACGCAGCGCGCCCTTCACGAGCGCTGCTCCGGGTAGCGTTGCAGCAGCAGCGCGGGGACGCTGCCGATGTCCCCTGCGCCCAGTGTCAGGACCAGATCGCCGTCGCGCAGCACCGCCGACAGCGCGTCCGGCACCTCGGCCGCGCTCTTCACGAAGATCGGCTCGACCTGGCCACGCGCGCGGATTCCGCGCGCCAGTGCGCGACCGTCAGCGCCCTCGATCGGGGACTCGCCCGCGGCATAGACCTCGGTCAGCAACAGGGCATCGGCGGTGCTGAGGACGGCGCAGAAGTCTTCGAACAGATCGCGTGTGCGGCTGTAGCGGTGCGGCTGGAAGGCGACGACCAGACGACGCTCGGGGTGCGCGGCACGCATCGCCTGGAAGGTCGCGGCGATCTCGCGCGGATGGTGGCCGTAGTCATCCACCAGTGCGAAGCGACCGCCGGGGAAACGGAACTCGCCGTGCGGCTCGCAGCGACGACCGATGCCCTGGAACCGGGTGAAGGCGCGCTGCATCGCCTCGAAACTGACCCCCAGCTCGCGGCCGATGGCCACCGCCACGAGTGCGTTCTGCACGTTGTGACGGCCCGGCAGGTTCAGATGGAACTCGGCACTGGCACCATCGCGGAATGTCGCGACGAAGTGCGCACCGCTGCCTTCCGGGCGCACATCGCTGGCCCGCAGGTCGGCGTCATCGGAGAAGCCGTAGGTGAGCACCGGGCGACCGACTTCCAGCAGCGTTTCGCGCACGATGGCATCGTCGATGCACATCACCGCCAGACCGTAGAACGGCAGCCGGTGCAGGAACTCGACGAAGGTCGCACGCAGGCGGCGGAAGTCGTTGGCGTAGGTTTCGAGGTGATCGGCGTCAATGTTGGTGACGGCTGCGATCATCGGCGACAGGTGCAGGAACGATGCGTCGCTCTCATCGGCCTCGGCCACCAGATAGGACCCCGCACCCAGACGCGCATTGGCGTCCGCCGCCTTGAGCTTGCCGCCGATGACGTAGGTCGGATCGAGCCCACCCTCGGCCAGGACGCTGGCCACCAGGCTGGTGGTGGTGGTCTTGCCATGTGTGCCGGCGATGGCGATGCCATAGCGGAAACGCATCAGCTCGGCGAGCATCTCGGCGCGACGCACCACTGGAATGCGATGTTGATGCGCGTATTCCAGTTCCGGGTTGCCGGCCTTGACCGCCGTGGAAACCACGACCGCATCGACCCCGGCAGCGTTCTCCGCGCGGTGCCCGAAGAACAACGTCGCGCCCAGCGCCTGCAGGCGCTGCGTGGCGGCGCTTTCCTTAAGGTCGGTGCCGCTGACCTGATAGCCAAGATTGAGCAGCACCTCGGCGATGCCGGCCATGCCCGAGCCGCCGATACCCAGCAGATGGATGCGCTGCACCCGCCGCATCGG
>JBEIOK010000126.1:0-8113 GCA_040377605.1 Nevskiaceae bacterium | reverse complement strand
TCATCACTGGAATGACACGCTGTTCAGCTTCACCACGACCCGCGACCCGGCCCTGCGTTTCCGCAACGGCCACTTCGTGATGATCGGCCTGCCGGTCAACGGCAAGCCGCTGATGCGCGCCTACAGCATCGCCAGCCCCAACTACGAAGAGACGCTGGAGTTCTTCAGCATCAAGGTCGAAAACGGCCCGCTGACGTCGCGCCTGCAGCACCTCAAGGTGGGCGACGAGCTGATCGTCAGCCGCAAGCCGACCGGCACGCTGGTGCTGGACGATCTCAAGCCCGGCAAGCACCTGTACCTGCTCGGCACCGGCACGGGGCTCGCGCCGTTCATGTGCCTCATCCGCGATCCCGAGGTCTACGAGCGTTTCGAGAAGGTCGTGCTCGTGCACGGCGTGCGCCGCGTCAACGATCTCGCGTACCACGACTACATCACGAAGGAACTCACCCAGCACGAGTTTCTCGGCGAGCTGGTGCAGAACCAGCTGCTGTATTACCCGACGGTCACGCGCGAAGCATTCCGCTACACCGGCCGCCTCACGGACCTGTTCGAGAGCGGAAAGCTGTGCAGCGACATCGGCCTGCCGCAGCTCAACCCGGAAACCGACCGCGTGATGATGTGCGGCAGCCCGAGCATGCTCAAGGACACTTGCGCGATTCTCGATGCCCGCGGCTTCGAGATCTCGCCGCATATCGGCACGCCCGGCGACTACGTCATCGAACGCGCCTTCGTCGAGAAGTAGGTTTTCAGGTTGCACGGAAAAGCCCCGGACCTCCGGGGCTTTTTCATGACGACCGGTGTATCGCTAACAGGCCCTAGTGTGAAGACGCGAAGTTGAAATAGATCGGGTTCGACAGGGCGATCATGGTGCCGCCCAGCGCGATGGAGAGCGGAATCTGGGGATACAGGACCGGCTGCCCGCTGACCTCGAGGCGATAGTACTTGCGCAGTCCGGCCGGCGGCGTGTCGGTGAACTGGGCGCCGGTTCGGCCCGGGAAGAGGGTCAGGGACGTCAACTCCTGGCCGTCGGTGATGACTTTTACGAGGTAGGGCAGCAGCGCTGGCGGCCCGCCGACCAGGTTCACGTGGAAGGTCACCGGCTCACCGGATGCAACCACGTTGTCGCCCATCATCATGTCGGCCTCGCCGTCTGCGTCGAGGTCGGCATAGAACTCCACGCGCGGGGCGTAGGGGTTGGCGCTGACGGACACGCGTCCGTTGTTCAGCGCGTCGACGACGGCCTGCGCTGAACGCTCGGCGGCGAAGACCCAGGTCGTCGGCGTGCCGACGTTGTTGGCAGGTGCCTGGTAGGAGTTGCTGGACGGCGTCTCTCCCGGCGCCGGGTAGCCGTGATGCGAGTCACTGCCGCCGCGCCCGGTGAGATCACGGCCGGACTTGAGCATGTCGTCCCAGATGGCCAGCGCCGCGGTGTTGGCGCCGTTCGGCCAGATGGCTGACTGCCACACCTCGATGGAGCGCACGATGTCGTAGCTGAAGCCGAAGTGATCCGCCGCCGCAGGGTGGTTTGCGGAGAGATGGATGGCTTCTTTGCGGACGTGCGCACCGATGCGCACGTCCGTATCGTCGCGCAGATCGTACAAAGTCTGATGGTCGTAGGGACGCGCGGAGAAGGTGTTGCCATGCCCCCGTTGGGTGGTCCACTCCGCGCCGTAAAGCATGATCAGCGGGTTGTCCTGGAACGCGGGGTCCGCCCAGGTGTGGCTCGCGACGTCGCCGCCGACGTGGTTGTCGTGATCGGTGATCGCGAGGTAGTCGATGCCTGCGGATTGAGCCAGCGCGGTGATCCTGGCAATCGGGTTGAGGCTGGAATCGCTGCTATGTTCGGAATGCACGTGCAGATCGCCCGCCAACCACTCACCCCGGATGAGACTGGCAACGGTAGGGGTTTCCTGGCTTTCACTGCCGGTGATCCCGGTGGACGCTCGATCCCCGCATGCCGAGAGTGACAGCACCGAGCCACAACCCACCACCACCAACTGCATTGCGAACTTCATGAACGGGGCCTTTGTCATGGGGCCCGACGATACTAGAGATGCGCCGTGACGAACCAGTGATGCGGTGCACGGCACCGAACCCTCGGTGCAGCAGGAGCCTGCATGCCGAATGGAAAAGGCCCGCAGCGCGGAGCGCGCTGCGGGCCGCGACCATAGGCGCTGCCTACGCAGCGCGGCGCATCGGCGTGACGGTGGAGCGCGGAGCCTGCGTTTCCAGGTGCTCGGGATCGGCGATGTCCGTGCGCAGCATCATCTTCCGGTCTTCCTGGTAGTTATGGCGGACGATCCACGGCATCGTCTTGCCCTGGCGCGGCAGCAGGTGCTTGGCGCGCTGCACGTAGCCGGCGCTGAGCTGGTCGAGCACGCTGGTGTCGAGTTTTGAGTTGGCCTTGTCACGGGGGATGACGACGGCCTGGCCGTGCTTCTCCATGTGTGCGAACAGGCGACACAGGTAAAGGCTGGACATGTCGGCTTTCATCGTCCACGACAGGTTGATGTAGCCGAAGATCCACGCGAAGTTCGGCAGGTCCTGCATCAGCACGCTCTTGTAGGCCATCTTGTCGGCGACCTGGTACGGCGCGCCGTCCACGCGCAGGCTCATGCCACCGAACATCTGCACGGACAGTCCGGTGGCGGTGATGATGATGTCGGCCTGCAGTTCCTGGCCGGAGCCGAGGCGGATACCGGTCTCGGTGAAGTGGGAGATGCTGTCGGTCACCACCTCGGCGCGGCCATTGCGGATCGCGGTGAAGAGGTTGGCATCCGGCACGGCGCAGAGGCGCTGGTCCCACGGCGCGTACTTGGGGTTGAAGTCGCGGTCGGTATAGGCGGTGCCGAGGTGGCGCTTGGCCTGTCCGACAAAGAACTTGCGCATCGCGTTGGGGAAGCGGCGGCAGAGTTGATACGTGGACTGCCAGATTTCCAGGTTGCGCTTGCGCGCGATGGCAAAGCTCCAGCTGCGCGGCAGCAGCTTGTCGAGGACCTGGGTCATGCGGTCCCAGCCCGGCAGCGAGAAGATGTAGGTAGGCGAGCGTTGCAGCATCGTCACCTTGGCGGCCTTTTCGGCCATCGCCGGAATCAGCGTCACGGCCGTGGCGCCGCTGCCAATCACAACGACGCGCTTGCCGCGATAGTCGAGATTTTCCGGCCACTGCTGCGGGTGGATGATCGGGCCCTTGAACTGCTCTTCGTTCTTGAAGGTGGGGCGGTAGCCCTGGTCATAGTTGTAGTAGCCCTGCGCACTAACAATGAAGCGTGCCTGGTAGCTGCGCTTTTCGCCGGAGGGTTCGTGCGTGGCGGTGATCGTCCACAACTGCTGCTGGCTGTCCCAGTCGGCGGCGGTGCAGTGCACGCCGGTGTGGATCTGGTCCGCGACATCGAATTCGCGGGCGGCTTCGCCGAGGTAGTTCCGAATGCTGCTGCCGTCGGCCAGCGTGCGGTAGTCGCGCCAGGGCTTGAACTGGAATCCGTAGGTGAACATGTCCGAGTCCGAGCGCACGCCCGGATAGCGGAACAGGTCCCAGGTGCCGCCGACGCGCGTGCGGCGCTCCAGGACGACGAAGGATTTGTGGGGCTGCTCGGTTTTCAGCCGGCACGCCATGCCAATGCCGGAAACCCCGGCCCCGATGATCACTACGTCGAGAATCTGGCTCATTGCGGAATCTCCTCCTGCGGTTGCGAGCTCTGGATGACACATAGATTCGGCGGATCGCGGCGGCCGCTCTTGACATTTTGAGACAAAGGCTTTGCAATTGGAGACATGTCTACCCTGATCCGCGCTGCCGGCATGCGAGGGGCTGCCGGCGTCCTCGGCGACTACGGCGTGGCGATCGAGCCGCTGATGGACCGCGTGCAGCTGCCGTATGCGGCGCTGGCCGACGAGGAACTGCGCATCTCGCTGCCGGCCTACAGCCAGGTGCTGGAGTGGGGCAGCGAGGCGGCCGGCTGTCCCGATCTCGGTCTGCAGATCTCCGACCGGCAGGACATCAGCATCCTTGGTCCGCTGGCGATCGCGATGCAGAACGCGTCGACCGTGGGCGAGGCGATGCAGGTGGCCAGCCGCTTCATGCATGCGCATAGTTCTGGCATCCGCCTGAGCCTGCACGCGGACACGCCGGTGCCGGCGCAGACCGCGTTGCGCATCACCCTGATCACGCCGAGCTGGCTGCCGCGCCGGCAACTGCTGGACCTGTGTCTCGCCGACCTGCATCACTTCGTCGCATTCCTCGCGCAGTCGGCACCGCCGCTGCTCAAGGTGACGTTGCCGCATACGGCGCTGGCGTCACCGCAGCGCTATGCCGAGTTCTTCGGCCACGAAGTGGAATTCGGCAGCGCGCATGCCGAGCTGATTGTGCCCAGCGATTTTCTCGGACGCAGTCTGAGCGGCGCCGTCGCCGCGCTGCATCAACTCAGCCTGGACTACCTCAAGCTCGCCTTCGATGGCGGCGGCAGGAAGACGATGAACGAGCAGGTTGAAGAAATTCTGCGAAGGGCGCTGTCCAGCACCCGCGGTCGCCGCGACGTGGTGGCGCGACTGCTGGGAATGCATCCCCGCACGCTGCAGCGGCGGCTGGAGGCAGAAGGCGTGTCGTTCTCCGACATCGTCGACACCGTGCGCCGCGATCAGGCGCGGCACTGGCTGACCGAATCCGACGTGCCGCTGGCGCATGTCGCCGACATTCTTGGCCTCGCCGACCAGACCGTGCTGTGCCGCAACTGCGCACGATGGTTCAGGCGCTCGCCCTCGGCGATCCGGGCGCGCGGGCTGCCGGCGGGCTGACCGGACCTACTTGCCGCGCAGTTCCTTTCGCAGGATCTTCCCGACCGGCGTCTTTGGCAGCTCGGTGAGGAAGGCGATGTGCTTCGGCACCTTGTAGCCGGTGAGGTTGTCGCGGCAGTGCGCGATCAGGGCTTCAGCGCTCAGTGCCGGATCCTTCTTGACCACGAACACTTTGACGGCCTCGCCGGTCTTGTCGTCCGGGACGCCGACGCAGGCGCATTCCAGCACGCCGGGATGCAGGGCAACGACGGCCTCGATCTCGTTGGGGTACACGTTGAAGCCGGAGACCAGGATCATGTCCTTCTTGCGATCGACGATGCGCAGGTAGCCGCGCGCGTCCATCGTTGCCACGTCGCCGGTCTTGAGCCAGCCGTCCGGCGTGAAGACTTTTTCGTTCTCTTCCGGCTTCTGCCAGTAACCCTGCATGACCTGCGGGCCGCGCACGCAGAGTTCGCCGGCCTCGCCCGGTGCAACTTCGCGGTTATTGTCGTCACGCAGCGAGATTTCCGTTGAAGGCAGGGGCACGCCGATGCTGCCGTTCCAGTCGGGTCGGGTCAGCGGCAGGAAGCTCACGCCGGGCGAGCACTCGGTGAGGCCATAACCCTCCGTCAGCGGCTTGCCGGTCACTGTGCGCCAGCGCTCGGCCACGGCCTGCTGCACGGCGGTGCCGCCGCCGACGACCAGTTTCAGGTGCGAGAAATCCACGTCCTCGAAGCCCGGGGTGTTGAGCAGGCCGTTGAACAGCGTGTTGACGCCAGCAAACGCGGTGAAGCGGGTGCGCTTGAGCGTCTCGACAAATGCCGGCAGGTCGCGCGGATTGGTGATCAGCACGTTGTGTCCGCCCAGCTTCATGAACAGCAGGGCGTTCAGGACCAGCGCAAAGATGTGATAGAGCGGCAGCGCGGTGATGATCACGGGCGGCTCCTCCCCGACAAAGGGCGCCATCCAGGCATTCATCTGTTCCAGATTGGCGACGACGTTGCCATGCGTCAGCGTCGCGCCTTTCGACAGGCCGGTGGTGCCGCCGGTGTACTGCAGGAAGGCGATGTCATCCGGCTTCAGGCCGATCCGCATGTAGGGCTGGGCCTTGCCGCGTGCCAGCGCCGCGCGCAGTGGCACCGTATTGGGGATGTTCCACTTGGGCACCAGCTTCTTCACGTACTTGACCACGGCGTTGGTCAGCATCGCGCGCGGCAGTGGTGACAGGTCGCCGAGCTGGGTCGTGATCACGCGCTCGATGGCGGTGTTGCGTACCACCTGCTGCAGCGTGTGGCAGAAATTCTCGAGAATCACGATGGCGCGCGCGCCGGAGTCCTTGAGCTGGTGTTCGAGCTCGCGCGGGGTGTACAGCGGATTCACATTGACCACGGTGAGGCCCGCGCGCAGCACGCCAAACAGGGCCACCGGATACTGCAGGATGTTGGGCATCATCAGTGCAACGCGGTCGCCCTGGTGCAGGCCGAGCACGTTCTGCAGGTAGGAGGCGAAATCCTGCGTCAGCCGGTCGAGGTCGTCATAGCGCAGGGTGACGCCCATGCACTCATAGGCGCGGCTCATGCGGTGCTGGTCGCAGCTGCTCTCCAGCAGTTCGGCCAGCGAGGCGTAGGCACGCGGGTTGATGTGCCGCGGGACCTCCGGCGGGTACTCGCCGAACCACGGATAGTCCGGGCTCGCCTGGGGATTCGATTCGCGGGCGCTCATGGGCTCGGGTCCGTCTCGTTCTGTTGGCGCGCGGTCCGCGCGCCGCTCTCCGGCCGGATTATAGGCAAGCCGACGGCTCGCCAGGTTCCCTAGTCTCGGGTCGCGCCGGCGTGCTGGATCAGCCAGGCGCGCAGGCTCTGCCCGCCCACCTGTTCGTCGAAGCGCGCTTCGGCATGGTCCAGCAGGCCGAGGACCTCGGCCGTCAGGGTGGCGTGCGCGCGCGTCTGCGGCACGCTGCCGGATCGCGCCAGGCGCCAGATCCGCGACAGCGGCAGGCTGTCCAGGTCGATGGCCGGCACTAGGCGGGTGCGATCGCTGCCGGCTTCCGCCAGCAGGCGATGGAAGATCAGGATGTCGCAGGTGCGGGCGACGTGGTCGGGCTCGGCGTTGAGCGCCAGGCTCAACTCTTCCTCGCTGTAGCCCGGCTGGCCGTCCATGAAGCGGCGGCCGGTCAGGGCCATGATCATCATCGCCAGGTATTCGGTCTGCCGACCGGACATCTGTGCCGGCGCCTTGTGCGGTTTTAGGTGCTCCGGGTGTTGCACATAAAAGGCCAGCAGGCAGCCGACCAGCAGGATCAGCCAGCCCAGATAGAGCCAGATCAGCAGGAAGATGACGATGGCAAAGCCGGAATAGATCGCGTTGTAGTTGGTGGCGCCGGCCACGAACGAGGCAAAGGCCAGACTGCCGCTCTGCCACAGAACGCCCGCCAGCAGGCCGCCCGCCGCGGCGGCACCGAAGCGCACACGCGTGTTCGGGACAAAGCTGTACAGGAAGGTGAAGGCGCCGACGATCAGCAGATAGGGCAGCAGCTTGGTGCCGATATAGACGAACAAGCCGAAGGGCTCGATCTCGGTGATTCTCAGCATCACGCTGCTGTTCATCACGGTGCCGGTGATGCCCAGCGCGGAGAACACCAGCACCGGCCCGACGGTCAGCACCGCAAAGTACTCGCCGAGCCGCTGCGACAGCGGCCGCGGCCGCTCCACGCGCCAGATGAAATTGAAGCTCTCCTCGACCTTCTGGATCATCGAGATCGCGGAATAGAACAGCAGGGCCACGCCGAGGGAGCCCAGCACGCCGACCTGAATCTTCTCGACGAAGCCGATGATGCTGTCGGTGATTTCGAAGGCGCGGGCGCCCAGCGGTCTCAGAAATTCCAGCAGCACCGGTTCCAGCGAGTTGTGCACGCCGAGCGCCTTGAGCACCGAAAAGGCGAGCGCCAGCAGCGGCACGATCGACAGCAGGGTGGTGTAGACCAGGCCCATGGCCCGCATGCTGAGCTGGCCCTCGAACAGGTCGCGCAGGATGACAAAGGTGTAGCGCGCGGTGCTCAGCAGGCGGCGGGGGTATCGCGCGGAGGCGTCCAGATGCCACAGGTGTTCGCGCAGTCGCTGCAGGTGATGGTTCATGTCCGGAGCATACACAAAGCCCTGCCTTTGCCGCCCGACCTTGCAAGCTGCTGATTCATATGAGGTTCAGCGAGGGGGTAACCGCTCGTCGGGAAGTCCGGCGGGACAATTGACTTGGTCGGACGCCCTGATATGATGCACCGCAACAATTGCTGCATCGCAGCAATTCTCGAGATTTTGAAGTTTCCTGTCCTACTCAGAGGAGT
>JBEIOK010000190.1:0-5058 GCA_040377605.1 Nevskiaceae bacterium | reverse complement strand
CTTCTGGGGCTACTTCCTGCCGCTGGATTTCACGCTCTCCACGTCGGGGCTGTACGAGCTGATCGAGTGGGGCGCCGCCGAATTCTTCGGCGGCGATCTGGGCGCTGCGTTCCTCGGCTCCCAGGGCGATATCTGGGACGCGCACAAGGACATGGCGCTCGCCGGTCTGGGCGCGCTGATCGCGATGCTGATCACCGCCGCGCTCAACGCACGATTGCAGCGCGACTTTGCGCGCGAATGGAGCGACAGCCTGCGCGTCAAGGATGCGCGCCCCTATGGCGAGGAAGAGATGGCGCGCCTGCTCGCACAGCACGAACAACGGCCGGACTGATCCGAGAGCCCGGCTTCGCACCGGATCGGCGTCAGGGCATCAAGGCCCGCGCGATGAGAAAGCAGCCGACACTGGCCATGATCACCGCCGCGACGCGGTTCAGCAGACGGCTCACGCCCGCCCCGAACACCTGGCCGGCGCGGCCGGCGGCATAGGCGTAGAGCAGCTTGACGCCGCCGACGGCCACCAGCGTGATGAGCAGAATCCAGACGACATCAATCGCGCCGATCGTCGCCAGATCGACGAACGCCGGAAAGAACCCGAGATAGAACAGCACCGCCTTCTGATCCGCGAGCGTGATCAGCAGGCCGGTCATGAAGCTGGAGGCGTAGGACGACACCGCGCCGCGATCCACCGCCAGCGCCTGCGCGCGCGCATGCCACAGGCGATAGCCGATCCACAGCAGGTACACCCCGCCGAGGATCTGGATCAGATAGAAGAGCCCGCCGAGGGTGTCGACCAGCAGACTCAAGCCGAAGATCGCCAGCACGATGAACACCACATCGCCCGCCACCACGCCGAGGGCGGTCAGCGCGCCATGCGCAAAGCCACCACCGGCCGCCCGTGCCGTGACCGCCAGCACGCTGACACTCGGCAGCGCCGCCAGCAGCGCCATCGCACCAAACAATGCCGCCATGCTGGGCAGCGTCAGGGCCGAGGCACTCACGGATCAGGGCTCCATCGACTTGGGTTTCAGCAGCGCGCCCCCGAGGCGGATCACGCCGTAACACAGCAGCACCGCCAGCAGCAGGCCCCCCACCGACAGGCCGAGTTGATCCAGACCGTAGCGACCGTCCGACTCCAGCACCTTCATCCCGGACATCGCCGTCGCGAGCAATCCGACCATCCCGCACCACACCGCCGCCGCCCAGCCCGCAACGGTGAGGACCACGCCCATGAATCGACGCATCATCGGCTCCCGGCCAGCACGGGCTGCTCAGACATCCGTCGGCCGCGGCTTGCGCAAGTACGACCCCAGCCGGGCCACCAGCAGACTCACCGTCACGGCAGCGACCGTCATGCCCAGCATCCCGACCAGCTCCGAGCCGGCTTCGTTGCCGCGCGTACCGAGATAGCCCATCAGGTACACCGACGAGAACATCAGCCCGACCACCCCACACCATGCGGCGGCGGACCACCCGGCCACCATCAGCAACAATCCCAGTGAACGGCGCATCGGCCGGGGCCGCCTAGTCTCGATCCGGCGCGCCGAGCGGGAAGAACGCGCGGTAGGGCCGCGCCTCCTCCACCGCGCGGGCAAACGACGGGCGCGCGAGCAGGCGCTGGCGATACGCGCGCAGCTGCGCATGCTGCGGCGGAATCGGATGCACCCAGTCCGCATAGAACAGCGACGGCGCGGCAGCACAGTCGGCCAGGCTGAAATCCGTTCCGGCGGCCCACGCCCGACCCGCCATCACGCCCTCTAGCCAGGCGTAGGTCTTGTCGAGCAGCGTGCGGGCCTCCTCGACCCCATGAGGATCGCGGCGCTCCGGCGGGCGGAGCGCATCAAACACAAACTTCTGCATCGGCGTCATCACGTAGTGGTCGAAGATGCGATCCATCATCCGCACCTCCAGCGCCGCGCGCGGGTCCTTCGGGATCAGGCGCACCGGGCCGGGGTAATGCAGATCCAGATACTCGATGATGATGCTGGTCTCCACCAGCGTGCGCCCGCCATCCGCCAGCACCGGCATGCGCTGCAGCGGCCACAGCGTCGCATGCTCGGCCGTCAGTTCGTCACTGCCGAACGTGAGCAGCTTCCACTCGAACGGCGTCTGATGCTCATACAGTGCGATCAGCGCCTTCTGGCAGTACGACGAAAACGGATGGGCATAGAGCTTCATGTTCAGGCCGCTCCCCGCGGCGGACGTCACACATCAGGATTCAGTATCGCCTACCGCCGGGCGCGCGGCGGGAAGCGCCACCAGCCCCACAGCACCAGCGCGCCAAAAGCAGTGTAGGCCAGCACAAACACCCACGGCGGCGCCTCGTAGAACAGCACCGACTGCACCCAGTGCCCGACAAAACTCTGCTCCGCATACCCGCGCTCGCCGCCCTGCACGCGCAGCCACGACTCCAGCGTGGTCAACGGACACACCCTGCCGAGCCAGGCCTGCACCACGACGACGGCGATCATCGCCAGGTGCAGCACCCGGAATCCGCGCCCATTCACCCATCGCCAGCCCCGCGCGTTGCCCAGCACCACCACCACCGCGCCGCCGATGACAAACAGCACGACGGCCAGGTGAAGCAGCAACACCGCATCGGCCAGTACCGTGTAGGGCATGGGCAGCGCCGGCCGCTACAGCACGCCGCTTTCGAGCTGCTGCAGATACAGAAACGCCGGCGCCTTCACGCCCGCTCGCTCCCGAATCTTCACCAGCTCATCCGACTCGAAGAACGCCCGGGCCGCCGCCAGCGACGACCACTGCGAGAAGTGAACGATCTGGTTGGCATCCGCCTCGTATCGCAGCAACTGATACCGGAGCTCGCCGGCCTGACGCCGCAGGTCCGCGGCGTCATCGAAGACCGCCTTCCACGCCGGATAAGACGCGACTTCATGAAGGATCAGCACGTAGGACATGGCGGGCAGGTCCGGCGCGCGTCACGGATCACGGCAGAGGGCGCACAGCTTGTTGCCGTCCGGATCGCGCACATAGGCCAGGTGCATCGCCCCGAGCGAGCCGGTGCGCAGCCCCGGCGGCGCCTCGATCGACGTCCCGCCGTGCGCGACGGCGACATCATGGAACGTCCGCACCTGCTCGGGAGAGTGGCACTTGATGCCGATGGTGCCGCCATTGGCCGCGGTCGCCGGCTCGTTGTTGATGGGCTCACTGACACAGAACGTCCCGCCGTCGTGGCGATAGAACAGCCGCATGTGGCCCGTCTCCGCCTGATTCCGCAACGGCTTGCCCACACCGAGGGTGCCGAGCACCGCGTCGTAGAACCGCTGGGCTCGCTCGATATCGTTGGTGCCGACCATGATGTGACTGAACATCGGTGCTCCTGAGGGTGGATGCAGAAATTGGTGGGCCGTTATAGCGCGTCGGCCGCCACGGGCGCGCGCAGGCTCCTGTTGTAGAAGCCGGAGGGATCAAAGCAGCACACCCGCTTCTCGTCCGAAGCTAGCCGGTCACCGGCGCTCTCGACTCGGGGCACCTTGAGGGCCCGTTGCGCTACGCGACGCGACGCAGTGCCGGGGCTTGGGTCAGGAAGCTCGTCACGCGGGCGACGACGGCGGCGTCGGTGAGGATGCGCCAGTGGCCCAGGCCGTCCGTGGGCATGAACTCGGCGTGCGGCCAGTGGTGTGCCACGGCCTCGCCGTCGCTGAAGGGCACCAGGGTGTCGCGGCGGTCGTGCACGATCAGCGCAGGCAGGTGACGGTACCCATCCGCGAGCGCGCGGATGTCGACCTCGTCCGGATGGACGCCGGTGTGGCGCTGGATCAGCTGGAAGAAGTGCGGGCGCGCGGCGGCCTGCAGGTTGACGCCATCGGCATAGCGCTCCAGCACGCTGCGCAGGCTCGCGGGGCCGCCCAGCAGCACGACGCGCTCGGTGTTCAGGCCCAGGCTGAGGGCGTAGGCCAGTGCGCCGGCACCCATCGAGTGTCCGACGACCGCTTCGAGGTTGCGGATTTCGGCGGCGGCTTCCATCGCGGCGTAGGCGAAGAGGATGGCGTTGGACTCGCTGCCCGGGGACTCGCCATGACCGGGGGCATCCAGCGCGATGACCTGGCGACCTTGCTCCAGCAGCGGCTGCACGAAGTGCGCGAACTGCGTGGCGCGGCCTTCCCAGCCGTGCAGCATCAGCACGACCGGCGCGTCGCGCTCGCCCCAGCGCAGGCCGGAGAGGCCGAAGCGGAAGTGGATGCGCTCGGCGCTCGAGGCGGCGGCGGCTTCCCAGGGCTTGGCGGCGTAGCGGCGCGGGCGCATCAGGACGCGGCGCGAGACGCGGGCACTGAGCGCGGGCAGCACGCGGCCAGAGACGGCGTTGAACTGGCGGATGGTGGTGAGGAGGTTCATGGAGCCACTCCGGTGGAAGGAATGGGAGCAGCCTATTCCGGTCCGGCCCGGTGATAAGCTGGCTTTCGAGCACTTGATTCATTCCGCAGCAGAATGAATTGACCGGGTACGGTGGAGCCCATGGAAGACCTGAACTACATCTTCACGTTTGCGGCGGTGGTGCAGGCCGGCAGCTTTGCCGGCGCAGCGGCGCGGCTGAATCTGGCGCCATCGGTGGCCAGCAAGCATGTGGCCAAGCTGGAGCAGCAGCTCGGCGCGCGGCTGCTGCAGCGCTCCACCCGCAAGCTGTCGCTGACCGAGGCCGGGCAGGCGTATTACGAACACTGCGCGCGCATCGTCGAGGAGCTGGAGCAGTCCCGCGAGGCGGTGGCGCGGCTGCAGGCCGAGCCCAGCGGCCGGCTGCGCGTGACCTGCCTGAATTCCCTGGCGGGCTGGGTCATCGCACCGATGCTGCCGACGTTCTTCCAGCGCTATCCGAAGATCCAGGTGGAGATCGTGACCAGCGACCGGCTGGTGGATCTGGCGGACGAAGGCTTTGATCTGGCGCTGCGGATCACCTCGCAGCCGGCGCCGAATCTGGTGGCGCGGCGCCTCGCACCGATCCGCTTTCTGGTGTGCGGCACGCCGGAATATTTTGCCCAGCACGGGTTGCCGCAGTCTCCGCAGGATCTGGCCCGGCACAACTGCCTGGGGTTTGCGCTCTCG
>JBEIOK010000161.1:0-5960 GCA_040377605.1 Nevskiaceae bacterium | reverse complement strand
TAGATGCCGTTGAGATTGAACTCCAGATACAACCGCGTCGGCGAGGTGTTCGGGAACATGTCGACCTTCACCTGCGAGGCCGGCAGCGCCACGCTGCCCAGGATCGCACCGATGAACAGCCAGGTCTTGCCCGGATGTCGCAGGGTCCATTCCAGCACGGCCGCATAGCGTGCGGCGAAGCGCTCGAACCAGGCCCCGCGGTCGCGCGCCGCCAGCGGCAGGCGGGTGGTGAGCTGTGGAATCAGCGTGATGGCCACCAGCAGCGACGCAGCCAGTGACACGCCGATGGTGATGGCCACGTGCGCCATGAAGACCGTGATCTCGTTCTGCGCCCCGAAGATGTTGGGCAGGAACACGATCGCCGTCGTCAGCGTGCCCAGTACCACTGCTAGACCGACCCGTTTGACCCCGACCAGCGTCGCCCGCACCGCGTCGCTGTCCTCGCGTCGGCTGCTGAAGATCGACTCGGTCACGACGACCGCGTTATCGACCAGCATGCCGACCGACAGCATCAGCCCCATCAGCGTCAGGATGTTCAAGCTGTAGCCGAGGAAGTACATCGCGGCCAGCGTCATCACCAGCGACAGCGGTACCGCCAACGTGACGATCAGCGTCATCTTCAGATCGCGCATGAACAGATAGAGCACCCCGATCGAGAACAGCGCGCCGAGAATGCCCGCCTCCACCAGCTCTGCCAGCGAGTTGCGCACATCGGCAGCCGAGTCGTTGAACATCGCCAGTGCGATGCCCTGCATCTCCGGCAGCGTACTGACCTCGGCGATTTCCGCTTTCACACGGTCGGAGACCTCGACCAGGTTGGCTCCGGTTTCCTTGAACACGTTGAGCCCGACCGCATAGCGGCGATTCAGATGTCGGCCATAGGTCAGCACGGGCTCGGCATAGACGATCTCGGCGATATCGCGCAGCCGCAGTCCCTGCGTGTTGATCACCACCGCGCCGATGTCCTCGACACTCCCGAAGCGTCCCTCGGGCTTGACGTAGTAGCGCGTGCCGGCCTCGATCAGGTCGCCGGCCGTCAGCGCGAAGTTGGCCTTCTGCAGCGTGGTCGACAACTGTCGCAGGTCGATGCCATGCGCGCCGACGCGCTCGGCCGACAACTCGATCCGGATCTCCTTGGGCTCGACCCCATAGAGCTCGACGCGTGACACCCCGGGGAGTCGCTCCACGCGCCGCTTGAGGTTGCGGTCGAGCATGTCATGCGCATTGGACAGATCACGCTCGGCCGAGATGCGGTAGACCAGCATCGGCTGATCACTGCCGGAAAACTTCAGGACGGTGACGCGCTCCAGCTCATCCGGCAGATCGCCACGAATCGCGTCGATCTTATCGCGCACCTCTGCGCCTGCAGCTGCCAGTTCCGTTCCCCAGTCGAACTGGATTTCCACGGTGGCGCCATCGTCCCTGGACTCCGACTCCATGCGCTTGATGCCAGGCATCGTCGCCAGCGCCTCCTCGACTGGCCGCGTGATCCGCCGCTCGACCTCCTCGGGCGTGGAGTTGCGATACGGGATGTTGACGACCAGAAACGGAAACTCGATGTCAGGCAGGGATTCCAGCGGCAGGCGCTGGCTGGAGATCAGGCCGATGACCGTCATGCAGACGAAGAACATGGCCGTCGTCACCGGCCGCGCCAGTGCGAGCTGCGTGAGCTTCACGCCTGCGGCTCCGCGCCGATGTCGGGACGACGATCCAGCAGCGTGTAGACCACCGGGATCACGACCAGGGTCAGCAGCGTGGACACCGCCAGCCCCCCAATCACGGTGATCGCCATCGGCGCCCGCATCTCCGCACCTTCGCCACCGCCGATCGCCATCGGCAGCAGGCCAAGAATCGCGGTCAGCGTGGTCATCAGGATGGGCCGCAGGCGCACGGGCCCGGCGCGCAGCAATGCCTCGCGGCGCGACAGCCCGTCGTCGCGGAGACGATTGACGAGGTCGATCAGGATGATGCCGTTCTTCACGACGATACCGATCAGCATGACCATGCCGATCAACGCGATGACGTTGATCGCAGTGCCGGTCACATACAAGGCGGCGATCGCCCCGATCGCCGCCAGCGGGATCGAGAACAGGATCACGAATGGATGCACCAGCGACTCGAACTGCGACGCCATCACCAGATAGACCAGGAACACCGCGAGGGCGAGGGCGAGCTGCAGCGACCGGAATGAAACTTCCATCTCCTCGTTCTGGCCGGCCACCGTCGCGCCGACACCAGTCGGCATCGGTGTGCGCGCGATCAGTCGCTCGACCTCCGCCACCGCCTCGCCCAGATCGCCGTAGGCCAGCCCTGCAGAAACCAGCACCACCCGCTGCTGGTCGAGGCGGCGAATTTCGCTGGGTCCCGATCGCAGGGTGACCTGGGCCACCGACGACAGGCGCACCGGCCGCTCGGACTCCGGGTTGATCAGCAGATTGGCGACGGCATCGGCCGTGGCACGCTCGCGCTCGGCACCGCGCACCAGCACATCGATCTCACGATCACCGAGGCGATAGCGCGTGGCCACCTCTCCCTGCACCGACTGCGCGACGCGGCGCGCGAGGTCGGCGGTATCCAGACCCAGCGCCGCCGCACGTTCCTGATCGAACACGATCTGGATTTCGGGGTGCCCGGGCAGCAGGTTCGATTCGACCTCGATAAAGCGGTCCGACTGAACCAGCGCCTCTTGGACCTGGCGAGAAACGCGCGCGACGGCGTCGAGATCGTAGCCGGCGATTTCGACTTCCAGCGGGGTCTTCAGCGTGAACAAGGTCGGGCGCTCGAACCGATAGCTGAGACCGGGCCGCGCCTCGATGTGCTGGCGCAGCTCCTCGCGCAAGTCTGCCTCGCCGTCGAAGGCCCCCGGTTTCAGCACCAGCGTGACAGTGCCCTCGTTCTCCCCGCCCGATTCGGCGTTGGCATCAAGCCGATTGCCGGTACCCGCGACCGAGTGTGTCGCCACCAGACGATCGTCGCCGCGCAGGCGCTGCGAGAGATCCCGCACCACCGCATCCGTGCGTTCCAGTGCGGTGCCCGGCGGCAACTGCAACTTGGCGTAAAACTCGCCCTGGTTGAAGGGCGGGATCAACTCGATGCCGATGCGCGTCAGCAACCCCAGACTGGCGACAAACAGCGCCACCGCCACGCCGAGCACCCATGCACGATGGTCCAGCGCCCAGGCCAGCGCGCCACGGTAGCGCTGCTCCAGCGCGAGGTAGCCGCGCTGCCACAGGGCCGCCAGCGGGCGCATCAGCGCGCCAAGCCCCAGGGCCACGGCCTGCAACGGCCAGAACACCAGCGCCCGCAGCAGCCACTGCGGGCCCGTTTCCAACGCGCCGACCCGCAGCTGGCTGATGCCGCGGCGCAGCGGCGAACCTTCAGTCACCCGGGGCGAAGCCTCCGGCACCGCGCGGCGTTCGTGCAGGCGCGCGGCCAGCATCGGAATCAACGTGACTGCCACCAGCAGGGAGAACACCAGCGACACGCTAACGACCAGGGCCTGATCGGCAAACAACTGGCCGGCAATGCCCTGCACGAACACGAGCGGGAAGAACACGGCGACGGTGGTCAGCGTCGAGGCCACCACCGCGCCGTAGACCTCGCGCGTGCCGGCAACGGCGGCCTGCAGCGGGCTCAGTCCCTGTTCCTGCTTGCGGAAGATCGATTCGAGGACGACGATCGCATCGTCGACGATCAGGCCGATTGCCAGGGCGATGCCGCCCAGCGACATGATGTTCAGCGACAGATCGACGCCGTACATGACGTTGAAGGTCGCGATCACGGACACCGGGATCGAGACCGAGACGATCGCCGTCACGGCCGCGTTGCGCAGGAACAGGTAGATCACCAGGATTGCGAGCAGCCCTCCTTCGATCGCCGCCTGCATGACCTCGTCGGTGGCATGCCGAATGAAGACCGACTGGTCGTACAGCACCTTGAGCTCCAGGTCGCCCGGCAGCGACTGGCGCAAGGCGTCAACCCGCTGGCGTACGCTGTCGGCGATCGCGACCGTATTGCTGTCACCCTCGCGGTACAGCGCGATCTCCACGGCTTCGTCGCCATCGATGCGGATCACCGCCTCGCGTTCCTTGAAGCTGCTGCGCACCTCGGCGATGTCGCGCAGATAGACGTTGCGGTTCTCGCGCACAGCAACGATCGTGTCGGCAATCTCATCGAGGCTCTTGAACTGGTTCAGCGTGCGCACTAGGTAGCTTGCCGAGCCCTGGTCGACGCGCCCGCCGGAGATATTCGCGTTCTCGGCCTTGAGTCGCTCGGCCACCTGGCTCAGCGTGAGATTGAGCCGTGCGAGCTTCTGCAGATCGACCTGCACCTGGATTTCATCTTCCAGGCCGCCGGAGATCTTCACGGCTGCAATGCCGTCGACCCCCTCCAGCGGCTTCTGGATCAGATCTTCGGCAACGCGACGCAGGCGCTTGAGGGTGGATTCATCGGCCGCCACCGCCGCGGTCGCAGTGTCGGTCCGTTTGAGGGCCAGACCCAGCCGCAGGATCGGGTCCTGGCTCGGATCGAAGCGCAGCACGATCGGGCGCACGACCTCCTTGGGCAGTTCCAGAGCGTCGAGCTTCTCGCGCACGTCGAGCACCGCGAAGTCGATATCGGTGCCCCACTCGAACTCCAGCGCGACGTCGCCCTGTCCGGCTCGCGATACCGACGAGACCCGTCGCACACCCTTGATCACGCCAAGGGCCTCTTCCACCGGCTTGGAGATCAGCGTCTCGACCTCGGTCGGCGCCGCGCCCGGCAGCTCGGTGCGGACCGTCAGCGTCGGGTATGACAGATCCGGCAACAGCGTGACCTGCAACCGCGACAGCGACACCATGCCGAACAGCAGTACGGCCAGCGTCAGCATCGTGATCGCAACCGGCCGCCGGGTGCAGACTTCGATCAGGCTCATGATTCCCCCGCGCCGTGCGCGATGTCCGCGCTCAGGGTGTCGCCGTCGGGGCAGTTACCGCATGGGCGGCGGCCGGCGCCACGCCCGCCGCCGGCACGATCTCGACGGCGGCATCGTCCTTGAGATTGCTCTGCCCGGTCGTGACCACCTGCTCGCCGGCACGCAGCCCTTCGAGCACCTCATAGTGCTCGGCATCGCCATACCCGGTGCGGATCGCGCGCCGCCTGGCCTTGCCGTCGGCCACCACGAACACCGACTGTGCCGCGTCCTCGGTCAGTACCGCGTCCTTGGGGATCAGCAGCGCCTGCTCACGACGGTCGTAGCGGATTTCCACGCGGCCGAACATGCCCGGCTTGAGTTCGGGCTGCTGC
Organism: Nevskiaceae bacterium; assembly: GCA_040377605.1. Lineage (GTDB taxonomy): Bacteria > Pseudomonadota > Gammaproteobacteria > Nevskiales > Nevskiaceae > Solimonas. The sequence continues at coordinate 674 of JBEIOK010000161.1, read as the reverse complement.
GGCGCCATCGCCACCGTCACCTTGACCGTACCGGTCTGCGCATCCACGACCGGGTTCACGCGCAGGATCTCGCCGCGAAACAGCCGGTCGGGCCAGGCATCGACGGCCAGCACCGCGGCCTGTCCGGCCGCGAGCTTGTGAATGTCACGCTCCGGCACATAGATCTGCGCCTGCAGGCGGTCCATGCGCGTCACGCGGAACGCGGGACTGCCAATCGCGATCTGATTACCGATCTTGATGTAACGCTGCGACACCACACCGTCGAACGGCGCCTTGATCTCGGACTCACGCAGCGACAGACGCGCCAGATCATAGGCGGCACGTGCGCCGTCGAACTCGAACTTGGTGCGCTCGAACGCCTCGCGCGACACCAGATTGCGCTGATAGACGGACTTGTTGCGCTCGTAATCCTGCTCCAGCTTGTCGAGCGCGGCCTTGGCACGGGTAACCTCCAGCTGCAGCCGCTCCGTCTCCAGTCTCGCCAGCACCTGGCCGGCAAGCACTCGCTCGCCTTCCTCGACCAGCACCTTCTCGATCACCCCGGCGGTCTTGGCATTGACCGTCGCCTCGTCCTCGGCCTCCAGGGTCGCGGTGCCACGGTAGGCCGCGTCGATCGGGCCGAGCCGGGCCGCCGACACCTCGACCGGAATGGCAATGGCCTCCTTCTTTTCTTC
>JBEIOK010000211.1:0-4236 GCA_040377605.1 Nevskiaceae bacterium | reverse complement strand
CTTGCGCCAGTTTGCGGTGCTGCTGGCCGTCGCCGGCGCGGTCGCACTGGGGCTGTGGGCCTGGGGCTGGTCCCAACAGCCGGCGTATGTGCCGGTGTACGGCAACCTGTCCGAGCGCGACTCGGCCGAACTCGCCGAGGCCCTGCGCGCCGCCAACATCCCGTTCGCCCTGGATCGTCTCAGCGGCGCGGTGTCGGTCCCCGAGGCACAAATCCACGACGCGCGGCTCAAGCTGGCGAGCCAGGGCCTGCCGCGCGGGTCGGCGCAGGGCTTCGAGATGATGCAGCAGGAGCAGGGCTTCGGCACCAGCCAGTTCATCGAGACCGCACGCTATCAGCATGCGCTGGAAACCGAGCTGGCCCGCACCATCGGCAACCTGCAGCCGGTGCGCGGCGCACGGGTGCATCTGGCGATTCCGAAACCGTCGGCCTTCACCCGCAACCGCGAGGCGCCGAGTGCCTCGGTGTTCGTGGAGCTGCACGCCGGCCGCAGCATGGAGCAGAACCAGGTCGCTTCGATCATCCACATGGTGGCGTCGAGCGTGCCCGGCCTGTCGCCGCAGGATGTGACGGTGGTCGATCAGTCCGGTCGCCTGCTGTCCAATGAGGGCGGTGACAGTGCGCTGGCGCAGAGCGCGCAGCAACTCGACTATCAGCGCCGCGTCGAAGCCGACTACATCCGTCGCATCGAACAGCTGCTGACGCCGCTGGTCGGCGTCGGTCGTGTCAGTGCCCAGGTCGCGGCGGAGATGGATTTCTCCATCACCGAGGAGGCGCGCGAGAGCTTCACGCCGGACCCGGCGAAGCTGCGCAGCGAACAGATTTCAGAGGACACCACGCGCGGCGCCAAGACGGCGACCGGCGTCCCCGGCGCGACCTCCAACCAGCCGCCGCCGGCCACCGCCAATCCGCCGCTGAACAGCCTCGCCGGCGGCGATGCGCAGTCGGATATCCAGACGCAGAGCAAGCAGGCCACCCGCAGCTATGAGCTGGATCGCACGGTCAGCCACACGCGCCAGCCAGTGGGCAAGCTGCAGCGCCTGTCGGTTGCGGTGCTGGTCGATCACGTGCCACGTGCCAAGGAAGGCGGCAAGCCCGGCGAGATGACGCTGGTGCCGCTGCCCGCCGCCGAACTGGCGAAGGTCGAGGCCCTGGTGCGCGAAGCGGTCGGCTTCAACCCGACGCGCGGCGACAGTGTGTCGGTGCAGAACTCGGCCTTCCTGCAGAGCGAGATCGCGCCGCTGGATGACATCCCGGTCTGGAAGCAGCCGCAGATCCAGACGTACGCACGACAGGGCGCGGGCCTGCTGCTGGTGTTGATCCTGATCTTTGTGGTGCTGCGCCCGGCGCTGAAGAGCCTGCTGCAGGCGCCGCTGAAGGCGGCGGCGCCGCTGGCGGTATCGGCCGATGCCGTAGAGGGCCGCGCATTGCCCGACGACCGTGTCAGCCTGCCGGGTCCGCAAGCGCAGCGCGCGCCGCATCCGTACGAGCAGAAGCTGCAGGTCGCCAAGCAAGCGGTGGCGCAGGATCCCAAGCGCGTCGCTCAGGTCGTCAAGACCTGGGTCGGTCAGGAGGCCTGAGTCATGGCGGATGCACACGGAGCCAGCGGCAATCCCAGCGGCGTCGAGCGCGCCGCGATCCTGCTGATGTCACTGGGCGAGGATGAGGCCGCCGAAGTGCTGAAGCACATGGGCGCCAAGGACGTGCAGAAAGTCGGCGCGGCCATGGCTTCGCTGCAGAACGTGACGCGCGATCGCGCGGCCGAGGTGATGGACCGCTTCGTCGAGGAAATGGATTCGCAGACCTCGCTGGGCGTCGGCGCCGACGACTACGTGCGTCGCGTGCTGGTCAATGCGCTGGGCCAGGACAAGGCGGGCGGCCTGATCGATCGCATCCTGCTGGGGCGCAACAGCAAGGGGCTGGAAGCGCTGAAGTGGATGGAAACGCGCGCCGTCGCGGATCTGGTGCGCAATGAGCACCCGCAGATCGTCGCCATCGTGCTCGCGTATCTGGATCCGGACCAGGCGGCCGATGTGGTTGCGCAACTGCCGGAGCGCATGCGCGGGGATGTGCTGATGCGCATCGCGCGGCTCGACGGCATCCAGCCGCAGGCCCTGCGCGAGCTGGACGAGATCATGGAGAAGCAGTTCTCCGGCAACGGCAACCTGAAGGCGTCCAGTGTCGGCGGCGTCAAGGTGGCCGCGACCATTCTCAACCTGATGGACACGACCACCGAGCAGGCGATCATCGGCAAGATCGGCGAGGTGGATCAGGATCTGTCGCAGCGCATCCAGGACCTGATGTTCGTGTTCGACGATCTGGGCGCGGTCGACGACCGCAGCATCCAGACGCTGCTGCGCGAAATCTCCACCGAGACGCTGGGCCTAGCGCTCAAGGGCGCCGATCCGCGCGTCAAGGAAAAAATTCTCAAGAACATGTCCAAGCGTGCCGCCGAGATGCTGGTCGAGGACATGGAAGCTAAGGGCCCGGCCAAGGTCTCCGACGTCGAAGCAGCACAAAAGGAAATCCTCGCCGCCGCGCGACGCCTGGCGGATGCGGGCACGATCGTTCTCGGTGGCAAGGGTGAGGACATGGTATGAACCACGCCGACACCGAAGTGGACATCCTGCCGGCGGAACAGGCCGCCTCGCTGGCGCGCTGGCAGATGCCCGTGTTCGATTCGCCGCGTTCCGGGCATCACCTGCATACCGCGCAGCAACTGGAGGCCGTGGAAGCGGCCGCGCATGCGGAAGGCTTCCAGCGCGGTCAGGCCGAGGGCTATGCCGTCGGCCAGCGCGCCGCGCAGGCCGAGGTGACGCGGCTGCGCGATCTGATCGAGCACCTGCAGCGCCCGCTGGCGCATCTGGATGAAGAAGTCGAGCGCAGCCTGCTGGAGCTGGCCTGCGCCGTGGCGCAGCGGCTGGTGCTGACCGAGCTGCAACAGGCGCCGGAGTCGATGCTTCAGATCGTGCGCGAGGCGATGTCGGCCTTGCCGGGTTACGTGCGCGACGTGCGCCTGCACGTGCATCCGGACGACGCCGAATTTCTGCGCGAGCGCATCGCTGCGCCGCCGGAGGCACAGAGTTTCCGACTGGTCCCCGATGCCAGTCTGGTCCGCGGCGATGTGCGCGTGCTGACCGAGTCCACGCAGATCGATGCGCGGCTGCAGACCCGCGTCGACGTGATGCGCGGCAGTCTGGGAGGAGACCACGCATGAGGACCGGCCATGTTCTCCACCGAATTCCCGCTCCCCCGATCCCGGCGGAGAGGGTCAGGGTGAGGGGGTGCGCGCTTCCCTCGCCGAAGGGACAGGGAATCCCGTCGGATCGTTCACGGAGTGAGGCATGAACGCGTTTGCCCGGCCGTCGAATCACCGTTACGCCACGCGTTTGCAGGCCCAGGCCATCGCCGCCGCGCAGGCTCCGGACTTTCGCGTCGAGGGCCAGTTGCGCCGCGTTGTCGGCCTGACCCTGGAGGCGGTGGGGTGTCCGCTGTCGCTGGGCGCGCGGGCGCGCATCGTCAACGCCGACGGCAGTGGCCTTGAAGCCGAAGCGGTTGGCTTCTCCGGCGAGCGGGTGTTCCTGATGCCGTCCGGGGATCTGCAGGGCCTGAATCCGATGGCGCGGGTGGTCCCGATGGGCGCGGCGGCGGAAGTCGCCGTCGGCGAGGCCATGCTGGGCCGCGTGCTCGACGGCGAAGGCCGTCCGCTCGATGGCAAGGGCCGTCTGGCCTGCGAGGCCCACGTTCCGCTCTACGGCAAGGCGATCAATCCGCTGGCGCGCACGCCGATCACGCAGCCGCTGGATGTCGGGGTGCGCGTGATCAACAGTCTGCTGACGGTCGGTCGCGGCCAGCGTCTGGGCCTGTTTGCCGGCACCGGTGTCGGCAAGTCGACCCTGCTCGGCATGATGACGCGCTTCACGCAGGCGGACGTCATCGTCGTCGGCCTGATCGGCGAGCGTGGCCGCGAAGTCCGCGATTTCCTGGATCACAACCTCGGGCCGGAAGGGCTCAAGCGCGCCTGTGTCGTCGCAACGCCTGCCGACCGCTCGCCGCTGCTGCGCCTGCGCGCGGCCTACACCGCGACCGCGATCGCCGAATACTTCCGCGATCAGGGCCGTCATGTGTTGCTGCTGATGGATTCGCTCACCCGCTTTGCGCAGGCCCAGCGCGAGATCGGCCTGGCCATCGGCGAGCCGCCGACCACGCGCGGCTATCCGCCGTCGGTCTTCGCGCG
>JBEIOK010000260.1:0-2133 GCA_040377605.1 Nevskiaceae bacterium | reverse complement strand
GTTCACGCCGGACCGTGCGCGCGTGCCGGTGCGCGTGCTCTCCGGCGGTGAACGCGCGCGCCTGCTGCTGGCGCGCATGTTCTCCAAACCCTCGAACGTGCTGGTGCTGGACGAACCGACCAACGATCTCGACCTGGAAACCCTGGACCTGCTGGAAGAACAGCTGATCGAGTATCCGGGCACCGTGCTGCTGGTCAGCCACGACCGCGAGTTCCTCGACAATGTCGTGACCCGCAGTCTGGTGTTCGAAGGCAACGGCCGCATCGGCGACTACGTCGGCGGCTACGCCGACTGGCTGCGTCAGCGCGCCCTGCCCTCGCACGTGCAGCCGGCGCGTGCAGCGCCTACGCCTGCCGCACCGACCCCGTCGGCCGCGGCACCCACCGCCTCCACCGCCTCGCGGCTCGACACCAAGGAGCGCCGCGAGCTGGAGAAGCTGCCGGCCCGCATCGAGAAGCTGGAGGCCGAGCGCAACACCCTGGTGGCGCAGATGGGCGCCGACGAGTTCTACCGGCAGACGCGCGAGCAGCAGATGGCGGTCGAACGCCGCATCGCGACGATCGACCAGGATCTGGCTACCGCCTACGCGCGCTGGGAGGAGCTGGAAGCGCTGCGCTGATCGCTCACGCTTCGAGCGCGCTGGTGCCTCAGCGCATCGACCGGCGCGTGAACCACATCACCAGCTTCTGATAGCTGCTCGGCATCGCCCGCACCATCAGATCGATCGCGACCGCATCCGGCCCCACCAGCACACGACGCTGGTTGCGCTCCACCGCGCGGAGGATGGTGCGGGCCGCCTGGTTCGCCGTGGTGATGAAGTTCTTCTCGAACTTGGCCGTCGCCTTCTGGTCGTCGAGCCCCAGCTGCTTGACGCTGGTATCCAGACGCGCGGACTTGGCGATGTTGGTCTTGATGCCGCCCGGGTGCACGCTGGTGGCGCTGACGCCGCAGCCTTCCATATCCAGTTCCTCGCGCAGGGACTCGGTGAAGCCGCGCACCGCGAACTTCGCGGCGTTGTAGGCGCTCTGTGACGGGATGCCCGCCAGGCCGAAGACACTGGACGTATTGATGATGTGGCCGTCACCGGTCTGCTTCAGATACGGCAGGAACGCCTTGGTCCCGTACACCACGCCCCAGAAGTTGATGTTCATCAGCCACTCGAAGTCCTCGTACTTCATGCCTTCGATCGTCGCGCCGAGCGCGACGCCGGCATTGTTGAACACCAGATTGACCTTGCCGTGGTCGGCCACCACCCGTTCGGCCCAGGCATACACGGCGTCGCGGCTGGCCACGTCGACGCGCTCGTGCGTGACGCGCACGCCGCTGCCGGCCAGCAGCTTCACGGTCTCGGCCAGACCGACGGTGTTCACATCGGAGATCGCCAGGTGGCAGCCGCGCTGGGCCAGCTCGATCGCCAGTTCACGGCCCATGCCCGAACCGGCACCGGTGATTGCGGCGACCTTGTCTTTGAAGTTTTTCATGCGTGCGGATTCCAGATTCAGGGGAGGCGTTTAGGGACGGAAACAGGAGAGTCAGTCGGTCAGCGGGCGCTCACGCAGGAACGCGAACATGCGGTCGTTCCAGCTCAGCGGCCAGATCAGATGACGCGCCGCGCCGGGCGTCAGCAGCTGCGCCGGATTACCGTCGTAGGCGCAGGACGCCGTGCAGGCATCGGTCTCACGCTGCAGCGCGTCGATGATGTGTGGCTGATACTCCACGCCGGGCATCGTGGCCCCCAGCCGCGTGCGGAACCCTTCGCTGCCGGTGCTGCAGATCCCGATGATGTCGCAGTTGTTGTGCACGGTCATGATCGGCCGCGGGTTGTTGCCGAATGGCGCCTGCGCGCAGGGGTCCAGCACATCAACAAACGGATCCGGTGACGAGTACACCGCCGTGGCAGCGATGCCCGGTGTATTGAGTCCATACAGGATCGACAGCGCGGCGCCATTGGACCAGCCGGTCATGTAGACGCGGCGATCGTCGACGATACCGCGCTGCTTGACCGCGTCGATGAAGTGATCGACGGTCTGCACATCGCGATTGATCTGCGGATCGGTGCGATCGAAATTGCGGTACCAGTTGTCCCAGCCCAGACCGGTGTCATCCGGAAACGGATAGTGGTGCCGCGTATCG
>JBEIOK010000038.1:0-18767 GCA_040377605.1 Nevskiaceae bacterium | reverse complement strand
GTGACTGCGGTTTCGAGGTGCAGTCATGCGCTGCTCTTATACTTTGCGCTTACTCTGATCAGGGGTCGGTATGCGACGCTGGAACGGCTGGGGAGACGATGCAGACGAAAGCCCTTTGACGCCCGAGGCGCAGGGCTTCCTCGCAGATCTGATTGGCAAGGGCAAGGCGCCGCTGGACGCAACTCTGGATCAGGCAGTGGCGCTGGTGCCCCAAAGCCGCATCAATCAGGCCTCGCATCCCTTCGAGACGGATCCTCGCCAGCGGCTGCTGCATGCCCGTGGGCAGAGCTTTCCGGACTGGGTGGCCATGCGCAGTGGACGGTTCGGCCCGGTTGCAGACGCAATCTGCTTCCCAGGTAGTCACGCCGAAGTGGTTCAGGCGCTGGACGCCGCCCGGCGAATCGGTGCGTTAGTCGTGCCCTATGGTGGGGGCACCAGCGTGGTCGGCCATCTGAACATCCCTGCAAGTGATCGAGCGGTCGTCAATATTTCTCTCGAGAAGATGAATCGTCTGATGCATCTGGACGAAACCTCACAGCTCGCGACGTTTGGTGCCGGCACGCCTGGGCCCGAGATTGAAGCCCAGCTGAAGCCGCATGGCTATCTGCTCGGCCATTTTCCGCAGTCCTACCAGTACTCGACGATCGGCGGCTGGGTGGTGACGCGCTCGTCCGGGCAGCAGTCGCTGCGCTATGGACGCATCGAGAACCTGTTTGCAGCGGGTACGCTGGCGACGCCGCGCGGCGAGCTCAAGGTCGGTGGCATGCCGGCCTCCTCGGCCGGCCCCGACCTGCGCGAGGCCGTGATGGGTTCGGAGGGTCGCATCGGTCTGCTGACGGAAGTCACCGCGCGGATCCGGCGCCTGCCAGCGTGTGAGGATTTCCACGCTGTCTTTTTCCCCGACTGGAACACGGCGATCACCGCCGTACGGGAGATGACCCAAGCCGAGTTGCCATTATCGATGCTGCGTCTGTCCAACGAAGTGGAGACCGAGACTCAGCTACGTCTGGCCGGTCATGCGGACCTCATCAAGTGGCTCCAGCGCTACCTCGGCATGCGCGGCGTAGCGACCGGCAAATGCATGCTCATGCTCGGGGTTACCGGATCGCTGGTTGAAACCCGCCGTGCACGGCGTGATGCCTTGGCCCTGGCCAAGCGTCACCGCGGCGTGCACGTGGGCCGCGCCATCGGCAAGGGTTGGCAGAAGAATCGCTTCCGTGGCCCACTGCTGCGCAACACGCTCTGGGAGCACGGCTACGCGGCGGACACCGTCGAAACGGCCGTGAACTGGCCGCAGGTCACGCCGCTGATGCGGGCCATCGAGCGTGCGGCAGCGCAGGCGCTGGCCGGCGAGAACGAACGCGTGCATGCATTTACTCACCTATCTCATCTTTATCGGCAGGGCTGCAGCATCTATTCCACTTTCGTCTATCGCGCGGCAGGAAGCCCCGATGCCGATCTGGCGAGATGGCAACGATTGAAGTCGACGGTGTCGGAAGCAATCGTCTCGCATGGCGGGACAATCAGTCATCAGCATGGCGTCGGCGTCGATCACGCACCCTACCTGCCGGCTGAGAAGGGGACGCTGGGGATGGATCTGATTCGTGCCATGGCGCGAGAGCTTGATCCGGAAGGCATGATGAATCCAGGCAAGCTGTTCTCGTGAGCCCGGCGATCTTGCGCGGATCCGCCTGAGTCCTTCATGCGCGTCGCATTGTCCCAGCTGGCTGACCATTACGATCTGATCGTCATCGGGGGTGGCATCACGGGTGCCGGCATCCTGCGTGAGGCCGTTCGGACCGGCGCCCGGGTGCTGCTGGTCGACGCACGCGACTTCGCCTCCGGCACGTCGTCATGGTCTTCGAAGCTTGTTCACGGAGGCCTGCGCTACCTCAAGGAAGGACAGTGGCGACTGACGCTGGAATCCGTACGCGAACGCCAGCGTTTGATTGCGGAAGTGCCTGGACTGATCGAACCCTTGCAGTTTCTGATGCCCATTCGCCGTGGGGCGAGCCCTGGACGCCGGACCATGCAGCTCGGCCTTGCGATCTACGATCTCATGGGAGGACGGCGCCGTTCAGGGTGGTACGACGCCACACACGTTCTTCAGCAGTTGCCAGGGCTACTGCGCGAGCGCTTGCTCGGCGCCGTTCATTATGAAGACGCGCGTACCGACGATGCCAGGCTGGTGATGCGCCTGATCCTGGAAGCGATCGCAGAAGGCGGACAGGCGCTCAACTATGTGCGGGCGGCTGTCACCACGACGGTCAACGGTCGCGTCGAGGGTGTGGTGCTGCAGGATGGTGTCGCGGGCGGAAGCCGCCATATTCGGTCGCAGATGGTGATCAATGCGACTGGCGTCTGGGCGGCAGGCCTGACCGGTGCCCCCGACGGTGCGCCTCCTTTGCGGCCGCTTCGGGGCAGTCATCTGGTCTTTCCGGCGACGGTGTTGCCGCTGCCTGCCGCAGTGTCGTGGCTCCACCCGCGTGACCGCCGTCCGATCTTTGCCTATCCCTGGGAGGGGGCGACAGTCTTCGGCACCACCGATCTGGATCACGATCAGTCGCTCGATGATCCGCGAATGACGCCGAGTGAGGTGTCCTATCTGATGGAGGGGCTGCACGCGGAGTTTCCGGGCTTGTCGATTGCCGCCGAACAGGCGCTGAGCTGTTATGCCGGCGTCAGACCGGTGATCGCCAGTGGCAAGGCCGATCCCTCGGCGGAGTCGCGAGAATCGGCTCGGTGGGTCTCGCCCGGCCTGATCGGCATCACCGGCGGCAAGCTGACGACCTTCCGCGTCACTGCGCGGCAGGTCCTGAACGAAGCTGCGCGACAGTATCCCCTCCTCAAGCCGTCGCGGCAGCGCGCACCACTGTTCCGCGCTGCCGGTTCCGCAGGATCGCGCGTATCACGGCTCGAGGCTCGATTCGGAGCCCACGCCGAGCGCCTGATTGCCGAGAGTCCTGATCAGGATCGGGCGCAGATCGGGCACACCCCCTACTGCTGGGCGGAGTTGCGCTGGGCAGCAACCCATGAGCGCGTCGTCCATCTTCAGGATCTGCTGATGCGACGCACGCGGCTGGGGTTGGTGAGTCCGCAGGGCGGCGCTGAGTGGATGGAGCGGATCGGTGCCATCTGCCGCGACACGCTGGGCTGGGACGAGATCCGGTGGCAGCAGGAGCGGCAGACCTATCTCGACGACTGGCAGCGGCACCACGCCCCAGTGGCGACGGACCCCGCATGAGTCGGCATCGCCTGTTGAGCATCGACGTCGGCACTCAGAGCGCGCGGGCGATCGTGTTCGATGAGCAGGGTCGATTACTGGTCAAGGCGCAGCAGACGTTTGACAGTGCGTACGTCTCAGCGCAGCCCGGGTGGGCTGAGCAGGATCCAGAACTCTACTGGCAGGCGGTCGCCGCCTGCTGCCGCCGCCTGTGGCGCGAGGGCGACGTGCGTCCCGAGTCGATCGACGCGCTATGTCTGACTACCCAGCGCTCGACCGTCATCTGCTTGGACGGCAACGGCGAGGTTCTACGGCCGGCGATCGTCTGGCTGGATCAGCGGCGCTGTACTTCGCCGCCCAGCCTGGGCCTTGCCTGGAAGACCGCATTTCGCTTGGCGGGCGCCACGCCGCTGATTGCCCACCTGCAGGCCGAGGCCGAGGCCAATTGGCTGGCCCAACACGAGCCGCAGCGATGGCGCGAGACCCGGCATTACTTGCTGCTGTCCGGGTGGCTCAATCGGCGGTTGGTCGGGGAAGCGGTGGATTCCAGCGGTAGCCAGGTCGGCTACCTGCCTTTCGATTACCAGCGGCAGAGCTGGGCCGCGCCCTCCGACTTCAAGTGGCGCGCCCTGGCAGTGACCGCCGGGCAATTGCCGCGTCTGGTGGCGCCTGGTGGAACACTCGGAGCGTTGACTGATGTCGCAGCGCAGCAGCTGGGACTTCCTGCCGGTCTGAAGGTGATCGCCGGCGCCGCCGACAAGGCCTGTGAGGTGCTGGGCAGCGGCGTTCTGGAGCCCGATGTGGCCCAGCTGAGTTTTGGTACCACGGCCACGATCAACACGACCCAGCCACGCTATGTCGAGGTCCAGCGTCTGATCCCGCCATTCCCGGCCGCGGTGCCGGGTGCCTACAACACCGAGATCCAGATCTACCGCGGGTTCTGGATGGTGAGCTGGTTCAAGCGCGAGTTTGCGCACCGCGAGCAGGCGCTGGCGGCCGAGCGCGGTGTTTCCGTGGAGAGCCTCTTCGACGATCTGGTGCGTAGCGTTGCGCCCGGCGCGATGGGACTGATGCTGCAGCCCTACTGGTCGCCCGGCGTCCGTGATCCGGGGCCCGAAGCCAAGGGGGGCATCATCGGTTTCGGTGACGTGCACACGCGCGCACACCTGTATCGCGCCATTCTGGAGGGGCTGGTCTACGGGTTGCGTGCTGGCAAGGAGCAGATCGAGAAGAAGATCCGCAGGCCGGTGCGTCTGTTGCGGGTCTCCGGCGGCGGCTCCCAGTCGGATCAGGCCATGCAGATTTCCGCAGACGTTTTTGGCCTGCCGGCAGAGCGGCCCGAGATCTACGAGACCTCGGCGCTGGGAGCTGCCATGAACGCCGCCGTGGGCCTTGGGCTCCACCGCGACTATGGGGCCGCGGTTCGGGCGATGACGCGGGTCGGTCAGCGCTTTGAGCCTGCGCCCGATGCGGTGCGGCTGTATGACGCGCTCTATCGCGACGTCTACCAGCGCATGTACCCGCAGCTCAGGCCGCTTTACCGCCGGATCCGTGAGATTACCGGCTATCCGGCCTGAGCTTCGGTGCTAGGGCGTCTGGCCCGCTCCGGTCGGGTCCACGTGCCAAGCGGGTGGGGGCAGCGTGCCCTTCCAGCCCTGCTTGCGGTGCTCGACACTGACATGCGTGTAGATGCCGCCGCGGACATTGAAGACGGCCGTCAGGCGCAGGTAGCGCGGTTTGGTCGCCCGGACCAAATCGTCCAGGATCTGGTTGGTTACCGCCTCGTGGAAGCAGCCCTCGTCGCGGAAGCTCCAGATGTACAGCTTCAGCGATTTCAGCTCCACGCATTTCTTGTCCGCCACATACTCCAGGTACAAGGTGCCGAAATCCGGCTGGCCGGTCTTGGGGCACAGACAGGTGAACTCGGGAATCCGCATGCGGATGCAGAAATCGCGCTGGGGCGCGGGATTGGGGAATGTTTCCAGCGTCTTGCCGGGCTGCGTGGACATGATGCGAAAGCCTTGGAATGTCAAGAGGATAGGGCGGCCATGCGCGAGGGATGAAGGGCTGTGCACGGCGTGGCCTTAATTTACACTAGCGGCACAGTTTCAGGGCCGGACGTTGGTCCCACGACAAGCTGCGCCGGGAGGTCCCGAGCGCTGCACAAATCATCAGCAGAGACCCCATGCGTCTTTCCGGAATCAAACTTGCCGGCTTCAAGTCGTTTGTCGATCCGAGCCAGCTGCCGTTGCCGTCCAACCTGACCGGCGTTGTCGGTCCGAATGGTTGTGGCAAATCCAACATCATCGATGCGGTGCGCTGGGTGCTGGGTGAAACCAGCCTCAAGAACCTACGTTCCTCGGACAGCGAGGATGTGATCTTCAATGGCTCGCGCACGCGCAAGCCCGTCGGACGTGCCTCCGTTGAGCTGATCTTCGACAACAGCGACGGACAGGTCGGAGGGCCGTTTGCTGCCTATGCCGAGATTTCCGTTCGGCGCGAGCTGACGCGCGATGGCAATTCCCAGTACTACCTGAACAGTCGCAAGTGCTTGAAGCGGGATGTCACCGACCTGTTCCTGGGGACTGGCCTGGGCGGCAAGAATCAGTACGCGATCATCGAGCAGGGCATGGTCTCGCGCATGATCGAGGCCAAGCCGGAGGAACTGCGCCAGTGGCTGGAGGAGGCCGCCGGCATCTCCAAGTACAAGGATCGCCGCCGTGAGACCGAGTCGCGCATCAAGGGCACACGCGAGAATCTGGCGCGTCTCAACGATCTGCGTTCCGAAATTTCCCAGCGCCTGGAGGTGTTGACCAAGCAGGCTGCCAACGCCGAGAAGTATCGCGATTTCAAGGCGACCGAACGCCAGCTGCGTGCCGAGATCCTCGCGTTGCGCGCCAAGCAGATGTCGGCGCAGGGCCAGGGCCACGAGCAGGCGATCGCCGAGTTGGAGCAGGCGCTGGAGGTGGCACGTCTCAAGGTCACTGAAACAGCCGACGCGCGTGTCGCCGCCGAAATCGAGCAGCGCGTACAGGCGCAAAAGCTAGGCGAGGAGCAGACCAAGGTCTACGAGGCCGAGGCCGGTCTGGCCCGACAGGAACAGAGCCTGAATCACGCGCGCGAACTGCAGCAGATCAAGGTGCGTGAACTTGATCAGCTGTCGCGCCAGCTCGCGGATATGGATGCACGGCAGACCCGCGAGCAGCAGCGCCTGGAAGAGGCATTGCGTCAACTCGTGGAGTTGGAGGCACAGGTTCAGGCGGCTGAGCAGAGCGATGAAGATGCGCAGTCCGCGCTCATCGCCTCGGAGGAGGACGCGCAGGCCGAGCAGCTGCGCTGGGACAGCTTCGTGCAGGATGCCGAGGCGCCGCTGATGCAGACCGAGGGTTTGCGTGTGCAGGTCCAGCAGCTCGAGCGCGCGCGCTTCCAGTCGGAGGAACGCCACAAGCGCCTGGAGTCCGAACTGGGTGCGCTTAACGTGGCCCCCATTCAGACCAGCCTGCTGGACGCCGATACCGAATTGGCAAGTTTGACCGAGGAGCTCTCGGCTGCAGAAGTACGCCTTCAGACACTCGATGGCGACTTGCAGCAACTGCGCGACGAGCGCGCCGCTGCCGAAACCGCGTTGCATGAAACCCGCCAGACCCTGCAGTCCGCGCGTGGCCGCATGGCGTCGCTCGAGACCTTGCAGCAGGCGGCGATGCGCCAGGATGACGTCGAGCTGAATCAATGGCTCCGGGGCCAGCAGCTGGATCAGGCGCCGCGCCTGGCCTCGGCGCTACAGGTCGAGTCCGGATGGGAAGGCGCGGTGGAGCAGGTCCTCGAAGGCCTGTTGCAGGCGCCGCTGGTCGGTGATCTGGCGGCGCGCGTGCGCGCGATCCAGTCCTCGCCCAAGGCCGGTATCGCCATGCTCAGCCAGATCGGAGGGCAGGGCGGTGGAGGACTAGCGGCCAAGGTCAGTGGCCCGCAGGCCGTCCTGGACTGGTTGGCCGGAATCCAGGTGGCGGAGTCGCCGTCCGAAGCCGAGGTCATTGCGGAACGACTGGGGGCCGGCGAGTCGGTCATTACGCGGGAAGGCGTGTGGCGCGGCCGGCACTGGGTGCGTTTCCCGAAGAAGGGAGACGACAGCAGTGGCGGCGTGATCGCACGCGGCCAGCTGCTCAAGCAACTCAAGGCGCAGGTCGAAGAGCAGCAGGCGCTGGTGCTGGACCGCGAGCGCGTGCTGGGCGAGCTGCGCACCCGCACACACCAGATGGAGCAGGAGCGTCGCGACCTGTCATCGAAGTTCGATCAGGTGCGCCACCGCCAGGCGCAGAAGTTGGCGTTCCGTCAGGCTCAGGCAGTTCGGCTCGAACAGACTCAGGGACGCGTCAACTCGCTGTCGCAGGAGCTGGAGGCGTTGAACCGCGCCCGTGAGCAGCAGGCGGCGGAGTTGCAGGAATCGCGTGAGCAACTGGTCTCTCTGGAGCAGACCGCCCAGGAATTGCGCGAGCAACGTGCACAGATGCAGCAGACGCTGCAGCGCAAGCGCGATCTGGTCGGTCGTGCGCGCATGGCGCTCGCGCAGTCCCAGCAGTCGCGCAACCAGTTGCAGGTGCAGCTCGCGGGAAGGCGCAGTGCCGCCAGTGCGCTCGAACAGTCGATCAAGGATCTCGTCGCCGGTCGCGAATCACTGCAATCACGCCGCGTCGACGAGGAGAAACACGCGGCCGAGCTGGATGCGCCGTTGGCGACGCAGGCGCAGCAGGTCGAGCAGGCACGTGCGGCGGTGCAGGCCGCGCGTGAGCACATGCGCGCCGTTCGCGAGGCGGCTGAAGGCATCGAGGCGGCCCTGCAGTCGGCTATCCAATCGGCACGTGCCGTCGAGATGGAGAAGGATGCGGCCGTCGAGCGCTTGCAACAGGCGCGCCTGGAGTTCGAAAACCTGCGCGCGCATCGCGAGAGCCTCGATCAGCAGATCGCCGAGACCGGATTCGAGCGCGAGACGTTGTTTGCAGGTCTGGATCCGCAGGCTTCACTGCCGGATTGGGAGGAAAAGCTGGCTTCGACCCTGCGACGCATCGAACGTCTGGGGGCGATCAACCTCGCTGCGATTCAGGAGCTCGAAGAAGCCCAAGGCCGCGAGAAGTACCTGGCCGACCAGCACGCCGACCTGCACGGCGCGCTGGAAACGCTGGAAGAGGCCATCAAGAAGATCGATGCCGAGACCAAGGAGCTGTTCAGGCAGACCTTCGACAGGGTCGACACCGTGTTCCGCGATCGCTTCCCCAAGCTGTTCGGCGGCGGCGAGGCCTATCTGGAGCTGACTGGCGAAGACATGCTGGAGACCGGGGTTCGCGTGATGGCGCGCCCGCCCGGTAAGCGCAATTCAACGATTCACCTGCTGTCGGGCGGCGAAAAGGCGATGACGGCAGTAGCGTTGCTGTTGGCCCTGTTCCAGCTCAATCCGGCACCGTTCTGCCTGATGGACGAAGTCGATGCGCCGCTCGACGATGCCAACGTCGGCCGATTCTGCGAGGTGGTGCGCGAAATGTCGCAGAACGTCCAATTTATTATCATTACCCACAACAAGATCACGATGGAGCTGGCTCAGCAGCTGCACGGCGTGACCATGCAGGAACCCGGCGTCTCCCGCCTGGTTTCCGTGGATATCGCCCAGGCGGTCGAGCTGGTCACTCAAGCCGAGACGAAAGCATGAGTCCCTTGCAGTGGGCGCTACTGGTACTGGGTGCGGCCGCGGTGATCGCGGTTTACTGGATTAGTCGCCGCGACGCGCGTTCGCTGAAAAAGTGGGAGCCGCCTGCGCAGGGTGGTGGATCCGCGCTGCCCAAGCTGCCGGCCAAGGATCAGCTCGACATGTTCTCGCGCCCGGGCTCCGAGTTTGACGAGTTCGGAGTGGGTCGCCCGCGCAAGCGCACGGCTCCCACGCTCAATGAAGGTGAGTCACGCCCGCTCTTTGGCGACGGGGCGGCAACCGGCAAGTCGGCAGTCGTCGAGCCGCCCAGGAGAGTATTCGAAGAAAAGATCGTGACCCTGCTGATCGCCGAAGTCGAAGGCACGGCCATCTTCGGGCCAAAGATTCATCAAGCGCTGGAATCCCAGGGGCTGGTCTTCGGCGATCGCAAGATTTATCACAAGAACGCCAATGGCGAGACCGTGTTTTCGGTTGCCAGCTTGGTCAAGCCGGGGGTGCTCGATCCTTCCGAGCAACAGCGGTTCTCCACGCCGGGGCTCACCATGTTCATGATCCTTCCGGGTCCGACCCAGCCTCAGGCCGCCTTGCAGGATATGGTGGCAACGGCGCGCGCGTTGGCTGCCCAGCTCAATGCAGAGGTGTTTGATGCCTCGCGGCAGCTGTTCACGTCTGATGCGCAGCGTGTATTGGTCGCCGAGATCGAGACTTGGGCGCGTCGTAACGGGCTGTAGTTGCGCGTGAGTGTCCCGGCCCAGACCGCAGCGCGCGCCGCCGAGCTGCGACAGCAGCTGCACGATCACAATCATCGGTACTACCTTCTGGATGCGCCGAGCATCTCGGATGCCGAGTACGACGCGTTGTTTGCCGAATTGCAGGCACTGGAGGCGCAGCACCCGTCACTGCTGGGCCCGGATTCACCCACCCAGCGCGTCGGCGGTGTGCCGCGTGCCGACTTTCAGCCGGTACGTCATCGATTGCCGATGCTGAGTCTGCGCAAGGCCAACGGTCCGGACGAGTTGCGCGATTTCGATCGCCGCGTCTGCGAGGCGCTGGCGCGCCGTTCGGTCGACTATACGGCCGAGCCCAAGCTTGACGGTCTTGCGGTATCGCTGATCTATCGCGAGGGTTTGCTGAGCCAGGGGGCGACCCGGGGGGATGGCGAAACCGGCGAGGACATCACCGAGAATCTGCGCACGATCCGCTCGATTCCCCTGCGGCTCCGCGGTGATGTGCCACCGATGCTGGAAGTCCGAGGCGAGGTCTATCTGCCGCTTGAGGGATTCCGGCGCTGGGCGGAAGAGGCGACGGCTCGTGGCGAGCGCGCGCCCGTCAACCCCCGTAACGCGGCGGCCGGTAGCCTGCGCCAGCTGGACTCGCGCATTACCGCCCAACGGCCTCTGGCCTTCTTGGCTTACGGGGTTGGTTACAGCGAAGGATGGCCCCTGCCGCCGCGGCACTCCCAGGCATTGATCCAGCTGCGCGAGTGGGGATTTCCGGTGTCGGAGTTGATCGAAATCGTACAGGGGGCCAACGGCTGCGAACGGTATTTCGAAGCGATGGCCGCCCGTCGGGCTGTGCTCGCCTTCGATATCGATGGCGTCGTCTTCAAGCTTGACGATCTGGCCGGTCGCGAGGAGCTCGGCGCCGTGGCGCGCGAGCCGCGATGGGCTTGCGCCTACAAGTTTCCCGCCGAGGAGGCGCAGACGCTGTTGGAGAATGTTGAGTTTCAGGTGGGGCGGACCGGAGCGATCACGCCGGTGGCACGCCTGGCGCCGGTCTTCGTCGGAGGGGCGACCGTCTCCAACGCGACCCTGCACAACATGGACGAGATCGTCCGTAAAGACGTTCGCATCGGCGACACCGTCATTGTGCGGCGCGCCGGGGATGTGATCCCCGAGGTCAAGTCGGTCGTGCTGGCCCTGCGGCCTGCTACGGCGCGGCCGGTCTCGCTGCCGGAGCGGTGCCCGGTGTGCGGAGGCCCTATCGATCGCGCGGAAGGCGAGGCCATTGCGCGCTGCACCAACGGACTTTCCTGTCGCGCGCAGCTGCATGGTGCGCTGCTACATTTTGTCTCGCGTCGGGCGATGGACATCGAAGGGCTGGGTGACAAGCTGCTCGCGCAGTTGATCGACGAGGGCCTGGTCGCATCGCCGGCAGATATTTTCAAGCTGTCTGCCGAGACGCTCTCGGGGCTCGACCGGATGGGCGAGAAGTCGGCGCAGAATCTCGTACAGGCCATCGAGGCCGGCAAGGCGACAAAGCTGGAGCGGTTCCTGTTTGCGCTCGGCATCCGCGATGTCGGTGAGTCGACCGCCCGTGAGTTCGCGCGGCACTTCGGGACGCTGGAGGCCCTGATCGAAGCCGCCCAGGCCGATGCCCCTACCGTGCACGCCGAGAAGGACAAGGAGCGGTGTCCGCTGCTGCGCGCGGTCCCCGATGTCGGCCCGGTGGTCGCCGCACATTTTAGCCAGTTCTTCAGCGAGCCTCGCAATTTGGCAGTCGTCGAGGCATTGCGTGCGGCAGGGGTGCGGTGGCCGCAGGCGGAGCGTCGCATCGCCGCAGGGCCGCTGACCGGCAAGACGCTGGTCATCACCGGAACCTTGCCAGTGAGCCGCGATGAGGCCGCGCAGCGCATCGAGGCGGCCGGCGGCAAGGTCAGCAGCGCGGTATCGTCCAAGACGGATTTTCTGGTGGCCGGCGCCGAGGCGGGCTCCAAACTCGCGAAGGCCGAAAAGCTGGGGGTCACGGTGCTGGACTACGATGCACTGCTGAGACTGATTGTCGATCCGGAACTCCCCTCATGAGCCTTGCGTTGAGCTTCGATCGCCTGATGGATCTGCTGGGACAGCACCCCGCGCAGTGGAGCGCTGTCATTCTGACCGGGGCGTGTGCGCTGATCCTGATCTCGCACTATTTCGCCCGCACCCTCAACGCAGGTCGTTTCGGCTGGCAGCGACGGCTGCGGACCTGGCTGGGCGTCGACACCGGCAAGCGCATCGGTGAGCTCAGCTGGCTGCTGATCGCGTTGCACCTGTTGCTATGGCCGGTGGTGGCCTATGCGGTCCTGCGGATCTGGGGCCTGCATGACGAGGGCCACACGCTGAGTGCGGCCATTTTCCGCGAGGGTTTCCGCGTCGGTACCGTGACCGTGGTGCCAGCCAAGGTGTTGCTTGGCGTGCTGTCCTTCGTGGTGCTGTTCACCTTTACGCGCTGGTTGAAGAAAAAGATTGAGTTCGACTGGCTGCCGCGCACCGGCATCGAGTACAGCACGCGAGAAGCGGTGGCGACCTTGTTCGGCTACGCCACGTTCGTGATCGCCGCGATCGTCGGGCTTTCTTCCGCCGGGGTCGATTTCACCAAGCTGGCCATCGTGGCGGGCGCGCTTTCCGTCGGTATCGGCTTCGGTCTGCAGAACATCGTCAGCAATTTCGTTTCGGGGCTGATCCTGCTCTTCGAGCGACCAGTGCGCGCTGGCGATCATATCGAGGTCACGGGGGCTCAGGGCGTCGTGCGCAAGATCCGCATCCGTGCGACGGAAATCGAGACCGGCGATCGCGAGACGATCATCGTTCCCAATTCAAGCCTGCTCTCCAATCCGGTGCGCAATCGCAACCTGCGCGTACGCGCCGGCCGCGTGACCCTGTCGGTCGGGGTCGCTTATGGCTCCGACCCTGAGCGGGTGCGGCAGGTCTTGCTGCAGGTAGCGGCCGCGCACCGGGGCGTGCTGGGCGAGCCTCCCGCGTCAGTGCAGTTCATCAACTTCGGCGCCAGCTCGCTGGATTTCGAATTGCAGGTGCCGATTCTGGATGCGGACGCCAGGGGCGGTATCGCCAGTGATCTGCGCTTTGCGATCGTCAAGGCATTTCGAGCGGAGGGGATCGAGATGCCGTATCCGCAGCAGGACGTTTACATCCGCTCGTTGCCCGAGGGGTGGCCGCCGGCAGCCGCCGGGACGGCCCCGCCGCAGCCGACCTGAGGCCTCATCCCTCAGCGCCCGGCCATTCGGCCGGCGTTTGCGCGCGGATCGACAGGGCATGGATGTCGGTGTCCATCAGCGACCCCAGCGCCGCATATACCGTGCGGTGACGGGTGACCGGCGACTGCCCGGTGAATGCGGCGCTGACGATCTCGACCCTGAAATGCCCCCGACCGGTTGCTGCTCCGGCGTGCCCCGCGTGCAGGTGACTTTCGTCCTCCAGCCGCAGATGCGTCGGCGCCAGGGCTTGGTCCAGTGCGGCCTGAATCCGCTCCAGCCGGCTCATGCGGGCAACGCCTTGACGAAGGGCTGAATCTCGACGCGACCGAAGACATTAGCCCTTGCATAGGGATCTTGCGCCGCCCAGGCCCTTGCATCATCGAGGCTGGAGAATTCGGCGACGATCAGGCTGCCGTGGAAACCGGCCTCCCCCGGGTCCGCTGCATCCACGCGCGGTCGCGGCCCGGCGAGGATCAGACGGCCTTCGGTCTGGAGGTGCTTCAGGTACTCGACGTGTGCCGGTCGGGCAGCGCGCCGCCGTGGCAGGGCATCGGGCAGATCCTCGGTCCAGATCGCGTAGAGCATCACTCTTCCTTCGGCAGATAGTTTTTGAGGAAAGGCGTATGCGCAATCAGGAAGACGAACATCAGCGCGGTGAATCCGAACGTGCGGAACTTCACCCAGGTGGCTTCCGAAAGATTGTGCGCCACATACAGGTTCAGAGCGGCAAGGCTGAAGAAGAACAGCACCCAGGCGAAGTTCACCTTGCGCCAGACCGCGTCCGGCATCTGCAGGACTTTCTGCGGCAGCCGGGCCAGCAGCACGCGATCGCCGATGAAGTGGCTGCCCAGCAGCGCCAGCGCAAAGATCGAGTACACCGCCGTCGGCTTGAACTTGATGAAATCCGGATCGCGAACGTAGAGGGTCAAGCCCCCCAGCACGCCGGCAACCACGGCGGTGATCAGGTGCACCTTGTGGATGCGTCGCTCCCGCAGCCAGTAGACCGCCACCAGCGCGAACAGCGAGACGATCAGTGCGGCGGTGGCGGCGTAGATGTCGGCAAGGAAATAGGCACCCAGAAAGATCAGGGCCGGTGCAAAGTCGAGGGCGGCGTTCATGGCGCGCATTGTACGGGCCTGTCCGGCGAACAGCCCGTACAATGGAGATCTTCGCTTCCGAGATCCCCGACGTGGCCGACTGGCTCGAACTGCACCCCGTGAACCCGCAGAAGCGCCTGCTGGGGCAGGTCGTCGAGCGGCTGAGGGCCGGCGCGGTGATCGCCTACCCGACGGACTCCTGCTACGCCCTGGGCTGTCATCTCAATGACCGCGAGGCCGCGGACCGCCTGCGTCGCATCCGCGATTTCGATCGTCACCACCAGTTCACGCTGGTCTGCCGGGACCTGTCGGAGATCGCCACCTATGCACGGGTCGACAACACGCAATTCCGCCTGCTGAAGTCGCTGACGCCGGGCCCCTATACCTTCGTGCTGGCCGCGACCAAGGAGCTGCCGAAACGGGTCGCCCATGAAAAGCGCAAGACCATCGGCATCCGGATTCCAGAGCACACGATTGCTCAGGCGCTGCTTGAGGCGCTGGGCGAGCCGCTGATCTCCTGCACGCTGCAGTTTCCGGACGAGGACGCGCCGGTCAATGACCCGGCCGAGCACCGTGCCCGTCTGGAGCGCGAGGTCGATATCGTCCTCGATGGCGGCGCCTGCGGCCTGGAGCCGACGACCGTGCTGGACATCAGCGACGGTTCGGTGCAGGTCCTTCGCGAGGGCAAGGGCCCGCTGGCTCCGCTAGGGCTCTGAATCTGCTGTCAACCGGTGTGGGCGAGGGGGCGGCCGGTATAATGCGACATGCCTATCGAGTTCACCCTGGTCCAGAAGATCGCCATCTGGGCCCTGCCGGTCATCTTCGCCATCACCATCCATGAGGCGGCGCACGGCTATGCCGCACGCGCGCTGGGTGACCGAACCGCGGAGGCCCTGGGTCGTTTGAGCCTGAACCCGCTGCGGCACATCGACCCGATGGGCACGATCATCGTCCCGGGGCTGCTGCTGGCCCTGGGTGGATTCCTGTTCGGTTGGGCCAAACCGGTGCCGGTCAACATGCGCAATCTGCGCCAGCCCCGGCGGGACATGGCGCTGGTAGCCTTCGCCGGCCCCTTGTCCAACGCGGCGCAGGCCCTGATCTGGGCGCTGGTGCTGAAGCTGAGCCTGCCGATGGCGGCGGACAGCAGCGGGTGGATGGGCATTTCATACATGGCGACCGCCGGCATCGTGATCAACCTCGTGCTGATGGTGCTCAACCTGCTGCCACTGCCACCACTGGACGGCGGGCGCGTGCTGACCGGACTGGTGCCGGAACGGGTTGCCCTCAAACTCGACCGCGTCGAGCGCTATGGCATTTTCATTCTGCTGGGTCTGCTGGTCGTGGGCTGGCTGAGCCCGATCCTCGGACCGGGTCTGCGTCTGGCCGAGCAGGCTGTCTTCGGTCTGCTCGGCATGCCGGTGCCAGGCCTCTTCAATCGCTACTGATCGCCCATGTCCGCTTCCCGTCCCGTGGTTCTCTCCGGAATCCAGCCCTCGGGCCGTCTCACGATCGGCAACTATCTCGGTGCGCTGAAAAACTGGGTTGGCCTGTCCGATGCCTACGACAGCTACTACATGCTGGTGGACCTGCATGCGATCACGGTGCGTCAGGATCCGGCGGTACTGCGTGAGCGCTGCTACGAATTCATCGCGCTGTACCTCGCCTGCGGCCTTGATCCCGCGAAGAACACGTTATTCGTGCAGAGTCATGTGCCGGCACATGCGCGACTGGGCTGGATCCTGAACTGCTACACCCAGTTCGGAGAGCTGTCGCGCATGACGCAGTTCAAGGACAAGTCCGCCAAGCATGCCGACAACATCAATGCCGGTCTGTTCGGCTACCCGGTGCTGATGGCGGCTGACATCCTGCTGTACCAAGCCAAACAGGTGCCGGTTGGCGACGATCAGAAGCAGCATCTGGAACTGACACGTGATGTCGCCACGCGCTTCAACAATCTCTATGGTCCGGTGTTCACCGTGCCGGAACCGATGATCCCACCGGTCGGCGCACGCATCATGGGCCTGCAGGATCCGACAGCGAAGATGAGCAAGTCCGGTGACGCCGAGACCGACGCGATCTACCTGCTTGATGCTCCCGATGTCATCACGCGCAAGATCAAGCGCGCGGTGACCGATCTCGGCAATGAGATCCGCTTTGATATCCCCAGCAAGCCCGGCGTCTCGAATCTGATGTCGATTCTGGGCGCCATCCGTGGCGAGCGCCTTGACGGCATGGCCGAGCGTTTTGTCGGCAAGGGCTATGGGCAGCTGAAGACGGAGGTTGCGGAAGCTGTGGTCGAGACGCTGGCTCCCGTACAGGCGCGCTATCACGAGATCCGCGCCGATACCGACGGCCTGCGCCGGGTGCTGCGCGACGGCGCGCAACGCGCCGCGCAGACCGCGAATGCCACGCTCTCCCGCGTCCACGAGGCGCTCGGATTCATTCCGGAGTCTGCATGAACGAAAGCGTCGCCGCCGACACAGAGTACGAGGAGGTTGCGCCGGATCTGGCGCACAAGGCGCCGCGTGTCCACGGCCAGCCCCTGGACAAGCTGCCGGAGGATCTTTATATCCCGCCGGATGCGCTGGAGGTTTTTCTCGATGCCTTCGAGGGGCCGCTGGATCTGCTGCTATACCTGATCCGGCGCCAGAACCTGAACATTCTCGATATCCCGGTACTGAAGATCACGCAGCAGTACATTCAGTACATCGGGCTAATGCGCGAGATGAAGCTGGAACTGGCAGCCGAGTATCTGGTGATGGCTGCGCTGCTGGCCGAGATCAAGTCGCGCATCCTGTTGCCGCGGCCGCCGCCGGATGAGGCCGAAGAGCAGGGCGATCCACGCATGGAACTGGTGCGTCGCCTGCAGGAGTACGAGCGGTTCAAGACCGCCGGCGAGAACATCGAGAAGCTGCCGCGGGTGGGACGCGATGTGTTCATGGCGCAGGCACGACCGGAGGTGATTCCGACCACGGCGCAGGTGCCGATGCCCTCGCTGCGTGAGCTGGTGCTCGCATTCCGCGACATCATGGAGCGCGCCGCACTGTTCAAGCACCACGAAATCTCGCGTGAACCACTGTCGGTGCGCGAACGCATGTCGCACATTCTGCTGCGCGTGCGTGAAGGAGGTCCGATGCGTCTGCAGGACCTGGTGGATCCCGAGGAAGGACGCATCGGTGTGGTCGTCTGCTTCCTGGCGATTCTCGAGCTGACCAAGTCGGCGATGCTCGATGTGATTCAGGAGTCACCGTTCGCGCCGCTGCTGGTGGCGCCGGCTACTCCGCGCGAGGCCATCGTCGACGAAGACGACGAAGAACAAGAAGGAGTGCACGCATGAGCGAGCAGACGGACCTGCAGGAACCCTCGGTCGAACAGGCCCCGCTGCTGGCCTCGGAGACACCGCCCTCGAACATCGAGCGAATTCTGGAAGCCCTGCTGCTGGCCTCCGAGGTGCCGCTGTCACTGGATCATCTGCACCGCCTGCTGGGACATGACCTGGGCATCGGCCGCAAGGATCTGCGCGACGCACTGGATCGTCTGGCAGCGAGTCTTGAGGGTCGTGCCAGTGAAGTGAGAGAAGTCTCCAGCGGCTGGCGCATCCAGGTACGCGCCGGCTACGGCGAATGGGTCGCCAAGCTGTATCAGGAAAAGCCGCCGCGCTTGTCGCGTGCGCTGCTGGAGACCCTCGCGCTGGTGTGCTATCGCCAGCCGATCACGCGAGGCGAGATCGAGGAAGTCCGCGGTGTGGCCCTGTCTCCCAACATCGTGCGGACCTTGCTCGACCGCGGCTGGATTCGCGAGGTCGGGGTCAAGGAGGTTCCGGGCCGGCCCTCGCTGTTTGGCACCACCCATCAATTGCTTGACGATCTCAATCTGACCTCGCTGGACCAGTTGCCATCGCTGCCCGAGATCAAGGACCCGCAACAGCTGGAGGCGGCACTGGCACGCCTGGGCGAGCAATTGCATGAGGCGCAGCTGCCGGATGCCGAAGCTGAAGCCGAGCCGTTTGTCGATGGCGCCGATGAGACCGAGGGTTCCGGGATTCAGGCGTCCCCGGAACAGGACGACACAGCCTCGGAGCATGATGGCAGCGAAGCATCGGTCGCCGGAGATCCGGACGCCGACGACGAGTCCGCGCGCGATCCGACGTTGCACTGAACGCCCGGTTGTCTGCTCGATCCGCGCGTCGCGCGGTCAGGTGGCCTGGCTTACCGCGGTACCGGAACGTCGTGGAGGACGTGCCATGAAACTGGATCTTTCACTGGGACGCGTAAAGCTGAGACTGCGCCTCACGCGAGTGCATCGCCATGAGTGAACGCATCCAGAAGGCGCTGGCAACGGCCGGTGTCGCGTCACGCCGCGAAATCGAGCGGCTGATCGCGGAAGGCCGCATCACCGTCAACGGCAAGCTGGCCGAAGTCGGCCAGAAGGTCGATGCGAGTGACCACATCCGCCTCGACAACCGTCCGGTCACCGTGCCGGAAGCTGCCGAGCGCCCGCGGGTCCTGCTGTACAAGAAGCGCGTCGGCGAAATCGTCACACGCGACGATCCGGAAGGCCGGCGAACGGTGTTCCGCAAGCTACCGGATCTGAAGCAGGGCCGCTGGATTGCCGTCGGCCGTCTCGATCTCAATACCTCAGGACTGCTGCTGTTCACGAATCACGGCGAGCTCGCCAGACGTCTGACGCATCCGAGCTTCGAGATTCCACGCGTCTATGCGGTGCGCGTGCTTGGCACGGTCGACGAGGCCGTGATCCGGCGACTGACCGCGGGGG
>JBEIOK010000097.1:0-10015 GCA_040377605.1 Nevskiaceae bacterium | reverse complement strand
CTTCAGACACGGGGATCGGTGCGGTCGGTCATGCGGTGGCGCGCAGCCTACCGCAGGCCGGGGCGCCGGTCCCGCCTCTTTGGGGGAGGCAGCCGGCCAGGGCCCGTCTCATCCTCCTGACCGAACCCTGTTGCCGGCGAGTCGCCCCA
This sequence comes from Nevskiaceae bacterium, assembly GCA_040377605.1. Classification (GTDB taxonomy): domain Bacteria; phylum Pseudomonadota; class Gammaproteobacteria; order Nevskiales; family Nevskiaceae; genus Solimonas. The sequence continues at coordinate 9,866 of JBEIOK010000097.1, read as the reverse complement.
TGCACACGAATCTTCGAGGACCGATCCGCCAGGTGGCCTACATCGTTGCCGACCTCGACGCGAGCCTGCAACGCTGGATCACGCTGCACGGGGTCGGCCCGTGGACGGTGTATCGCAACACGACGATGCGCGGCCATTGTCGCGGCCAGGCCACCGCGGTGAAGCTGCACGTGGGCCTGTCGTATCAGGACGACCTGCAGATCGAGCTGATCCAGGTCCTCAGCGACTCGCCGTCGCCCTATCAGCACGCCGATGGCCGCCCCCGGCTGGGGCTGCATCATCTGGCCTGGCATGCGCGTGATCTCGACGGCGAGGTGCTGCGTGCGCGGGCGCAGGGTCTCGTGCCGGTGTTCGAAGCCAGCAACGGCGCGGTGCGCGTGGCATACCTGGAAGTGCCCGAAGAGCCCGGCCCGTTGTACGAGCTGATCGAAGCAGTGCCGCTGGTGCTCGACGGCTTTGCCAGTGGCGCACAGGCCTCCCGCGAGTGGGATGGCCGCACCGCGCCCGTGAGCGTCATCGATTTCGAGGCGCTGCCGTGATCGGTGCGCTGCGGCGCTGGGTGGTGCGGGCGCCACAGGCACAGCGTGTCGATCTGCGCGGCAAGCGCCTGATCGTCACCGGCACGGCACCGGGCTCCATCGGCTTCGAAACCGCGCGCCGGCTCGCGAGCTGGGGCGCGGATGTCGTCCTCACCACGCGCCAGCACCCGCAGGCGGTGGCCGATACGCTCCGCGCCGCCATCGCACCGACACCGGCGTGTGGTGCCCTGCAGGCCCATCCGTTGGATCTGGCCGACGCGGCTTCGGTCGAGCGCTTCGTCGCCTGGTATCAAGCCACGCTCGGCGATCGGCTGGATGGCCTGATCAACAATGCCGGCATCCATCTGGACCTGCTGTCGCAATGGAAGGCCCCGCGCCTGACGGCAGACGGACACGAGGTGCACTGGCGCACGAACTATCTGGGCACGATGCATCTGACCCTGCGCCTGCTGCCGCTGCTGCAGGCCACGGGCCGGCAGACGGGCGATGCGCGCATCGTCAACGTCGTATCGATGCTGCACGCCCGAGGCCGCAACGCCGGCCTGTCCGGTCTCGTCGATCCCTACCACTCCTGGGTCGCCTACGGCACCTCGAAACTCGCGCTGGTGCACGCCACCTTCGAACTGCAGCGACGCCTTTCAGCGGAGGCCGTGCAGGCGTATTGCCTGCATCCGGGCGCCGTGTTCACGCACATCGCCGACAAGGGGCTGGACGGCCATCCGCTGCTGCAGCGGCTGCGCAAGCGCTTCGCATTCGTCGAGCGCTTTTTCCTGCTGACACCGACCGAGGGCGCGCAGACCTCGGTGCATTGCGCCACCGCACCGCAGGCCCGCGGTGGGCACTACTACCGGGCCTGTGCCCCCGCCACGCCCAGTGCCGACAGCCAGGAGGCGGCGGTGTCGGCGCATCTGCTCGACGAGACACAGGCCTGGGTGACGGGGCTTCAGGCACGGGCCTCGACGTCGTAGCCCGCCGGGGGCACGCCGGCACCGCGTCCAGGGGCGCCGGTCCTGCGTATGGTGGGCTCTGCCTGGACCTTCTGCCATGAACCTCCGCGTGCCTCTGCTGGTCTCGTTGTCACTGCTGCTGGGCGCCTGCGGCAGCCAGCATTTCGGAAAGCCCGAACAGCCGGGCCCGGCGCCGGTCGTGTCGTCGTACACGATCACGCGCGATATCCGCTTCACGCCAGACGACTGGCCACAGCCGCTGCTGCTGGACGTGTATCGGCCCGCCGGCGCCGGCCCCTTCCCCAGCGTGCTGCTGATCCACGGCGGTGCCTGGAAACGGGGCGACCGCGAGCAGGTGGAGCGCCTGGCCGAGCGGATCGCCGCGCGCGGCTATCTGGTGGTGAACACGACGTATCGCCTGGTGCCGGCCTACCGCTATCCGGCGCAGCTGCACGACGTGCAGCAGGCGCTGCGCTGGATGCATGACAGCGGGCCCGCCCATGGCGTCGATCCGGCGCGCCGGGCGACCTTCGGCTATTCCGCCGGCGGGCATCTGGCCGCACTGGCCGGGCATATCGCCGATGACCCCCGGCTCGGTGACCCGAAGACACGCGTCAAGGCGATCGTTGCCGGCGGCACGCCGGCCGATCTGACGCTGTACGAGGGCGGCTATCTGGTTCCGAATTTCATCGGCGGCGAGAAATCGGAAAAGCTGGACACCTACCGTGAAGCCTCGCCGGTGACGCATGTGAATGCGGGCGATCCGCCAGTGTTCATCTATCAGGCAACCCTCGACGACTATGTGCCGCAAGAGCAGGCCTACCACTATCAGAAGGTGCTGCAGGACGCCGGGATCACCCACGAGCTGTTCATCATCCGCGGCCATGGCCACATCACCGGCTTCTTTGCCGACGGCGATGCGGTGAGGGCTTCGCTGGACTTTCTGGACCGCTACCTGCGCTGAGGTTCAGGCGATCTTGATCGTACGCTGCGCCTTGCGACGCTCGTCGCGCAGCCAGGCGGCGTAGTCGTCGAGGTCGCCGTCGAACACCGCGCAGGTGCCGTCGGCGACGCGCCACAGCGTGTCGCAGACGTTCTGTACCAGGTGGCGGTCGTGGCTGACCAGCACGACGGCGCCGGGATAGTCGTTGATCGCCATTTCCAGCGCCTGACGCATTTCCAGGTCGAGGTGGTTGGTCGGCTCGTCGAGCAGCAGCAGGTTCGGACGCTGATAGACGACCAGCGCCAGCGCCAGGCGTGCCTTCTCGCCGCCGGAGAACGGCGCGATGGCTTCCATCTGCCGGTCGCCATGGAACGCGAAACGGCCCAGATAGTCGCGCAGGCTCTGCTCGCTGGCGCGCGGATCGATGCGACGCAGGTGCAGGAAGCCGCTGGCCTGTGGATCGAGCTGCTCCAGCTGGTGCTGTGCGTAGTAGCCGACCTTCAGATCCGGCGAGCGGATCACATCGCCGCCAAGAAACGCCTGCACACCGGCGAGGCTCTTCATCAGCGTGGACTTGCCGACGCCGTTGGCGCCGAGCAGCGCGACGCGCTCGCCTGGCTGCAGTGACAGGCGCAGCCCTGTGAGCAGGGGTTTTCCGGTGTAGCCGACCTCGCCATGCGTGATGTGGATCAGCGGGCTCGGCACCTTCTCCGGCTTGCGGAAGCTGAAGTCGAACTCGTTCTCCGCCAGCACCGGCGCCACCAGCTCCATGCGTTCCAGCGCCTTGATGCGGCTCTGCGCCTGGCGTGCCTTGCTGGCGTGGGTCTTGAATCGGTTGATGAAGGACTGCAGGTGCGCGACCTTCTCCTGCTGCTTGGCGTGCACCTGCGCCTGCTGGCTCAGCCGCTCGGCGCGCTGGCGCTCGAACTGCGAGTAGTTGCCGGCGTACAGCGTCGCCCGCGCCTGCTCCAGATGCAGCGTGTGCGTACACACCGCGTCGAGAAATTCGCGGTCATGCGAGATCAGAAGCAGGGTGCCGCGGAAGACGGCCAGCTCTTCCTGCAGCCACAGCGCCGCGTCCATGTCGAGATGGTTGGTCGGCTCGTCGAGCAGCAGCAGGTCGGAGCGATGCAACAGCGCGCGCGCCAGATTGAGGCGCATGCGCCAGCCGCCGGAGAAGCTGGCAACCGGGTTTTCCTGCTGGCTGGGGATGAAGCCGAGGCCGTGCAACAGCTGCGCGGCGCGCGCCTTGGCGGCATAGCCGTCGATCGTCGTCAGGCGGTCGTGGGCCTGGACCAGGGCCTCGACATCGGCGTCCGTCGGATGCATCTCGATGCGCTGTTCCAGCTCGCGCAGCCGCGCCTCCACCTGCCGCAGCTCGACGTCGCCATCGAGCGCGTATTCGATTGCCGGCTGTTCCAGCGCCGGCGTTTCCTGGGCGACGTTGGCGACGACGACGTTCTTCGACAGGTCGATCGCACCCCCATCCGGTGTCAGCTCGCGCCGGATGGCCGCGAACAGCGTGGACTTGCCAACGCCGTTCTTGCCGATGACGCCGACGCGCTGGCCGGCATGGATCGTCACCGAGACGTTTTCGAGCAGGGTGCGCGTATGACGGCGCAGTGTCAGGTTCTGGAGGGCGAGCATGGGGCGCGGAGTGTACGCGCCCCGCCCGCCCAAAGCATCGCTAAGGTGCCGGCGAGGAATCCGCCGGCGGCTGCCACTGCTTCAGCAGCTTGAACACGCGGTCGGCGTGGCGGCCCTGCATCGCGGCGGCGGTCATGACGCCACCGAGCAGCGCGCCGCCGACACCGGCAGTGACAACGTCCTGCCCGGTCATGTACAGCCCCTTGACCGGCGTCACCGGATGCAGCCACTTCTGCTCGAAGCGCTGCAGGTCGTGGTCGAGGCCGTAGATCTCGCCGCTGCCGTACATGTTGAACCACTCGGTCGACAGCGGCGTCGACAGCTCGCAGTAGTCGAGCTTTCCCTCCAGCTGCGGCATCTGCTGGTACAGCGCTGCCAGCAGACGGTCGGTAAATTTCTTCTTCAGCGCCTCGTACTCCTCGCCGCGCTGATTCCAGGTCTCGCCGGCCCATTTCGCGAACCACTCGTAGCGCCCCAGCGTGATGACTTCCACCGTGCTCTTGCCGGGGTAGTTCTTGTCCCAGTCCGGGTCCTTGGCCGACGGGAACGAGATGTAGACCATCGGCAGGGTCGTCAGCGGATCGTCGAGGAAGCGCTGCAGGTTGCCCTCATGGTCGGCGTCCGGATACACCCAGAGATTGGTACGCGGGATGTTCAGCTCCTGCGCCGTGCCCTTGAAGCCGGCATACAGGCACAGGTGGCCATGCGAAGGCCTCACCTCACGCAGCTTGACCGGGTAGCCGTGACGCTCGCGCGAAGCGGGCGGCAACAGCTTTTCGAACGTGATGCGCGCGCCGGCATTGCTGACGATGGTCCTGGCGTTGATGCGGCTGCCGTCTTCCATCTCGACGCCGACCGCGCGGTTGTTCTCGACCCGAATCTGCTTGACCTTGGCGTAGGTGAAGACCTCACCGCCGCCGGCACGGATCACCGGGATGATGGTGTCGGCCATCTTCCAGGAGCCGCCGACCGGATAGCAGCCGCCGTCGAAGTAATGCTTGGCAACCGAGGCGTGCATGAGGAAGGCGGCGTCGCGCGGCGGCAGGCCGTAGTCGCCCCACTGCCCGGTCAGCACCGCGATCAGTTCCTGGTTCTGGGTCAGGCTCTCCATCACCTCGCGCGTCGACAGGAAGCACTCGCGCGGTACGCGGAATGGGCGGACCTTCTCGTACATGCGCGCCATCAACGGCGGCATCGCCTGGCCGGCGAAGTAGGTCTTCATGCTGCGGGCGACGCGCATCACCGTGTCGATGTAGGCGTCGATCGCCTCGGCGTCCTGCGGAAAGTGGCGCTTCAGCTCGGCGGCGAAGTTGTCGCGGCCCGCGACGAAGTCATAGCGACGGCCGCCGACGATGATGCGGTCGTAGACACGGTCCATCTCCGCCCACTTCAGCGCGCCGTCCGAGATCACGTCGAAGATGCGCCGCAGTGCGGCATGCGGCTTGTGCACTTCGCCGATGTAATGCACGCCGACGTCCCATTCGTAGCCTGCGCGCTCGTAGGAATGCGTGAAGCCGCCCGCGGTGTAGTGCTGTTCCAGCACACAGACCTTGCTGCCGAGCTTCGACATCAGCGCGGCATTGCAGAGGCCCCCGATGCCGGAACCGATGACGATGACGTCGTAGTCGCTTGCCGCGCGACCTGGCCGGTAGCGCTTGCCCGTTCTTTTCATGTTTCCCCCGAATTTCGCTCCACCTTAGCGCGCACCCCCGGCGCCGGCAAAGCCGCGACCACCGGACCGTCATCTGGTCGTCATCTCGTCGTCATTCACACACCCTATTTTTCACGTTTCTTTCACGAAACAGACACTGGGGCTCCCACATGAATACCTTTGGTCGTATCACGCTTGCCGCATTGCTCGCGGCGGGTCTGGCTGCCTGCGAAGGCGACGATGGCCAGAATGGCCTGAATGGTGCGGATGGCTCGCCGGGGCTCGGCGACGTCCTGCTCGATCTGAAGTTGCTGGGCCGCTACTCCTCCAACAAGCCGAATGTGAGCGCCGCCGAGATCGTTGCCTACGACGCCGCGAGCAAGCGCCTGTTCGTCGTCAACGCCGCGGATGCCTCCATCGATGTCCTTGACCTGAGCAACCCGGCCGCGCCGACCAAGGTCAACACGATCACCACGACCGGTGGCAGCAGCGCCAACAGCGTCGCCGTGCACAACAACCTGGTCGCGGTGGCGATCCAGGCGCCGGTCAAGACGGACAATGGCAAGGTCGAGTTCTACAACGCCACGACGCTGGCGAAGATCTCCGAGGTCACCGTCGGCGCACTGCCGGACATGCTGACCTTCACGCCGAGCGGCAACGCCGTGCTGGTGGCCAACGAGGGCGAGCCGAACGTCGGCTACACCATCGACCCGCCGGGCTCGATCAGCGTGATCAATCTCGCCGCAGGCGCAGCGGCACCGACCGTGGTCACCGCCGGTTTCGAGTCGTTCAACGCGCAGGCCGCATCGCTCCGTGCGCAGGGCGTGCGCCTCTATGGTCCGGGCGCGACGGTCGCCCAGGACCTTGAGCCGGAATACATCGCGATCGCGCCGGACGGCAAGTCTGCGTGGGTCACGCTGCAGGAAGCCAACGCCGCTGCGGTGCTGAACCTCACCGACATCACCACGCCGTCGATCACGCGCATCCTGCCGTTCGGCCTCAAGGACCATTCGATCGTCGGCAACGAGCTCGACGCCAGCGACCGTGATGGTCCGGGCAACGGCCCCCGCATCAACATCCGCAACTGGCCGGTCAAGGGGCTCTACCAGCCGGATGCGGTCGCCGCCTACGCCTTCAATGGCAAGACCTATTACGTCACTGCCAACGAGGGAGATGACCGCAATGACTTCATCAGCGGTGAGGAGACCCGTCGTGTCGGTGCCAGCTCCGTCCTGCTGGATCTGGCGATCTTCCCGGATGCCGCGACGCTGAAGCAGAACGCCAACCTCGGTCGCCTGACGATCACGCCGTTCGGCGCCAGAACCAACGGCGCGGGCGAACTGCAGGAACTGCTGGTGCTCGGCGCGCGCTCGTTCAGCATCTGGGGCGAAGACGGCCGCCAAGTCTTCGACAGCGGCTCGGCGTTCGAGCGCATCACCGCGCAGCGCAATCCGCTGTTCTTCAATGCCAGCAACGACAACAACAACCAGGACGACCGCAGCGACAACAAGGGTCCGGAGCCCGAGGGCGTGACGCTGGGCAAGATCGCCGGCCGCACGTTTGCCTTCATCGGCCTGGAGCGCATTGGCGGCATCATGGTCTACGACGTCAGCAATCCGCAGAACGCGCGCTTCGTGCAGTACATCGAGAGTCGTGACTTCACGAAGTCGACCAGCGATCCGACCGCGGGTGACGTCGGCCCCGAAGGCCTGGCCTTCATCGCCGCGGCGAACAGCCCGAACGGCAAGCCGCTGCTCGCCGTCGGCAACGAGGTCAGCGGCACGACCGCGATCTTCCAGATCGACGTCGTCGAGCTGCAGAACAACTGAGTCTCACCGCTGCAACGCGAAAGGCCCGGTTCGCCGGGCCTTTTTCGTTTCCGCAGAGAACCCCGTCAGGCCACGTGGAAGAAGTGGCGGAACAGGCGCTCGTACCAGGCGAACGGCAGCACTCGGCGCAGCCAGAGGCCCGCATGTTCGATCGGCGCGATGGCCAGATGCCGAAAGCGTCGGTCGTCGCGCTCGACGATGCGCCGCACCTGCGCGGCGAAGCGCGACGGCGGCAGACCCTTCTTCTCGTCCTGTTCCATCCACGTCACCGACGACTCGCTGCGCGCCGCGTACGGCGACTGCGCAACCCAGCCGCGCACACGCCGGCGCTGCGCGGTGAAGCCGGTCGCGAAGTTGCCAGGCTCGATGCAGGCGACGCGGATGCCGAACGGTGCGACCTCGAAACGCAGCGCCTCGCTGTAGCACTCCAGCGCGGCCTTGCTCGCGCTGTAGTAGGCCTGGAATGGGACCGGCAACTGCGTGACCAGCGAGCCGACGTTGAGAATCAGGCCATGCCCCTGCGTGCGCAGCTGCGGCAGCAGCGCGCGGATCACGCGCGTTGCCCCGAAGAAATTGGTCTCGAACTGCGCGTGCGCCTCATCGTCCGCCGTGTCCTCGATCGCACCGGCGATGCCGAAGCCGGCGCAGTGCACCAGCGCATCGACGCGCGGCTCGGCGGCGAGCAGTTGCGCGATCGCCGCGGTCACCGAGGCCTCGCGGTCCACGTCCATGGCCAGCGGCACGCAGCCGGCCAGCTCCGGCGGACGTCGGCTCGCCGCATACACGCGGTGACCGGCGGCGACGAGGGCCTGCGCGCACGCAAGACCGAGGCCAGAGGAGGCGCCGGTCACGAGCACGACCTGATTCACCACGAGCCTCCGCCGGGATACCCGGGGCTCACCATCGCGTCGGCTTCGGATTGCGCTCGTCGAAATCCCGTTGATGCCAGTACGGATAGGTCGGGATGCGATGACTGGCCGCATCCAGCGTCTGGATCTGCGCGGCCGTCAGATTCCAGCCGAGTGCGTCCAGGTTCTGGCGCAGCTGTGCCTCGTTGCGCGCGCCGATGACGATATTGCTGACGGTGGGCCGCTGCAGCAGCCAGTTCAACGCCACCTGCGGCACGGTCCTGCCGGTCTCCTGCGCGACCGCCTCCAGGGCATCGATGACCGTGAACAGATAGGCCTCGTCGACGATCGGCCCGCCGACGTCGCCGCCCTGCGCGATGCGACCTTCGCCGGTCTGGCCGCGACGCAGCTTGCCGGTCAGGCGGCCCCAGCCCAGCGGGCTCCACACCATCGTGCCAAGCCCCTGTTCCAGCGCCAGCGGCATCAGCTCCCACTCGTAGTCGCGGCCGATCAGCGAGTAGTAGCCCTGGTAGCTGACGTAACGCGCCAGGCCGTAGCGCTCGGACGTGGCCAGCGCCTTCATGACGTGCCAGCCGGAAAAATTGGAGCAGCCGATGTAGCGGATCTTGCCGGCGCGGATCAGGTCATCGAGCGCCCCCAGCACCTCTTCCATCGGGGTCAGCGCATCGTAGGCATGCATGAAGTACAGATCGATGTGGTCCGTGCCCAGACGCTTGAGGCTGGCTTCGCAGGCCTTGATGAGGTGGTGACGCGAGGACCCCTTGTCATTGGGGCCGCTGCCGGTCGTGAACGTGGCCTTGGTGGAGATCAGCACCTGATCGCGACGCCCCTTGATCGCCTGCCCGAGGATTTCCTCGGCGACGCCCCCGGAGTAGACATCGGCGGTGTCGAAGAAATTCAGGCCGTGCTCGAGGCAGATGTCGACCAGGCGCGTGGCTTCATTGACGCCGGTGGTGCCCCATTTGCTGAACATGGCGCCCTTGCCGCCGAACGTGCCCGTGCCCAGGCTGAGGACGGGGACCTTGAGGCCGGAACGGCCAAGTTGACGATGTTCCATACGCAGACAACTCCTGAACGGGGGGGCAAGTGGTGGGGTGCAGCATCATGCGCACAGGGCGCGATGCTCGACCATCAGACAGCGGTCCTGCACGACGTCGATGCCGGCGCGTGCCAGTGTCTCGGCGACCGCGTCATGGCGGATGCCCTGCTGGAACCAGACGGCGCGCGGTCGCGCCGCCAGCAGATCTTCGACATGCGCGGGCAGATCGACCGGGCGGCGAAAGACATCGACCAGATCGATCGGCCCCGGAATGTCGACCAGACGCCGGTACACCGGCTGACCGAGGATCTGCGTGACCTCCGGGTAGTAGACCGGGACCGGCAGCAGCTCGAAGCCGGCTGCGAGCAGATACGCCGGCACATACCAGGCCGGCTGGGTGCG
>JBEIOK010000229.1:0-3901 GCA_040377605.1 Nevskiaceae bacterium | reverse complement strand
TTGACCCAGCCGTAGGCCGGGCGGGCGGCGATGCGGGCGGCATAGGCCTCGATCACCGGGGTCTGGGGCACGAGGCCGAACTGCAGCATCCAGTTCAGCGAGGTGCCCCACAGCAGGTCGGCGGCGCTCAGCTGTTCGCCGAGGAAGTACGGTCCCTGGGCCAGGTGCTGCACCAGCGTGTCCACGACCGACTCATAGCTGCCGTACGGCGAAGTGGCGACCGGTGCCGGGTCGCGCTTCAGTGCGCGGTCGACCATCGCCGGCTCGAAGCAGGAGCCGTAGAACGACAGCCAGCGCAGGTAGGGGCCGCGCAGCGCATCGCCCAGTGGCGGCGCAAGACCGGCTTCCGGATACAGGTCCGACAGGTAGATGGAGATGGCCACCTGCTCGGTGACCAGCGCCCCGCGATGCAGGATCGCCGGCACCTTGCCCATCGGGTTGATGGCCCGATACGCCGCGCCGTGCTGCTCGTTCTTCTTGAAATCAAGCACGCGCAGCTCGTAGTCCGCCTTGAGCTCTTCCAGCAGCAGTCGCACGCCGGCCGATCGCGTGTTGGGAGCGTGGAAGAAGGTGAGGTGACGGTCGGTGGACATGATCGGGACTCGTGGGTTTCAGCGCGGGTTGACGAGGGTCGGATCCAGCGGCGCGGGACTCGCGCTGCGGCTGCCGATCGTCGCAGAAACCGCCATGCCGTGAGCCGTCACGCCGTCGATCTGATCGGGGAAGCGGGCGGGCAGCGTGGTGGTGTCGGCCTGCGCCCAGCTGACCATCTGGTAGCCGAGCACGTCGGGTGAGCCCGGCGTGAGCTTGTCCTGCCACCACCACTCGAAGATCGCGCGTTCGGCGGTGAGGCTGACGAGGCCGTAGCCGTGATCCACCCATTCGACGAACTGCACGTTCTTGTTGCCGCCGATCAGCGCCAGCTCGATGGCGCGCGCACCGGCGACACCCAGCGGCGATCCGGCCGGCAGGCGCAGGGCATTGGTCACCAGCTCGTCGGCACCGCCTCGTCCCATCGAGCTGGGGGCAAACTCGACGCCGACGGAGGCGCCGCGCGTCGTCACGGGCCCGAGTGAGCCGGTGGTGATGCGGCCATAGCCTGCCAACGGGTTCGTGAGGGTCGATCCGCTGCGCGGGTTCGGCAGCGGCATGCCCGGCAGGTAGGTGCTGAGCAACGCCGTGTCTTCGATCACGTCCGAGCCGAGATTGCCGTGCGCATCGCCGGAGACCAGGACGTTGTTGCGGATCCGCAGGCTGGCCGGGTTGCTGCCGCGCAGGTACTGGCACAGCGCCGTGCGTTCCTGTGCGTAGTCGGTCCAGCGCGAGATGCCGAGCTTGGGCGTGGCGATGCCATCGACGACATCCGGAATGTCGACGGGCGCAAACCAGGTCTGGTTGTTCAGCAGGCGCCAAGTGGTGCCAGCCTGCTGCGACTTGAGCAGCTCCCCGGTGAGCCACTCGAACTGACGACGCCCGAACAGGCTGGGGGCCCCGTCGGGCAGATGGCTGCTGTCGACGGTCAGGCCGTAGCCCGGCAGGTTGCTCTGCGTGTCGACGCCGAAGACATCGAGCAGCGGGCCGTACGACAGCTTGCGATAGATCAGCAAGGGGTTCGGCGGGGCGGGGTAGCTGCCGTCATGGACCAGAATGAAGTCCCCGGAGCCGTCCGGCTTCACCGGCCGCGTGGGCGTCCATTCGTGGAAGGCGCGTGTAGTGTCGGCCAGCGTGCAGGTGCTGGTCGCCGGGTCGATCGGACTCGACAGCTCGTTGCCGAAGTCCGGATCGATATCGTGATTGTCCCAGACGATCATCCACGGATGCTGCTGGTGCGCGCGCATCAGGTTCGGATCGGAGCGGAACAGGGCATAGCGGCGGCGCAGTTCGTCCAGGCTGAGCCAGTCACGGTAATCGACGTCGTTGATGTCCTTGCGGTCCAGCCGCGCACGGACTTCCTCGTCCTCATCGACGAAGTCGTAGATGTAGTCGCCGCAGTGCAGCACCAGATCGAGGTCGTTGCGGTCGGCCAGATGTCCGTAGCCGCTCCAGTGACTGGACCAGTAGCTGGAACAGGCCACGACCGCGAGCCGGATGTCCTCGACGGCCGTGGCAGGTGCCGTGCGCGTGCGGCCGATGATCGACGTGCGGCCGAAGGCATGGAAACGGTAGTAATAGGACGTCGCGGGCGACAGCCCCGTCACGTCGACCTTGATCGTCCAGTCGTGCGCGGCGATCGCCTGCTGCACGCCGGTGCGGGTGACCGTGCTGAAATCCGGCGAGGTCGAGGCCTCCCAGCGCACGCGCACCGCGTCCGCCGAGGGCGACGACTCGGTGATGCGGGTCCAGATGATGACGCGATCGGCCAGCGGATCCCCCGATGCGACGCCATGGGCAAACGGCAGCGGCAGCACGCGCGGGAAATCGAAGCCGGTCTCGTCGAGGTTGCCCGCCGGCTCGTCGGCCGCCATCGGATCGTCATCGCCGCAGCCCGGCAGCAGCGGCGTGGTCAGCAGCAGGGCTCCGGATTGCAGGAAATCGCGGCGTTTCATTGGCGGTGGGCTCGACACTGTTGCCGGTGGCCCCCTGCCACCGGTTCAGACCGCAGCATGCCCGAACCGGATGTCGCCCGGTTGACGGCCGATCGGCGCGGGATTCAGGGATGCGAGCCGTTGCGAGGCGGCGGCACAACGAAAAAAGCCCCGCAGAACGGGGCTTTTCGCTACCAGATTTGGTAGGCGCGAGAGGACTCGAACCTCCGACCCCTACCATGTCAAGGTAGTGCTCTAACCAGCTGAGCTACGCGCCTACGGGTCCCAACGAAGGGCGCGAACAATACCTGTTTTGCCCCCTCCGGCGCAACCGGCGGCGCGGTTCAGGCGGCGTTGACCAGTGCCTTCTCGCGCAGCTTGCGGATTTCGTCGCGCTTGGCAGCGGCGGCCTCGAATTCCAGGTTCATCGCGTGCTGTTTCATCTCCTTCTCCAGCTTGGCGATCTTCTTGGCCATCAGCTCGGGGGAAATGACGTCGTAGCGGGCCTTGACCTCGGCGGCCATCAGCGCCTTGCCCGCCACGTCTTCGTAGCCGAAGCGCATGACGTCGGCGATGCGCTTGTGCACGCCCTTGGGGGTGATGCCGTTGGCCAGATTGAAGGCGATCTGCTTGTCGCGGCGGCGGGTGGTTTCGTCGATCGCGCGCTTCATCGAGTCGGTCATGCGGTCGGCGTACAGGATCGCGCGGCCGTTGAGGTGGCGCGCGGCGCGGCCGATGGTCTGGATCAGCGAGCGGTCCGAGCGCAGGAATCCTTCCTTGTCGGCGTCAAGGATCGCCACCAGCGACACCTCCGGCAGGTCGAGGCCTTCGCGCAGGAGGTTGATGCCGACCAGCACATCGAACAGGCCCAGGCGCAGATCGCGGATGATCTCGGCGCGCTCGACGGTATCCACGTCCGAGTGCATGTAGCGCACCTTGACACCGTTTTCGTTGAGATAGTCCGTCAGGTCCTCGGCCATGCGCTTGGTCAGTACCGTGACCAGCACGCGCTCCTGCCTCTCCACCCGCAGGCGGATCTCGCCGGCCAGGTCATCGACCTGGCTCGACGCCGGGCGAACTTCGACCTGCGGATCGACCAGCCCGGTCGGGCGCACGACCTGCTCGGCGATCGCGCCGTTGGACTTTTCCAGCTCGTAGGGGCCGGGCGTGGCGGAGACGAAGATCGTCTGCGGCACCAGGCGCTCGAACTCGTCGAAGCGCAGCGGCCGGTTGTCCATCGCCGAGGGCAGGCGGAAGCCGTATTCGACCAGGGTTTCCTTGCGTGAGCGGTCGCCCTTGTACATGGCGCCGAGCTGAGGCACGGTGACGTGCGACTCGTCGACGATGACCACGGCGTCCGGCGGCAGGTAGTCGAA
>JBEIOK010000115.1:0-9034 GCA_040377605.1 Nevskiaceae bacterium | reverse complement strand
TCCTCGAGTTGATGGCGGAACAGATCATGATTCAGCTGATCCTCCGGCGACAGCGCGTCGCGCGGAATCTGCTGCAGACGCTGCAGCGCGGCACGGTCGGCGGCGTGGCTGGCGGCAAAGGCCTCCAGCGTCGGTTGGCTCCAACGGTCGTTGTAGCGCGGGTCGCCGAGATAGGTTGCGGTTTCCGGGCTCTCTTGCAGCGTACGCGCCCACTCCGCGTCCAGCAGCCGATGCAATTCGGCCTTCGCACCGGGGCTGGCGAGCGCCGGCACGGTTGCGCCCATCAGTACGACGGCGACCCGCCACGCCAGTCGTGTGGGGGATGGGGTCTTCATGCGGTCTCTCCGTCGGGCGGCGGCGCAACGCCCAGACGCAGTGCGGCGGCGTAGAGTTCTTTCTTGCGGCGGCCGGTGATCCCGGCAGCCAGGCGTGCGGCACTGGAGGCCGGCAACTCGGCCAGCAGGATGCGCAGCACGCGCTCGGACTCGGCATCGTCGGCGTCACTGGCGACGGTAGCGCCGCTGACCACCAGCACGAACTCCCCCTTGCCGCGATGCGGATGCTCGCGCATCCACGTCACCAGCTCGTGTGCCGGCGCGCGGCGGCTTTCCTCGTGCAGCTTGGTCAGCTCGCGGGCAATGCACAGCTCGCGGTCCTTGCCGAGCACCGCCACCACGTCGTCCAGGGTCTCGGCGATGCGATGACTGGACTCGTAGAAGATCAGCGTCCGGGTTTCAGCAGCCAGCGCCTCGAGCCGCTGGCGGCGCGCGCCGGACTTGGGTGGCAGGAATCCCTCGAAGACAAAGCGATCGCTGGGCAGCCCGGCAATCGACAGCGCGGCGACGGCGGCGCAGGGGCCGGGCACTGCAATGACCGGCACGGCCGCGGTGCGGGCTGCGCGCACCAGCACGAACCCGGGATCCGAGATCAGCGGGGTACCGGCATCCGAGATCAGGGCCAGGCTCTCGCCGGCCTGCAGGCGCGCGACCAGCCGCTCGCAGAGGCCGGACTCGTTGTGCTCGTGCACTGCAATCAGTGGCCGCTGGATGCCGAAGTGCGCGAGCAGGCTTCCGCTGGTGCGTGTGTCCTCGGCGCAGATGGCGTCAACGGCAGCCAGGACCTGCTGCGCGCGCGCGCTGAAGTCCCCGAGATTGCCCAGCGGCGTGGCCACGACATAGAGGTGGCCCGGCAGGACCGGGCGGCGGTCGTTCACGGCTTAGCTCGCGTGGCTGCATGTCATACTTTGGATTATGCCCAAGACTCGCTGGCCCCAAGCCGGGTCCCTGTGCCTGGTGTTGTTCACGGCCGGTTGCGCGCTCGCGCAGCCGGAGCCTCATGCGCCTGCGGCGCGCGCGCAGACCGAGGCGGCCGCGGTGCAGGGTGTCGCCCGTCCCGCGCAGGACTACGGCCGCATGCTGTACTCGTCGCCGTCGCAACCGCCGGGTGCGGCCGAGGGTTCGGCGCCGCCGATGGGCGTGCGCGCCGGCAGCATCGCCTTGCTGCTGCCGTTGTCCGGCAGTTTCTCGACCACCGGTGAGGCGGTGCGGGACGGCTTTCTCGCTGCGCATTTCAACAGCCGGTCCCAGACGGCCGTGCGCGTCTATGACGTCGGCAGTCGCGATGATCTGCTGCAGCCCGCCTACCAGCGCGCCCTCGGCGAAGGCGCGGCCCTGATTGTCGGTCCGCTGCGCAAGGAGAGCGTGGCGCAGCTCGCCAGCTGGAATCCGCCGGTGCCGGTGATTGCGCTGAACTATCTCGATGCGGGCACCGGGGTGCCATTCAATTTTCTGCAGATGGGGCTGGCGCCTGAAGACGAGGCGCGGGCGGCTGCCGATCACGCGCTGCGGCAGAACCGGCGGCGTGCGGTGGCGTTGATTCCGCAGACCGAAGCGGGGGAGCGCACCTATGCGGCGTTCGAGCAGCGCCTGCGGGAGCAGGGCGGCAGCGTGGTGCGTGTTGCGCGCTACGTTCCCGGCCGTGCGGATCAGTCGCAGGCCATCGAGGGTCTGATGGGAGGCGCAGCGAGCGAGGAGCGACATCGCGCACTGACGGCCACCCTGGGCGTCAAGACCGTGTTCGAATCCCGGCGTCGCGGCGACCTTGATCTGATTTTCATGGTCGCGCGCGCCGCCGACGCGCGCCTGCTGGCGCCGCAGTTCCGATTTCACCGCTCCGGCGACCTGCCGATCTATGCCACCGCGCAGGTCTACGACGGGGGTGGCGACGCCGATCGCGCCGGCATCCGCTTCTGCGACACCCCCTGGACCGTGGGCGATGCGGTGATTTGGGCGCCGCAACGGCTCGAAGTCGAAGGGCTGGCGTCGGTGGCAGCCTTGCCGCGCCTGCACGCGCTCGGTCGCGATGCGCAGCGTGTCGCGCAGGGCCTGACCCAGGGCAGCTTGCGCCGCGGTGATGGACTCGATGGGGCCAGCGGCCGCCTGCAGTGGCGCGACAGCGGGCAGATCGAGCGTCTGCCCGAATGCGTGCAATTGCGCGGTGACGGGGTTCGTCCGCTGAGTGCGCCGACGGGCGCGACCCGACTGCCGTGACCGGCGCCGAGGCCGAGGATCTTGCGCTGCGCTATCTGCAGCAGCAGGGTCTGCGGCTGGTGGCGCGCAATGCGCGCTACAAGGGCGGTGAACTGGATCTGGTGATGCTCGACGGCGCGATGCTGGTCGTCGTCGAGGTGCGTCTGCGCAGTCACTCTCAGTTCGGTGGCGCGGCTGCGTCGGTTACCGGACGCAAGCAGCAACGCATCGTGCTGGCGACCCAGCTTTTCCTGCTCGACCACCCGGAACATGCACAGCGCGCATTGCGCTTCGATGTCGTCGCTTTCGACGGGCGTGACCAGCCGGACTGGATTCAGGCTGCGTTCGACGGTTTCTGACGCGGCGTCGATGAGCGCGGTGACCTTGTGACCGGTGCCACCCAGTCCGGTGCGCACGGCGGCCAGCGTCGCGGCGTCGAGGAACTCCGAGATGACCGTGTAGCCCTCGCGGTCCAGGGCCTTGACGTGGGCTTCGGTGTCGAAGGTGCAACGGGCATCGTCCATTGCAGGGACTTCGGGCATCGGGGTAGCGATGATGCACCCGCGGGCCCTGTGCGCAAAAGCAGGCCATTGGATCGCCGCCGCCACCGGTTCACAATGGGCGCATGGATCTCCAAGCCCGTCTGCGTACCCATTTCGAAGCCAGCATCCGTGCCAAGCAGGACACGCTGGCCGCGTCCTTGCCGGCGCTGGACCGAGCCGCGCGCCTGCTCGCCGAGCGTCTGCGCAAGGGGCACAAGGTCCTGGCCTGCGGCAATGGCGGCTCGGCGGGCGATGCGCAGCACTTTGCCGCTGAGCTGACCGGCCGCTACGAGCGTGAGCGGCCCGGCCTGCCGGGCATTGCGCTGACCGTCGACAGTTCCGCGCTGACCGCGATCGCCAACGATTACAGCTTCGAGCAGGTCTTCGCCAAACAGGTCCGCGCGCTCGGACGGGCGGGGGATGTCTTGCTGGCGATCTCGACCTCGGGCAACTCGCCGAATGTGCTCAGGGCTATCGAGGCCGCGCAGGCGATCGGCATGACGGTGATCGCACTGACCGGCAAGGATGGCGGCACCATGGCGACCCTGTTGCGCGGCGAGGATGTCGAGCTGCGCTCCGCAGCCGCAGTCACTGCGCGCGTGCAGGAAGTGCATATCCTGTTCCTGCACTGCCTGTGCGACGCCGTCGACGAGCAGCTTTACCCGCAGCCGCGCGCATGAGCATGGCCGGCACGCCGCAGATCCAGGCCGCGGCGCCGTTGCCGGAGGCGGCGCGCAAGCGTCTGCAGTCGGCGTTTCCATCTCCACGGCTGTATCTCGATCCCGCTGACTGCCTGGCCTACGGCTACGACAATTCCAAGCGCATGGCGCTGCCGCAGGCAGTGGTGCTGGCGGAGGGCCATGATGATGTCGTCGCCGCGGTCGAAATCTGCCATGCGTTCGGACTGCCGCTGGTGGCGCGCGGGCGTGGCACCAACACCACGGGTGCCAGCGTGCCGATCCATGGGGGGATCGTGCTGTCGCTGGAGCGCATGAATCGCCTGCTGCGGTGCTCGCCAGGCGATCGCCTGATCGAATGTCAGGCGGGTGCCCTCAACGGCGACGTGCAGAGGGAGGCGGCGAAGCACGGCCTGTTCTGGGCACCGGACCCGACCAGCCTCGGCTACTCGACCGTCGGCGGCAACCTCGCCTGCGGAGCCGGCGGTCCGCGGGCGGTGAAGTACGGCACCGCCCGCGAGAACGTGCTGGGGCTGCGCGCGGTGAGCGGCACCGGCAAGACCTTGAAGACCGGCTGTACAACGACCAAGGGGGTCGTCGGCTACGACCTCACGCGGCTGCTGATCGGCAGCGAGGGCACGCTGGCGATCATCACCGAGGCCACGCTGCGCTTGCTGCCCCGTCCCCAGCAATCGCGCACGCTGCGCGCCTGCTATGCGGACGTGAAATCGGCGGCCGAGGCCGTGGCGCGCATCATGGCGCAGCCAGAGATGCCGGCTGCGCTGGAGTTCATGGACGGCGATTCCGTTCGCCTGGCCGAGGCCTACCGGCCGACCGGCGTGCCGGCAGCCGCCGGCGCGCTGCTGATGATGGACGTCGATGGCAGCGCCGAGTCGCTGGATGGGGCCGTGCGTGCGATTTCCGCCGCCGCACAGGGTGCGGGTCTGGTCGAGCTGAAGGCTGCGGCCACTGATGCCGAGGCTGAGGCGCTGTGGGCCTGTCGCAAGGCGTTATCTCCGAGCCTGCGAAAGATCGCGCCGAAGAAGGTCAACGAGGATGTCTGCGTGCCGGTGACGCGGATTCCGGAGCTGATCGCGGGGCTGCAGCGACTGTCACGACAGCACGGCATCCGCATCGTCAGCTTCGGACATGCCGGCAACGGCAATATCCACACGAACCTGCTCGCCGATCCCGAGGACCCGACGCAGATGCGTGCGGTTCAGGCCTGCCTGCGCGACGTGTTCCGGCTGGTGCTGGAGCTGGAGGGTACCTTGTCGGGCGAGCACGGCGTCGGCATCGAGAAGCGCGACTATGTGGGCTGGGAGATTGCCGAAGACACGCTGGAGGCCATGCGCGCGATCAAGCGCGCACTGGATCCCGAGGGCATCCTGAATCCCGGCAAGGCGCTGCCCGGGATCTGAAACGGTGCCGCGCGGCGGCCTACTTGATGACCCGCAAGGTCGGCCGGCCAGGCTTCGGCGGCTTGGGTGGTTCCGGCTCACTGGGCGGAGCAGTGTCGGCCAGTGCCTCGACCTCGCCGAAGACCATGCCCTCTCCACTCTCGCGTCCGAAGATGGCCAGCACGGCGCCCGAAGGCACCTGGAGGTCGAACGAGCGCCCGCCGAAGCGTGCCGAGAACCAGATCGGCTCCTGATGCAGGTCCAGGTTCTGCACGGCTGCAGGGGCGATGTTCAGCGTGATCTTGTTGTCCTGCACATATTCGCGCGGCACCACGACGCCGGCATAGTCGGCGGCAACCAGCAGATGTGGCGTCTGGCCGCTGTCGCAGATCCAGTCGTAGATGGCGCGGATCAGGTACGGACGTCGGGAGCGGGGGGGCATGGCGGGCAGGAGAGGGATGCGTCAGCGCAACGCGGACTGCACACGCGGCCGCGCCAGAACGCGCTCTGCATAACGCGTCAACGCGCCTTCGGCAGGGAGCTTGAGATCCAGACGTGGCAGCTGCGACAGCAGGGCCGCGAGGGCGCAATCCGCCAGATTGAAATCCAGGCCCAGGCACCAGCCCCGCGCGGGTAGCAGGGCGCTGGCGCCGATCAGCTGTTCGCCCAGCCGTTTGCGGGCTGCGCGTGATTCCACGCTCTTGGGCGCGGCCGCGATGCCGGCGACCAGCGGGAACAGGTCGAGTTCGAGCCGGCGCAGCAGCATGCGCAGGCGCGCGCGCATGGCCGGGTCCACCGGCAGCAGACGAGGATGCGGATAGCGCTCGTCGAGGTACTCGGCCACCACGGCGGCGGGATGTAGCACGGTATCGCGATCTGCCAGCGTGGGCAGCGTGCCGGTCGGATTGAGCACGAGCAGATCGTGATGGGGACGGCCTGGGGCGACCCACTCGATGCGGGCGCCGTCGACGTCCTTCTCCGACAGCACGATGCGTGCCCACAGGCTGGCGACGTCGTCGGGCGCGCAAAACAGGGTCAGGCCGGCCCGCGGCGCGGGCCGCGCATCCATCACGTACTTGCTTTTTGCCGGGATGGCCATCGTGTCAGGCGCCGTGAAGCGAAACGGCGCCGTCCATGGCTGCTGTCAGCATGAACGGCGCCGTCCTCATCTCAGGCGCGGCTGGAGACCCGCAGGTCCCTAGTGCACATCTTTCCAGAACTCGCGCTTGAGCAGATACGCCAGCGCGGTGAACAGCAGCAGGAACAGCATGACCTTGATGCCCAGTGACTCGCGTCCGGCCCGGCCCGGCTCGGCGGCATAGGCCATGAAGTTCACGGTGTCGCCGACGAACTTCTTGAACTCGTCCGGCGACAGCTTGCCTTCGCTGAGGGCCACCAGCTTGGGTCCGGCATGCGCGCCATGACCGGCCGCCTCGCCGTGACCGGCTTCTTCGGTGGCGAGGCCCTGCCAGCCTTGCAGTTCCCACAGCACGTGCGGCATCGAGGCGCCCGGCAGCACCAGGTTGTTGGTGCCGAGCGGACGGCTGCTGTCGACGTAGAACGTCATCAGGTAGTTGTAGACCCACAGCGGGCCGCGCATGCGCGTCTCGACCGTGAGGTCGGGCGGTTGCTGACCAAACCATTGGGCGGCTTCAGCCGGAATCGCGGCGAGGATCGGATCACCCGGCTTCTCGCTGGTGAACATCAGGTTGGCCTTGAGCAGTTCCGGGGGAATGCCGAGGTCCTCGCCGATGCGGCCATAGCGCATCTGCCGCATCGAATGGCAGCCTGCGCAGTAGTTCATGAAGTTGCGCGCGCCACGCTGCAGCGAGGACTCGTTGCCGAGATCCGGCTCGTACTTGTAGGGCATCGGCACATGACCGCCGGCCGCCTGGGCGGCCCCAGCCACCAGCAGAGCGCTGGCCGCAAAGGCGATGCGAGCGAAGAAGTTAGTGCGCTTCATAGGTCACCCGCTCCGGCTCGGGCTTGGTCTTGTCGAGCTTGCTGTACCACGGCATCAGCAGGAAGAACGCGAAGTAGATGATCGTGCCCAGTCGAGAGACGATCGTGCCGATTTCGCTGGGCGGCTGCATGCCGAACCAGCTCAGCGCGATGAACGCGACCGTGAACAGCCCCAGTGCGATCTTCGAGTAGATGCCCTTGTAACGGATCGAACGCACCTTGGAGCGGTCGAGCCACGGCACCGCGAACAGCACCAGCACGGCGCCGAACATGCCGATGACGCCCATCAGCTTGTCCGGGATCGCGCGCAGGATCGCGTAGAACGCGCCGAAGTACCACGCCGGGGTGATGTGATCCGGGGTGACCAGCGGGTTGGCCGGCGTGAAGTTGGGCTTCTCCAGCACCCAGCCGCCGCCATCCGGCGCGAAGAACACGACGCCCAGGAAGATGATCAGGAACACGCCGACACCGAACAGATCCTTGACCGTGTAGTAGGGATGGAATCCGATGCCGTCGAGCGGCTTGCCGTTGGCATCCTTGTGCTTCTTGATTTCGACGCCGTCCGGGTTATTGGAGCCAACCTCGTGCAGGGCGATCAGATGCGCGACGACCAGACCGACCAGCACGAACGGCAGCGCGATGACGTGCAGCGCGAACAGGCGGTTGAGCGTGGCATCCGAGGGGATGTAGTCACCCTGCACCCAGATCACCAGGTCCGGGCCCACGACAGGGATCGCGCCGAACAGCGAGATGATCACCTGCGCACCCCAGTACGACATCTGGCCCCAGGGCAGCACATAGCCGGCGAAGGCTTCGGCCATCAGCACGAAGAAGATCAACATGCCGAAGACCCACAGCAGCTCGCGCGGCTTCTTGTAGGAGCCGTAGAGCAATCCGCGATACATGTGCAGGTAGACCACGACGAAGAACGCACTGGCGCCGGTCGAGTGCAGGTAGCGGATGACGTTGCCCCAGGGCACGTCGCGCATGATGTACTCGACGCTGTCCCAGGCATGGGCGGCGTCCGGCTTGTAGTGCATCGTCAGGAAGATGCCGGTCAGCAGCTGGTTAACCAGCACCAGCAGCGCCAGCGAGCCGAAGTAGTACCAGAAGTTGAAATTCTTCGGCGCGTAGTACTCGGACAGATGATCCTTCCACAGCTTGGTCAGCGGGAAGCGATCGTCGATCCAGCCGAGCACGCCAGTGGTCTTGTACGGATTGGGAACGATGGCCATTACGCGGCTCCCGTCTGGTCTTCGCCGATGACGAGCGTGTGGTCGCCCTCGTAGCGGTGGGGCGGAACCACGAGGTTCAGCGGCGCCGGGACACCCTTGTAGACGCGGCCGGCGAGGTCGAACATCGAGCCGTGGCACGGGCAGAAGAAGCCGCCCTGCCAATTGCTGTGGATTTCCGGGGCCGGATGATCCGGGCGGAAGGTCGGCGAGCAGCCCAGATGGGTGCAGGAACCGACCATGACCAGCACATCGGGCTTGATCGAGCGGGCGCCGTTCTTGGCGTAGTCCGGCTGCTGGGCTTCGGCCGACTCGGGGTCGCGCAGATCAGCGGTGACCTTGTCGAGCGAGGCGACCATTTCGGGCGTGCGTTTGACGATCCAGACCGGTTTGCCGCGCCAGGCCACGGTGATTTTTTGACCGGCCTCGGCCTTGCTGACGTCGACCGTCACCGGTGCGCCCAGCGCCTTGGCGCGTTCGCTCGGTGCCAGAGAGGCTAGAAACGGCCAGGCGGCTGCCGCCACGCCTGCGCCGCCGACCACCGAGGTCGTCAGCGTCAGGAACCGGCGCCGGCCGGGATCCACGCCTTGATTGCTCATTGAACAGTCCCTTCGAGGAGATGATTTTGAAACCGCTTGGATGCGGGTGCAGGCGCCTGCCGAACCGGCATTGGGTAACGCGCCCCCAGCAAAC
>JBEIOK010000180.1:0-5280 GCA_040377605.1 Nevskiaceae bacterium | reverse complement strand
GATCACCCCGGCGGTCTTGGCATTGACCGTCGCCTCGTCCTCGGCCTCCAGGGTCGCGGTGCCACGGTAGGCCGCGTCGATCGGGCCGAGCCGGGCCGCCGACACCTCGACCGGAATGGCAATGGCCTCCTTCTTTTCTTCGTCCTGCTTCCCGCCACAGGCCACCATCGACAGGATTAACCCCACCGCCAGCGCGCATCGCACCTGCTTCATACCCACCCCCGAACGCTTGTCATGCCGATCTGAAACAAGCGCTGTGCCAGATCGCTGAAATTTCACAGCCTGTTGATCTTGTTTGATATTTCCTGAGCCGCATCGCCGTCGCCGACTGGTGCCGGGTGCGCCGGTAGCCAAATCCGCCACGACTTCGCCGGAATCGTCGCACTTGTGGTGTGGGCGCACTATCCAGCAAAACCCCCATATCCGCGTGGGACGCCCGCACTTGGACGCAGCACGCCGCACAAAGGTTGCGCGGGGCGCGCCACAGGAGGCATCTGCTAGCATCTCGCCTCATTTTTTTCCGGGACCACCGATGGAAATCGCGGATCAGCGCGTCGTGCTCATGCACTACACCCTCACCAACGATCAGGGCGAAGTGCTCGACAGCTCCCAGGGCGGCGATCCGCTCGCGTTCCTGCAGGGCATGGGCAACATCATTCCCGGCCTCGAGAAGGCCCTCGTCGGCAAACAGGCCGGCGACAAGCTGCAGGTCAAGGTCTCGCCCGCCGAAGGCTACGGCGAGCGTGACGAGCGTCTGATCCAGCAGGTGCCGCGCCGCGCCTTCCAGGGCATCAAGGACATTCAGCCCGGCATGAGCTTCCACGCTCAGGGCAGCCAGGGGCCGATGCAGGTCACGGTCACACGCGTCATCGGCGACATGGTCACGGTGGATGGCAATCATCCGCTGGCTGGCGAGTCGCTGAACTTCGACGTCGAGATCGTCGAAGTGCGCGCCGCAACTGCCGAAGAAATGTCGCATGGCCACGTGCACGGCCCGGGCGGTCATCACCACTGAAGACCGCTCCGCGAGGTCGCGAACCCGCACAGCAGCGGGAAGGCAAAAGAGCGGCGCTACGGCGCCGCTTTTTTTGGCCCGAACTCGCGGTCCCAGGCGTCTCGCTGCTGCACCAGCCGCGTGTCCTGCCAGATCACGAACGGCCGCGTGCGCAGGGCCTGACCGACATCGCTGACCGACAGGTCGAGGCTGCTGGCCACCCGCAGGTGCCCCTGGTGCAATTCCGAGCGACCCGAGCGACGGCGCTTGAGATCGGGCAAAGCCTGTCTCAGGGCCTTGCGATACGCCTCGGCATCAGCGGGCTCGAACTCGGCCTGATACAGCCGGTCGTTGAAGAACTGCAGTTCCAGCGCACCCTCGACCCCTAGGTGCTGGTACGGCTTCATGCTCAGCACATCGAGCTCACGCGGCGGCACCCCCTCGCGCACCCGGGTGTGGAACGACTGCTGCTGCGGCTCGCGCTCGCCCTGCTTGAGACGCGCGAATACGTCATCCACGCTGCTGTAGCTCTTGATGCCGGCGATCAGCGGCACCGGATCGCGGGGCGAGGCCAGATAGGCCTGATACGCCACCGGGGGCAGCGCCTCCTCCTCCTCGAAGACGACGGCCGACTTCGGCGCGGCGGCCGCCGGCGGCGGGGCGGCTACGGGCTCGACGGGCGCCTGCGGGGCGGCGCTCGCCACCGCAGCCGGCGCAGTCTCCACCGGCGGCACTGCCACGACCGGCGCGGTTGCGGTCGGCACGGCCGCAGGCTCGGTCGGCAGCAGCGGCTGCAGCCAGGAGTAGGCGCCGAGCGCAATCAGCCCCGCCGCCAGCCAGCGCAGCGGACGCCAACGCTTCCACCACTCGGGCGGCTCCATCCAGTCGCGTTGCTTGGGATCGGGCGTCATATGGGCGGCTATTTAGGCCGATCCGGCGAGCGCCGTCCAGCGCCGCGCCTCAATCTTCCGGTTCGTACCCGAGATTCGGGCCCAGCCACTTCTCGGCGGTGTGCAGATCCCAGTTCTTGCGGCGGGCGTAATCGGCCACCTGGTCCTTGGCGATCCGTCCGACCACGAAGTACTGCGACTGCGGGTGCGCAAAGTACCAGCCGGACACCGACGCACCCGGCCACATCGCCATGCTCTCGGTGAGTTGCATACCGGCGTTGCGCTCGACATCGAGCAACTGCCACAACGCCTGCTTCTCAGTGTGTTCCGGGCAAGCGGCATAGCCCGGCGCCGGACGAATGCCGCCGCCTTGGGCGATGTACTGCTCATCGATCAACGCAGCGTTATCGAGATGCTCGTCCGGCGCGTAACCCCAGAATTCCTTGCGCACCCGCTGGTGCAGGCGCTCGGCAAAGGCTTCGGCCAGGCGATCCGCCAGGGCCTCCAGCAGAATCGCGCTGTAGTCGTCATTGGCCTTCTTGAACGCCATGACGCGATCGTGAGCCCCGAGGCCAGCCGTCACCGCAAAGGCGCCAACATAGTCGTGCAGGCCCGTGGACTTCGGTGCGATGAAGTCGGCGAGGCTGCGGTTGGGCACTCCGGCGCGGTGCTCGCCCTGCTGGCGCAGGCAGTGCAGGCGCGTCAGCACATGCGTGCGCGATTCGTCGGCGTAGACCTCGATGTCATCGTCGTCCACCTGTGCAGCTGGGAACAGGCCGATGACGCCGTTGGCACTGATCCACTTCTCGTCGATCAGGCGATCCAGCATTGCATTGGCATCGGCGAACAGCTTGCGGGCCGTCTCGCCGCTGGCCGGATTGTTCAGCAGGTCCGGAAAGCGGCCCTTGAGTTCCCAGGCGATGAAGAACGGCTGCCAGTCGATGTACTCGCGCAGTTCGGACAGCGGGTAATCCTTGAGCACGCGCACCTGCTGAACCGTCTGCGCGTGATGCACGTGATCGCAGGCCGGCCCCTCGCATACATCCCGGGTCTGCTGCAGCAGCATGCGTGGACGCATGGGGCGGTAGGACGCCCAATCGATCGGGGTCTTGTTGGCGCGCGCCGCCGCCAGCGGCAGGAACTTCTCCTGCCGGTCCTTGTTGGCGTGCCGCTCGCGAATGCCGTCATATTCGGCCTTCAGATCTGCCAGCAACTTCGGCTTCTGATCGGCCGACAGCAGCGCCGCCGCCACCGGCACCGAGCGTGAAGCGTCCTTCACCCAGACCACGCCGTTGGCGTAGGCCGGGTCGACCTTGACCGCGGTGTGCGCACGCGAGGTGGTAGCCCCGCCGATCAGCAGCGGAATCGTGAAACCCTGGCGCTTCATCTCCTTGGCCAGGTGCACCATCTCGTCCAGCGACGGCGTGATCAGGCCGGACAGCCCGATGATGTCGGCCTTCTCGGCGATGGCCGTATCCAGGATCTTCTGCGCCGGCACCATCACGCCGAGGTCGACGACGTCGTAGTTGTTGCACTGGAGCACGACGCCGACGATGTTCTTGCCGATGTCATGGACATCGCCTTTGACCGTGGCCATGACGATCTTGCCCTTGGCCTGCTGCACGTCTCCCGGCTTCTTCTCGGCTTCGATGAACGGAATCAGATAGGCAACCGCCTTCTTCATCACGCGCGCCGACTTCACCACCTGCGGCAAGAACATCTTGCCGGCGCCGAACAGATCACCGACCACGTTCATGCCGTCCATCAGCGGGCCTTCGATGACCTCAATCGGCCGGCCGCCGCGCGCGAAGATCTCGGCGCGCAGTTCTTCCGTGTCGGCCTCGACATAAGCATCAATGCCCTTGACCAGTGCGTGCGTGATGCGTTCGCCGGCCGGCAGGCTGCGCCAGGCCTCGTCCGCCACTTCCTGAGACTTGCCGTCACCCTTGAACTTGCCGGCGATCTCCAGCAGCCGCTCGGTACCGTCTTCACGCCGGTTGAGGATCACATCCTCGATGCGCTCGCGCAGTTCCGGATCGAGCTGGTCGTAGATCACCAGCGCGCCGGCATTGACGATGCCCATGTCCATGCCCGCGCGGATCGCGTGATACAGGAACACCGAGTGGATGGCCTCGCGCACGGCATTGTTGCCGCGGAACGAAAACGAAACGTTCGACACGCCGCCGGAAATCATCGCTCCCGGCAGGTTCTGCTTGATCCAGCGCGTCGCCTCGATGAAGTCGACGCCGTAGTTGTTGTGCTCGGCAATACCGGTGGCCACGGCAAAGACATTCGGGTCGAAGATGATGTCTTCCGCCGGGAAGCCCACCTGCTCGACCAGAATCTTGTAGGCGCGCGCACAGATCTGCTTGCGCCGCTCCAGACTGTCGGCCTGACCCTGCTCGTCGAAGGCCATCACCACCACCGCCGCGCCGTACTTGCGGCACAGCTGCGCTTCCTTGATGAACTTCTCCTCGCCCTCCTTCATCGAGATCGAGTTGACGATCGGCTTGCCCTGCACGCACTTCAGGCCCGCTTCGATCACCTCCCACTTCGAGGAGTCGATCATCACTGGCACGCGCGAGATATCCGGCTCCGAGGCGATCAGCTTGAGGAAACGATCCATGGCGGCCACGCCGTCGATCATGCCCTCGTCCATGTTGACGTCGATGACCTGCGCACCGGCCTCGACCTGCTGGCGGGCCACAGCCAGCGCCGTGGTGTAGTCGCCGGCCTTGATCAGGTCACGGAACTTCGCCGAGCCGGTGATGTTGGTGCGCTCGCCGACATTGACGAAGTTCAGATCCTTGCTGAGGTTCAGCGGCTCCAGCCCGGCCAGACGGCAGATGGCCTCGGGCTTCGCTGGCAGACGCGGTGCCAGATCACTCACCGCTTGCGCGATCGCAGCAATGTGTGGCGGCGTGGTGCCGCAGCAGCCGCCCACGATATTGACCAGACCACTTTGCGCAAACTCGCGCAGGATCGCGCCGGTATCTTCCGGCTGCTCGTCATACTCGCCGAAGGCATTCGGCAGGCCGGCATTCGGATAGCAGGAGACATAGCATTCGGCGATGCGCGACAGCTCGGCAATGTAGGGGCGCATGTCCTTGCCACCCAGCGCGCAGTTGAGGCCGATCGCCAGCGGCTTGGCGTGACGGACCGAGTTCCAGAACGCCTCGGTCACCTGGCCGGAAAGCGTGCGCCCGGACGCATCGGTGATCGTGCCGGACAGGATCACCGGCCAGCGCTGGCCGAGCTGCTCGAAATAGGTCTCGCAGGCAAAGATCGCGGCCTTGGCGTTGAGCGTGTCGAAGATCGTCTCGATCAGCAGCAGATCGGCACCGCCATCGATCAGACCGCGGATCTGCTCAACATAGGCCGTGACCAGTTCGTCGT
>JBEIOK010000206.1:0-4469 GCA_040377605.1 Nevskiaceae bacterium | reverse complement strand
GTTGAGCGCCTTGCATGGCCACGCGAACCGAATCTTCAGTGGGCGTGAACGCGGTTGGCTTCCAGACGTCACGAAGCGTGAGGATAAAATGCCCCAGCCCCATGAGAAGAAAGAGGATGCCACCTGCGGTTAGGAGAATTTTAGCCATTGCTCATCCTGGCTTTTAACGCTCACGTTCAGCCGCGGCCTTGCCGGAGGGCCGTAGGCCTGGAGGCAAGTCCGTCGGCTGGAACGTGTGTGCTAGACCGCATTGGCGGTCCCCACGGTGTCCCCATCCGGAACTACGTTGAAGCTCTTACCTGCAAGCCGAGCCCGAAACACAACCGGACCGAGAGCTCGACAAGCCGCCATAGACTTTACAGCGGTGAGATCTAATGGACAGAGATCGCCAAGGATCACCTCAGCCAACCGCAGTGTGCTGCCGAATGGCCAGAAAAAAAGAGAGCCCTCTTTGGTGCACTCGCTGAGGTTCAGAAATACACGCCGTTCCGCCTCATAGTCCCAATGCTTGAACTTGGTGAGGAGGATTTCGTCTGGCGGCTCCGGAGCATCTTGAAGTTGTTCGAACTCGGCTGTCCGAATATCGAGGCGCTTTGCTTCATAAACCACCGACTTCGCGTGCTCGCGAGGCACATCGAAACCAAGGCAGATGCCCTTATGTCTGTCTGCGTAGTGGCTCCATAGGACGGGATTTGTCCAATCGGAGCTGAAACATAGAAGCCCTAGCTTCGAATCCCATCTATCTCTCAGCTCCCTCACCTTGCTCCGGAGCTCTATACGTCTCCACATGGGACCCATCGCTTCAAAGGGATCATTCAAGTCCGAAAACCTTGAGACCTTCAACCGCGCCATTGCGATGCTGTTGATGCCATGCATCGCGGATGTCAGGTGATAGACGCGCAGAAGCGACGCGTGCGGCGGAGACACGACACTAGAGCTGCCCATGCCATCTGGATATCCAGCAGAACGCCATCGCTCGCGAAGACCTTTATCGAGTGGCAAGAATGCTCTCCGTGCGGTCTAACGCCTAATTAGATTAATCATGCTGTCCAATAATCTGTCGCATAACCTGGCAGGTCTCGCAGGTAAGTGAGTGAAGCCTAAGTAAAACCTGCCATAAATGCCAGATTATTGGACAGGTTGCAGTCCCTAAATCTGTCAGAGCATTCCTCACCGACACCGATTACAAATCGTCGCCATCAACTGCGCCGCTGCCAGCAGGTGCGGGCCGAGCACGGCCTTGCCGGTGACGAGCAGGGCGCCGGAGATATCGCGGTCCGGGTCGGACCAGCCGAGGATGTTCATGAAGCCGAGGTGGCCGTAGGCCTTGGCGGTCATCGGGCCGTAAAGACCGGCGGGGGCGGCGCCGAGCATCATGCCTTCGCTGTAGCGCATCGGCAGCATCAGGGTGCGGTCCACGGTGATGCGGCCGACGGGGCGCACGGCGCGGGCAACGGTTTCGGACTTGAGGAGCTGGCGGCCTTTCCAGCGGCCGCTGTCGAGCAGCATCTGGAAGAAGGCGGAGAGTTCTTCGGCGGTGGCGTAGAGGTTGCCGGCGGGGATCACGGCGTCCATGAAGGCGTCGCTGTTGGAGGCTTCCACCACTTTTTCTACCGGCACGATCAGCGCGCGCTCCAGCAGCTGCGCGATCGGAAAGCGCACCGGCGTTCCGGCCACGTAGTTGTGGGCGACCTGCTCCCGGTGCGCCTGCGGCAGGCCATAGGTGAAGTGGCGCAGGCCCATCGGCTCGCGGAAGCGGCTGTCGAGGTATTGCTGCATCGTCTGGCCCGTGACGCGGCGCAGCACTTCGGCCACCACAAAGCCGCCGGTGATCGCGTGATAGGCGAGCTGGCGCCCGCGCTTGGGCGGGGCGCGGCAGATGCGGTCGATGACGTCGTCCCAGTCCAGCAGCAGTTCGGTGCGGCGGTCCTGCGGCGGCACGTCCAGGCTGGGCACGCCGGCGCGGTGCGCGAGGACTTCGGCAATCGTGGTGTTGCCCTTGCCGCCGCTGGCGAAGGCGGGAATGTAATGACTGACGCGATCGTCCAGGCGGATGCCGCCTTCCTCGGCCAGCTTGTGGATCAGCACGGCAGTGACGGCCTTGGAGGCCGAGAACAGGCAGATCGGCGTGTCTGGCGTCAGCAGGGTCTTGGGCGTGTCGCGGCTGTCGAGCGGGCCGTTGCCGCGGGCGTGGCCAAGGCTGCGGTTGAAAACGATCTGTCCGTGCCGGCGCAGGCAGAAGGAAATGCCGGGGTAGGCCTGGGTGCGGTAGAGGTTTTCCACCGCGCGCCAGATATCGTTGAGGGCTTGTGGCGACAGGCCGCTGTCGGCGGCGCGCGCTTCGGCGGCGGTGTCGATCGTGGTGACGCGCTGCAGATCGCGCGGGACGTGCACTTTGTAGTTACGCAGCCAGCCGGCTTCCTGCAGCTTGCGGATCACCATGGTTGTTGCTCCCCCGGTGGGCCTGGCGGCCCGTGTTGTTCTGGTCTGGCGCCGCAGGGGCGCGATGACGGCTAGCGTAGCCTGCGGGGCGCCCATGAAAAAGGGCAGGCCCTGAGGCCTGCCCTGGGGGTACTGCGAGGTCGGATCAGCCGCGCAGCAGCTGCAGGAATTCGGCGCGGGTGCGGGCGTCCTCGCGGAAGCGGCCGAGCATGGTCGACGTGGTCATCGACGAGGCCTGCTTTTCGACGCCGCGCATCATCATGCACATGTGCCGTGCTTCGATGACGACGGCCACGCCCTCCGCATCCGTCACCATGCGCACGGCATCGGCGATCTGCTGCGTGAGGTTTTCCTGAATCTGCAGGCGGCGTGCATACATGTCGACGATGCGCGGGATCTTCGACAGTCCGATGACCTTGCCGTGCGGCAGGTAGGCGACATGCGCCTTGCCGGAGAACGGCAGCAGGTGGTGCTCGCACAGCGAGTACAGCTCGATGTCGCGCACGATCACCATCTCGCTGTTCTGCGACTCGAAGATCGCGCCGTTGACCAGCGTCTCCAGGCTCTCGGTGTAGCCGCGCGTCAGAAACTGCATGGCCTTGGCGGCGCGCAGCGGCGTGTCGCGCAGGCCTTCTCGCTGCGGGTCTTCGCCGAGGCCGACCAGCAACTGGCGGTAGCGGCGTGCCAGTGCTTCGGGTGTCGCGGTGGGGGTCTGCATCAGCCCGTGAAAGGGACCGGGGCCCGCCGGAGACGCGCCGGTGCGGGAAGTGGGCGTGAACATCGGGACGTCATCCATAGGGCACTCCGTTGGGTTGTGTAGCATTTGTGTTGGCTTTATATCCTATACATTGACTAGACACAAGCTGCGAAACGTGACATAAAGTGAACACAAGGTGGCTGGGGTGCGGTTACGCCCCCGCTGTCGAGGGCCCGGCACCGGCAGGGTTCTGGCTTTGGCGTAGAGTTGAGGAGGTTTTGTGTACGGCGATCACCTGCAGATGGATAAACAGTCCAGCAACAACCTTTACCGCATTGGCGCGGTGTCCCGCCTCAGCGGGATCCCGGTGCCCACGATCCGCATGTGGGAGCGGCGTTATCAGGTCGTGACCCCGGATCGCACCGAGGCTGGCGGGCGTCTGTACTCCCGCACCGAGCTGGATCGGCTGATGCTGCTCAAGGCAGCGGTCGATGCCGGTCATGCCATCGGCACCGTCGCGCGGCTGCCGGATGAGGACATCCGCGCCCGCCTGCACGGCAGCGGCATCCGCCGTGCGCCGTCCGGCGAGGATTGCCGCGTGGCAATCGTCGGCCGCGCGCTGGGCATGCGCCTGGACGCGGACTGGCGGGGCCGCAGCCAGCTCAAGATCGCCGGCCTCTATCCGGATCTGGGTACGGCGGCCGCCGCCAAGCTGGAGATCGACGTCCTGGTCGTGGACCAGCCGACGCTGCAGATCGTCGATGTGCGGCCGATCCTGGACGTCGCCGCCGTGCTGCGGCCACGCCTGACGGTGATCGTCTACGGCTTTGCCAGCCGCGCGACGCTCAAGCGGCTCGACCGCGAGGGCCTGACCGCGGTGCGCGCACCGCTGGACACCACGCATCTGGCGCGCGTGTGCCTCATGAGCCTCAACCTGGTGCCGCCGGAAGTGTCGGACGGCGTGGAGAAGCTGCTGATGCGGCCGATCCCGCCGCGCCAGTACACCGAGGCGCAACTCGCGCAGGTGGCCGGCATGGACAGCGCGATCAAGTGCGAATGCCCGCATCACCTCGCCGGTCTGCTGATGAGCCTCAACGCCTTCGAGCGCTACAGCCTCGACTGCGAAAGCGCCGACGCCCGCGATGCCGCCACGCACGCGATGCTCTACGCCGCCGCGGCGCAGTGCCGGCATCTGCTGGAGAACGCGCTGCAGCACGTGCTGGAGCGCGAGAACCTCACGATCTAAGAGCGGTCAGCAGCGGTCTGCGGCTTTGATGCAGCCGGCAGCGTCTCAGGGCGCTGCCGGCTGCAGTGCCGCGAAGCGCTCCGC
>JBEIOK010000151.1:0-6502 GCA_040377605.1 Nevskiaceae bacterium | reverse complement strand
GTGCCCAGCGGCGGCACATACAAGGTCGTATAAAGCGCATGGCCCGCGATGGCCACGCCATTGGGAAACTCGGGGAAGGTGCTGAGCCAGGTTTCCTGGCCGAGCAACCGCAACGGATCCGCCGGATCTAGCTGCAGGCGCACGATCTTGGGCGTCAGCGCCACCGGGCCGTCGCTGACATAAAGCCGGTCGTCCGGCCCCAGGGCCATGCCGTTGGCCAAGGTCATGCCCTGCAGGGCACCGATGAACTGCGGTGTCGCGCCGGGGTCGGTCAGCCGCAGGCCGTAAAGCCCTCCCGGGCAGAGTGCATACAAATAGTCGCCGCGTTCCGCCATGCCACTGCAGCCGCCCTCCGCTTCGAGCAGGGCGCGTGCGGTGTACGCGCCACCGGCCGCACGCTCAACCTCGTACCAGTTCTGCTGTCCGGTCACGAACAACCGGCCTGCACGGGTGTAGCGCTGATTCTCCAGCTGCGGCAGATCGAGGATCGATTGTCGCGACCCGCATGCGGCGTTGATGCACAGCTGTCGTGCGTCGATCGGCACGGTCGTGCTCTCGTCGGAGGGGGTCTGACTGCCGCAGGCGCTCAGCATCAAGACGCCCATCAGCCCCGCCGACCCGCCGCTCTTGATCCCGCGCATGTGGTGAACCCCAGAAACCGTGTAAGGCGTGCAGTGTGACCGCGCGGTGCGATGGCGTCCTGCGCCGCTTGGCTTACCATGCGACTCCAGGTGCGGGGATCCGACCCGCTGCCGCAGGGGGACTGACATGAGCAAGTGGCTGCGACGTCTGCTGTGGGTTCTGGGCACGCTGGTGGTCATCGGCGGTCCGGCGTACTACCTGCTGGTCTTGCACAGCCCCGCACCGGGCAAGCTCACCTACTCCCTGGATCTGGCGGAGGTGCGCGCGCTGGCCAATTCGCTGGCCGGCGAGAAGCCCAGCGAAGTCCGGCTCGAACGGGTCATGGATTTCGAGTTTGCCGAGGCGATGGTGGTCGCCGGTGACCCATGGAAGGGAACGCTGTTGCCCGTCTATTCCTACCAGCTGGTGTTTCCCAGCCACACCATCGTCATCGACGCCGCGATGGATCGGGCGCAGGCCAAGCCCGAGCGCCTGGTGCCGCTGTTTGATGACGCTGCCTATGCGCGCATGAGCGCGGCCCTGGAAAAGGCCACGCTGATCGTGGTCACGCACGAGCACATGGATCACATCGGCGGCATCGCCGCGCACCCGCGCCTGGAGCAGCTGCTGCCGGCCCTGCGCCTCACCGAAGCCCAGCTCCGTCACCCGGACCGGATGAAGCCGTATGCGTTGCCCGAGGCGCTGTTCCAGGATTATCCACCGCTGGTGTACCGCGAGCTGATGGCGCTGGCCCCGGGGGTCGTGCTGATCGAGGCGCCGGGCCATACACCGGGCAGTCAAATGATCTATGTGCAGCAGGCCGATGGGCGCGAGATGCTGCTGATCGGCGATGTCGCCTGGCATCAACGCAGCATCGACGTGCTGCGTGAGCGCCCGCTGTTCATGACGGCGATGATCCAGGAGGACCGGCACGCTGTGCTGGCCGAGTTCACGACGCTAAAGGCGCTCGGACACTCAAACCCCGAGGTGCGCATCGTGCCCGGCCACGATCTGGGCGTAATCGAGGCGCTGGTCGCCGACGGCTATCTGAAACCCGGCTTCATCGAGTAGCGGACGCGCCTTCGCGACCGTGATCGCGTTCGATCGCGTTCAGGGCATCGGTAATGGCCTGCTGGTACTGCGGAAAACTCTCAAAGGTCGCATCCGGCGGCACGATGATCGGCGCGCCGTAATGCACATTGATGCGGGAGAAGGGCTTGGGCAGGCGAAAGCGATCCCAGCTGCGGAAGCTCCAGTAGCGCTCCGGCAGCGTGGCGTACGGCACGATCGGAACGCCCGAACAGCGCGCCATCTCGATGATGCCGGGCTTGACCTCGACGGCCGGACCGCGCGGGCCGTCGACGGTCACGGCACCCGGTGTGCCGTCGCGGAGCACCTCGATCATGTCGTCCTTGGCTTCCTTGCCACCCTTGTCGCGCCCCCCCTTCTTCGAGCTGCCGCGCACGACGTGATGGCCCAGCCGCTCGCACAGGAATGACACCGGATCCCCGTCGCGGGAGCGCGAGACGATCACCGTGTGGCGGCGCCCGCTCTGCGCCAGGATTCCGGAGAACAAGTTCTGATGCCAGATCGCGAGCACGTAGCGGCGCGGGTGGCCCGGCGGCAGCAGGGTCGCCACGGGCGCGACCTCCCGATAGCGGTAGGTCCTGTCCAGCAGGCGCACCAGCAGGTACGCCGTCAGCAGCAAGGGAATCTTCAGCATCCGCAGCCCAGCCCCTTCACGAAATGGCCTGTCGAGAGGCCTGGATCACCGCAGGGATTGCGCCTCCACGACGCGGCGAGCGCGAGGGCGTCGGTGGCACCATGTGGGGGCTTACGGCTTCCGACTCGGCAAGCCTACCGGCTTGACCGGCGGCCCGCCAATGCAGGCATCGCCTCCGGCTTCGCGCGCCGAGGGCGACACCGGGTTAGGCTCTGCAGCGACAACGTCCAGCATCCGTCCAGTCCATGCCGACCGCGCCAGCCGCCCTTGACCTCGCCTTTGTCCGCGCCCAGTTTCCGGCGTTCTCCGAACCCTGGCTGCAGGGACAGGCCTTCTTCGAAAACGCCGGGGGCTCCTACTGTTGTCGTCACAGTCTGGATCGGCTCGGCGAGTACTACCGCCGCCTGAAAGTGCAGCCTTACTACCGCTACGCTGTCTCCACCGAGGCCGGCCAGTGGATGGATGCGGCCTACGAGCGGCTTGCCGAGTACCTGGGCGTCGGCGCCGACGAAATCCACTTCGGCCCCTCCACCTCGCAGAACAGCTACGTGCTGGCGCAGGCGCTGCGCAGGACACTGCGGCCGGGCGACGAGATCGTGGTCACCGATCAGGATCATGAAGCCAACAGCGGCGCCTGGCGCCGGCTGGCCAGCGAGGGTGCCGTGATCCGGGTCTGGCACGTCGATCCGGTTTCTGGGGCGCTCGATCCGGCGGCCCTCGATCGGCTGCTCAACGAACGCACGCGTGCCGTGGCGTTCACGCACTGTTCGAATATCCTGGGTCACATCAATCCGGTCGCCACGATCACCGCCAAGGTCCGCGCGGCCGGTGCGCTCAGCATCGTCGACGGCGTGGCTTACGCTCCGCACGGGCTGCCGGACGTGACGGCGCTCGGCGCGGATATCTATCTGTTCTCGTTGTACAAAACCTTTGGCCCGCATCAGGGGGTGATGGTGGTGCGCGCGCCCGTGCTGGAGCGCCTCGGCAACGAGGGCCACTATTTCAACGGCGCGCTGCCGCGCAAGCGACTGGTGCCGGCGGGTCCCGATCATGCGCAGATCGCCGCCGCGCGGGGTGTCGCCGAGTACTTCGACGCGCTGGACGCGCATCACGGTGGCGGAGAAGACCGCGGACGCGCGCAGCGCGTGCGCGACCTGCTGCGTCGCGCCGAGCGCCCCATGCTCGCCGGTCTGCTCGACTACCTGGGCTCGCGACCGGAACTGCGCGTGCTCGGCCCCACCAGCGCGGACCAGCGCGCTGCAACGGTGTCGTTCACCTCCTCGCAACGACCGCCCGCCGATATCGCCGCGCGGCTGGCAACGCAGGGCATCATGGCCGCCGCCGGACATTTCTATGCCGTGCGCCTGCTGGAGGCGATGCGGGTCGATCCCGCGCTGGGGGTCGTGCGGTTGTCGTTTGTGCACTACAGTTCGCCCGACGAAATGCTGACGCTGATGAAGGCCCTCGATACCGTGCTGGCCTGACACCTTCATGAAGACCGACTGCCTGATCTACCGCTGCAGCAAGCAGCCCGAGATGTATCTGTATGTGCGGGCCGACCTGAAAACCGATGAGTTGCCGGAGCCGCTGCGCCAGCGCGCCGGGCGGCTGACCGAGGTCATGCGCCTGGAGCTGTCGCAACAGCGCCGGCTGGCACGCGTCGATGTCACGCGCGTGATCGAACGCCTGCGGGCCGAAGGCTGGTATCTGCAGTTGCCCCCCGAGGGGCTGGTGCACGGTCACCTCGATGACGGGGACTGAACCCGCCATGGGAGCCTCCGCCCTGAGCCGTGTCCAGGCCGCGCTCGTGGGCTTCCTCGACGAGGATCGTGACGAGGATCTGGCGCTGGCCTGTCGCCTCGCCGCCGAAACGCCACTGGACATCGCCGCGCTGCTGGACTGGGTGCAGCGCTATCGCTGCGCCCCCGAGAACCGCACCCGCGCCCTGCGCGCCCTGCGATCCGCGCTGCGCCTGCCGGCGATTCCCGGCCCGGTCTGTCGCCCCCGCTGAATTTCCGGTGCTTTCATGCGCTTGCAGATTTTCTGCGGGCGGCGTGCGCGTGCCTGTCGATTTTGCCGAGGCCGCTTCGACATGAAGACAAGAGACGCACTGGCGATCTCGTCCCCCCTTTCACAGGAGCACTGCAATGCGCGTCATGGTCATCGTCAAAGCCACCCCCGACTCTGAGGCCGGCGTCATGCCCAGCGAACCAATGCTGACGGACATGGGCCGCTTCAACGAGGCGCTCGTCAAGGCGGGCGTGATGCTGGCCGGCGAAGGCCTGCATCCCAGCATGCGCGGCAAGCGCGTGCGCTTCTCCGGATCGTCGCGCACGGTCACCGACGGGCCTTTCGCCGAGACCCAGGAACTGATCGCAGGCTTCTGGCTGTGGCAGGTGCGTTCGATCGAGGAAGCCGTCGAGTGGGTCAAGCGCTGCCCGAATCCGATGCTCACCGATTCGGAGATCGAGATCCGCCCGGTGTTCGAGACCGAGGACTTCGGCGCGGAACTGACGCCGGAGCTGCGCGAGCGCGAGGAGCGCCTGCGCGAGCAGATCACCGCGCGTCACTGACCCGCTCACACCGTCCGCAGACGATGTCACTGCTGGGCAGCTATCTGCGCACCCTGACCCTGCACACGAAGGAGATTCCAATCATGAACGTACAGTGCTACCTGATGTTCGACAGCTGCTGCGAGGCCGCCATCGAGTTCTACCGCCGCACCGTCGGCGCCGAGTTGCAGTCGCTGATGCGCCATCGCGACAGTCCGGAGCCGCCGCCGCCCGGCGTGATGGGGGCCGGCTACGAGGACAAGGTCCTGCATGCGGAATTCCGGATCGGCGAAACCCGCATGCTGGCCAGTGACGGCTACTGTCATGGCAAGGCCGCGTTCCAGGGCATCACGCTGACACTGAACGTACGGACGCCCGAAGAGGCCGATCGCCACTTTCACGCGCTCGTCGAGGGCGGTCAGGTCACGATGCCACTGAGCAAGACGTTCTGGTCGCCGCGCTTCGGCATGCTGACCGACCGCTTCGGCGTCAGCTGGATGATCCACTGCATCTGAGCTTCACCCATCTTTCAGGAGTCATCATGTCCACTCAGATTTTCGTCAACCTGCCGGTGCGCGATCTTCAACGCTCGGTTGCCTTCTTCACCGCCCTGGGCTATCACTTCAATCCACAGTTCACCGATGAGAATGCCACCTGCATGATCGTGGCCGACAACATCTCGGTGATGCTGCTGGTCGATCGCTACTTCCAGACCTTCACCCCAAAGCCGGTCGCCGATGCGAAGGCATCCACCGAAGTACTGATCTGCCTGTCACTCGATAGCCGCGCGGCGGTCGAACAGATCGTCAACAAGGCGGTCGCCGCCGGCGCGCGGACGCCGATGCCCGCCCAGGATCACGGCTTCATGTTCCAGCACGGCTTCGAGGACCTCGACGGCCATCAGTGGGAATTCGTCCACATGTCCGGCATGCCCGGTTAACATCCGGGTGCCCCACCCGAGACCGCCGATGAGCGCCGATATCCACCGCACGATTGACGCCGTCTGGCGCATGGAATCCGCCAAGGTCATTGCGATCCTGACACGCCTCGTACGGGATGTCGGCCTGGCCGAGGAACTGGCTCAGGATGCGTTGGTGGCCGCGCTGGAGCAGTGGCCGCGCGAAGGCGTTCCGGACAAGCCGGCCGCCTGGCTGCTGACGACGGCGCGACACCGCGCCATCGATCGCATCCGCCGCGAGCAGATGCAGGCACGCAAGCACGAAGAGATCGGGCGCGAGCTGCAGGAACAGGAGCTGGCCATGCCGGATTTCGACACGGCGCTGGACGATCCGATCGGCGACGACCTGCTGCGCCTGATCTTCATCGCCTGCCATCCGGTGCTGTCGACCGAGGCCCGGCTGGCGCTGACCCTGCGCCTGCTCGGCGGCCTGACGACCGACGAGATCGCCCGTGCATTTCTGCTACCGGAACCGACGATCGCGCAACGCATCGTGCGCGCCAAGCGCACGCTGAGCGCGGCGCGCGTGCCGTTCGAGGTCCCGCATGGCGAAGCCCTCGGCGAGCGACTCGGATCGGTTCTGGAAGTGCTGTACCTGATCTTCAACGAGGGCTACTCAGCGACCGC
Source organism: Nevskiaceae bacterium (assembly GCA_040377605.1). GTDB lineage: Bacteria > Pseudomonadota > Gammaproteobacteria > Nevskiales > Nevskiaceae > Solimonas. Next base: position 21 of record JBEIOK010000151.1, on the reverse strand, counting down.
CGGCGATGACTGGATGCGCCC
>JBEIOK010000257.1:0-2374 GCA_040377605.1 Nevskiaceae bacterium | reverse complement strand
TGAGGAGCGGAAAGTGTACTGGACGGCGCCGGTTTTCCGTCATCCGTCCCCCGCAAGCCGGCTGGTCCGGAACTTGAAGAGCCTCCCCCAAAGACGGAATTCCGTCGCGGAGGCAACCATGAATCAGGCACTGTGGGTGGCGAAAACCGGACTCGACGCGCAGCAGACGCGCATGTCGGTGGTGTCCAACAACCTCGCCAACGTCAACACGACGGGCTTCAAGCGCGGCCGCGCCGCGTTCGAGGATCTGCTGTACCAGACCGTGCGCCAGCCCGGCGCGCAGACCTCGCAGCAGACGCAGGCGCCGACCGGGCTGATGCTCGGCACCGGTGTGCGCGTCGTCGCCACCGAGAAGATGTTCACGCAGGGCAACATCCTGCAGACCAACAATGCCCTGGACCTGGCGATCAATGGCCGTGGCTTCTTCCAGGTGCAGATGCCCGACGGCAGCGTGGCCTACACGCGCGATGGCAGCTTCAAGCTCGATGGCCAGGGCCAGCTCGTCAACAACAGCGGCTATCTGCTGCAGCCGGGAATCAATGTCCCTGAAGGCGCGCAGAGCGTGACCATCGGCACCGATGGCGTGGTCAGCGTGCAATTGCAGGGGCAGGCGGCGCCGCAGCAGATCGGCAGCCTGACCGTCGCGGACTTCGTCAATGTCGGCGGCCTGCAGCCGCTGGGCGACAACCTCTATGCCGAAACCGCGGCCAGCGGCGCACCGACCTCCGGCTCGCCGGGCCAGTCGGGCCTGGGCACGCTGGTGCAAGGGTCGCTGGAATCGTCGAACGTCAACGTCGTCGAGGAACTGGTCAACATGATCGAGACGCAGCGCGCCTACGAGATGAACTCGAAGGCGATCTCGACCACCGACCAGATGCTCGCCTACATCACCAACAACCTGTGAGCCCGATCATGCGCGCGCTCACGCTGCTGTCCGTGCTGGTGCTGGCGGCCTGCGCCTCGGCACCGGTTGCGCCACCGCCCCCGCCGCCGGCCCCCCTCATCGACGGCGGCATCTTCCGCAGCGGACAGGGCCTGGCGCTGTTCGAGGATCAGAAAGCGCGCCGCGTCGGCGATGTGCTGACCGTGCTGCTGGTCGAATCCACGACGGCGCAGAACAAGGTCAACAGCAGCACCAGCAAGGAAACCGAAGTCGGCATCGACGGCCCGACGATACTCGGCCGACCGGTGACGGCCGGCGGCGTGCCGATCCTGCAAACCGAAATCGGTGCCAGCAGTGCGTTCACCGGTGCCGGCGCCAGTTCACAGTCCAATCGGCTCGAAGGCAGCGTCAGCGTGCGTGTGATCGAGATGCTGGAGGGCGGCGCAATGCGGGTGCGCGGCGACAAGCGCATCGATCTCGGGCGCGGGTCCGAAACCGTCTCGGTCGAGGGCATCGTGCGCTCGCAGGACATCCGCCCGGACAACACCGTGACCTCGGATCGCATCGCCGACGCCCGCATCGCCTATGGCGGCCGCGGTGCCATTGCCGATGCCGGGGCCATGGGCTGGGTCACGCGCTTCTTCACCTCCGTGTTCTTCCCCTTCTGAAGAGAGCTGACATGCGCCTGCTGATGCTGCTAGCCCTGTTGATCGCGCTGCCGGTGCAGGCCGAGCGCGTCAAGGATCTCGCCAGCGTCGAAGGCGTGCGCGGCAATCCACTGGTCGGTTACGGACTGGTGGTCGGTCTCGACGGTACGGGCGATCAGACCACGCAGGCGCCGTTCACTACGCAGAGCCTCAAGGCCATGCTGCAGCAGCTCGGCGTCAGCCTGCCGCCGGGCGTCAACCCGCAGTTGAAGAATGTGGCGGCGGTGGCGATCCACGCCGAGTTGCCGGCGTTTGCCAAGATCGGCCAGGCCATCGACCTCACCGTCTCCTCGATCGGCAACGCCGGCTCGCTGCGTGGCGGCAGCCTGCTGATGACGCCGCTCAAGGGTGCCGACGGCCAGATCTATGCGATCGCCCAGGGCAATGTCGTGGTCGGTGGCCTCGGCGTGTCCGGTAAGGACGGCTCGCGGGTCTCGATCAACATTCCGAGTGCGGGACGCATCCCCAATGGTGCGATGGTCGAGCGTGTCGTGCCGACGGCATTTGCCACGAGCCCCGAGCTCCGCCTCAATCTGCATACCGCCGACTTCACGACGGCAGCCCGCATGGCGCTGGCCATCAACACCGCACTCGACGGCGACTTCGCGCAGGCGCGCGATGCCGTCACCGTCGTCGTCGGCGCGCCGGTTGATCCGGCACAGCGCGTGAACTTCATGGCGGTGGTCGAGGCCATCGAGGTCATGCCCGGCGAGGCCGCGGCCCGCGTGGTGGTCAACTCGCGCACCGGCACCATTGTCATCGGCCGTCACGTGCGCGTGATGCC
>JBEIOK010000105.1:0-9494 GCA_040377605.1 Nevskiaceae bacterium | reverse complement strand
TTGAGGCTGCGGATCAGGGGGTTCATGTGCTCACCATCGTCCCGAGGCGCCGCCGCCTCCAAAGCCACCGCCGCCACCCCCAAACCCGCCGCCGCCGAAGCCGCCCCGTCCACCGCCACCGCCCATGAGGCCGCCGTGGCCGAGGCCCACGAGGGTCAGCAGGAACACGATGACCCCCACGATGGCAGCGACGACCAGCGCCCCCACGGCCAGCCAGACCAGCAGGAACGCGCCGCCGCCGAGCAGCAGCCCTGCCGGTGCGGGGCCCAGCGCGCGACGCAGCACCTGGCCCACGCCCAGCACGACCGCAAACAGGATCGGGAACAGGCTGCCCAGCGCATCCGCCGGCGAGGCGGTGCGGGCAGTAGGCGGCGGCAACGGCTCGCCGTCGATCACCGCAAGGATTTGCTCCACGCCGGCGCGGATGCCGTCCGCCACATCGCCCTCGCGGAAACGCGGCAGGATCGTCTCTTCGACAATGCGCTTGGCGATGGCGTCGGGGATCGCCCCTTCCAGGCCGTAGCCGACCTCGATGCGTACCGCGCGGTCCCGCAGGGCCACGACCAGCAATAGCCCGTCATTGACTTCGCGGCGGCCGAGCTTCCACTGCTCGGCGACCCGGATCGCGTATTGCTCGATCGTTTCGGGCTGCGTGCTGGGCAACACCAGCACCGCGATCTGGCTGCCCTTGGCCTGCTCGAACGCGGCAAGCCGCTGCGAGAGCGCCTGCTGCTGCGCGGGCGCGAGCGTGCCGGTCAGGTCGGTCACGCGCGCCACCGGCGGCACCGCAACCGTCTGCGCCACGGCACCGACGCTGGTCAGGCACAGGCTCAGTGCCAGCAGCCACGCGCGCATGAGCAGGCGCCCCGCCGAATCAGTTGGCGGCGGGCGCGGGCGCGCTGAAGTCCACCGTGGGCGGCGTGGCGATCGCCTTTTCATCCTCGACGGTGAAGCTCGGCTTGACCGGCAGCCCGAACACCATCGCCGTCAGATTGGTCGGGAACTGGCGCACCGTCGTGTTGTAGGCCTGGACGGCGGCGATGTAGCGGCCGCGCGCGACGGTGATGCGGTTCTCGGTGCCCTCCAGCTGGGCCTGCAGATCGCGGAACAGCGTGTCGGACTTCAGCTGCGGATAGTTTTCGCTGACGACCAGCAGTCGCGACAAGGCACCGGACAGCTCGCCCTGTGCGGCCGCGAACTGCTTCAGCGCCGCCTCGTCATTGACCATTTCCGGCGAGACATTGACCTGCCCGACGCGCGCTCGCGCATTGGTGACTTCGGTCAGCACCTTCTCTTCCTGCGCGGCAAATCCCTTCACCGTGTTGACCAGATTGGGGACCAGATCCGCGCGTCGCTGGTACTGGTTGAGCACCTCGGCCCAGCTGGCCTTGATCGCTTCGTCCTGGCTTTGCAGGCTGTTGTAGCCGCAACCGGACAGCAGCACGGCCGCCGACAGCAGCAGACCTGGGAGCAGGGTTTTCATCGGGGTCTTCATCGCGCTCTCCATCGCAGGGCCACGGGAGGGGCCCGACCCGACCACGATGGGGCCGCGGCAGCGGCTTTACAAGCGGCGGCCGATCCACCGCCCCGGCGCGGAGCGGCGGATCAGCGCCCGGATCAGAACCGCGCGACCGTGCCGCGCAGCGCGGTGCCGCCCAGAATGGCGCCGGCCCCGCACTGGAAGTCGGTTGCGCTCTTGAATTCCTGCTTCTTGTAGTAGCTGTGGATGTCGACCACGGCATTGCCGCCTTCGCGCAGTGCACGGTCATGCAGTGCGATCAGCGCCGACAGGAACGCTCGGTTGCAGCCTTCCTGATCGCTCTTGTTGGCGAAGTTGGTTTTCTTGTTCGAGGTGAACGTGCCCATCGTGCGCTGCGCCTTCGGGGGCTTCTGCCCGGCGAAGTAGAACTTCACGGTCGAACCATCGACCTTTGACCGGATGTCCGGCTCCGCGCTGTCGATCGCCGCCTGGATCGGGAAGGTCAGCACGTCATCGCGTGCCTGCGCCGCGCCTGTCGTTGCCAGCAGCATCCATGCGGCCAGCGTGGCCCGTGTCGCCTGTTGCATCGTCGTACTCCTGCTCTCACTGGAAACCGCCGGTCCAGTGCTCCGGTCGAGCGCAAACGCTACGACAAGCCTCGCAGAAAACCCGGGACGACGGTCACAAAACGCCGGTCGCCAGCCCCGGTCAGCGGGCGCCGCGCACCATCGACAGGATCTGCGTCGGGTCCAGGGTGGCGGCGCGTTGCTGGATCTGCGGCAGATACTGACCCTGGAGCTTGCGCGCCGGCTCCAGCAGGCGCTGGAACTCGGACTGCAGCAGCGGCGCATTCATCGTGCGGCCGCCGCCGTAGTAGCGCTTGGCGATCTGCCCGAGCGCATAGGTCGACGCAAACGAGAATGCGATGCCGGTGGCCGCGCGGCCAACCTTGCCGACGGTGCGCCCTGCCATCGCGCCCAGCAATCCACCCAACAGCTTGCGACCGAACTGTTCCAGGTACTGCGACGTCATGCCGACGCCCACGGTCGCCAGGAATTCCTTGATGTGGCCCTGATCAAGTTCATAGCCATAGCGCTTGCCGATGCCGTAGACCATCCGCACCTGCAGCGGGATGATGGCCATCGACGCCCAGGACTGCGGCAGCAGCTCCAGCGCGCCGTTGAGGATCGAGGCGTTGAGAATCGACTGGTCGATCTCGGCTTCGTTGACGGCCGCGGCAGCCGGCGGGGCCGCTCCGCGCGTCGACGCGGGGGCCGGCGGATCAACCGGCGTGGCGACCAGTGGCGGCAGCTCGGCCAGCGCCGTGGCCTGGCGTTCCGCTTCCTGCGTCTGGGTATCGCCGTCGAGTTTCAGCAGGGTTTTCAGTTCGCGCAGGAAGCGCTGCTCGGCCTCGCACTGGCGACCATCGGCCTCGCAGACCCCGACCGCCATCTCGTAGGCCAGTTGCCGCTGGCCCAGCTCGGGTAGCGCCGCTGCGGCGTCAGCGAGCGACACCCTGCGCAGCAGGACGTCCTGATACAGACGTGGCAATGCTGTGTCCTCGCCTTCCAGGCTCTCGGCAAAGCGGCGGATGTGTTCGCGCTCGCGATCATCCTTGGCGCCATCAACGAAGGCGGCGAACAGGGTAAGCGTCAGCATGGCGTGTTCTGGCGTCACGGATATTCCTCAAGTCAGGGACCGGGACTCAGACCGCCCGCGCCGCGACGAAGTTCGCCGCGGCGCGATCCCGCATCAGCCCTTGGCGCGCTGCTCGAGGATTTCCACCGCCGGCAGCTTCTTGCCTTCCAGGAACTCCAGGAACGCGCCGCCGCCGGTGGAGATGTAGTCGATACGGTCGGCGACCTTGAACTTGTCGATGGCAGCCAGCGTGTCGCCGCCGCCCGCGAGCGAGAACGCGGGACTCGCAGCAATGGCCTCGGCAATGGCCTGGGTGCCGGCGGCGAAGCTGTCGTATTCGAACACGCCCACGGGGCCATTCCAGACGATGGTGCCGCTGGTCTTCAGCAGCGCGGCGAGCTTCTGGCGCGTCTTCGGGCCGATGTCGAGGATCATCTCATCGGCTTCGACTTCATCGGCAAGCCGCACTTCGGCATGCGCCTCGGCGGAGAACTCCGGCGCAACCACCACATCTTCCGGCAGCGGGATATCGCCGCCGCGCGTGCGGATCTTGTCGAGGATGCTGCGTGCCTTGTCGAGCATGTCGGCTTCATGCAGCGACTTGCCGACCGGCTTGCCGACTGCCGCGAGGAAGGTATTGGCAATGCCGCCGCCGACGATCAGCTGGTCGGCCACATCCGCGAGGTTGTCGAGCAGATCGAGCTTGGTCGACACCTTGCTGCCGCCGACGATCACGGCCAGCGGCTTCTTCGGCGTCGCCAGGGCCTTGCCCAGCGCATCGAGTTCGGCTGCCAGCAGCGGGCCTGCGCAGGCCACCGGTGCGAAGCGCGCGACACCATGGGTGGAAACTTCCGCACGGTGCGCCGTACCAAACGCATCCATCACATAGACGTCGCACAGGGCCGCCATCTTCTTCGACAGCGCTTCGTCGTTTTCCTTCTCGCCCTTGAGGAAGCGCGTGTTCTCGCCGAGCACGATCTGGCCCGGCTGCAGCGACAGTCCGTCGATCCAGTTGGTGATCAGCGGCACCGTGCGTCCCAGCTGCTCGGACAGCCATGCGGCCACCAGGGTCAGCGAATGCTCGGGCTCGAACTTGCCGGCCTTGGGGCGACCGAGGTGCGAGGTCACCAGGACGGAGGCGCCTTTTTCCAGTGCGAGCTTGAGCGTGGGCAGCGAGGCGCGCAGGCGCGCATCCGAGGTGATGCGCCCGTTGTGGATCGGCACATTCAGATCCTGACGGATCAGCACGCGCTTGCCAGCGAGATCGAGATCGGACATGCGTAGGACGGTCATGACATTTCTTCCGTTGCGAATTCCTAAAAACGAAAAGCCCCGCGAGCGGGGCTTTCCGGATTGTTGCTGCGTTTACTTGGCTGCCACCACGCGCACCATTTCCAGGCACTTGTTGGAGTAGCCCCACTCGTTGTCATACCAGCTCACGAGCTTGACGAAGGTCTTGTCCAGTGCGATGCCGGCGTCGGCGTCGAAGATCGAGGTGCGGGCATCACCGACGAAGTCGGTCGCCACCACCTTGTCTTCGGTGTAGCCGAGGATGCCCTTGAGCGCACCTTCGGACTGCGCCTTGATCTCGGCCTTGATCTCTTCGTAGCTGGCTTCCTTTTCCAGTTCGCAGGTCAGATCGACGACCGAGACGTCGGACGTGGGCACGCGGAAGGACATGCCGGTCAGCTTCTTGTTGAGCTCCGGAATGACCACGCCGACGGCCTTGGCGGCGCCGGTGCTGGACGGAATGATGTTCTCGAGGATGCCGCGGCCACCGCGCCAGTCCTTGGCCGACGGGCCGTCGACCGTCTTCTGCGTTGCCGTCGCGGCATGCACGGTCGTCATCAGACCGCGCTTGATGCCCCACTTGTCATTGATGACCTTGGCCAGCGGCGCCAGGCAGTTGGTGGTGCACGAGGCATTGGAGACGATCGCCTGGCCGGCGTAGCTCTTGTGGTTCACGCCGTAAACAAACATCGGCGTGTCGTCCTTCGACGGCGCCGACATGATGACTTTCTTGGCGCCGGCCGCCAGATGCTTCTCGGCGCTGGCCTTGTCGAGGAACAGACCGGTGGATTCGATGACGACGTCAGCGCCGATCTCGTTCCACTTGAGGTTGGCCGGATCGCGCTCCTGGGTCAGACGGATCTTCTTGCCGTTGATGAACAGCGCGCCGTCCTTGACGGCGATGTCGCCCTTGAAGCGGCCGTGCACCGAGTCGTACTGGAGCATGTAGGCGAGGTAGTCCGGCTCGAGCAGATCGTTGATGCCGACGATCTCGATGTCGCCACCGAAGTTCTGCACGGCAGCGCGCAGGACGTTGCGACCGATACGGCCAAAGCCGTTGATACCCACTTTCACAGTCATTGCAGTTTCCTTGCCAGTTAGGCCATTAACAGTGAATCCACCCGTGCGACGACAGTGTCCACGGTCAACCCGAAATGCTTGAACACGGCAGCGGCCGGCGCCGACTCGCCGAAGGTATCGACGCCGATGACGTCACCCTCCAGGCCCACGAACGCGCGCCAGTACAGCGACACGCCGGCCTCGACCGCCAGACGCCGGCTGAGGGCCGGCGGCAGCACCGAAGCGCGATAGGCGGCGTCCTGTGCCAGGAAAAGGTCGGCGCATGGCATCGACACGACGCGCACGGCCTTGCCCTGTTCGGCCAGCCGCTTGGCCGCATCGACCGCAAGCTGAACTTCCGAGCCGGTGGCGATGATCACGGCCTGCGCCGGCGCCGCCGGCTCCCACAGCACGTATCCGCCGCGCGCCGCGTTGGCGATGTGCGCTTCCGGATGCACCTGCGGCGGCAGGTTCTGGCGCGACAGCGCGAGTGCCGAGGGGCCGTCCTTGCGCTCGATGGCCGACTTCCAGGCGATCGCCGTCTCGAACTGGTCGGCCGGACGCCACACGTGCAGGCCCGGAATCAGGCGCAGCGAGGCCACATGCTCGACCGCCTGGTGGGTCGGCCCGTCTTCACCGAGGCCGACGGAGTCATGGGTCAGCACGAAGATGCTGCGCAGCTTCATCAGCGCAGCCATACGCAGGGCATTGCGCGAGTAGTCCGAGAACACCAGGAAGGTGCCGCCGAACGGAATCAGGCCGCCGTGCAGCGCGGCGCCATTGATGGCGGCCGACATGCCGAACTCGCGCACGCCGTAGTTGACGTAATTGCCCGCGAGCTTGCCGTGACGCAGCGAGACGTGGCCCTTGAAATCGGTGCAGTTGGACTCGGACAGGTCGGCGGAGCCGCCGAACAGTTCCGGCAGCTTGGCCGCGAGCGTGTCGAGCACATTCTTGCTGGCCTTGCGCGTGGCCACCGGCTTGTCGACGCGAGCGGCTTCGGCAATCACGGCCGCAATCGTCTGCGCCCAGTCGGCTGGCAGGTCCCCACGCATGCGACGCTCAAACTCGGCAGCGTCCTGCGGATACTTGGCCGCATAGTCGCGGAACAGCATCTGCCAGGCCTGCTCGCGCGCCTGTCCACTCTTGCGCGCATCCCATTCGCTACGCACGGCGTCCGGAATCTCGAACGGTGCATGCGGCCATGCGAGCTTCTCGCGCACCAGCGCAATTTCGGCATCGCCCAGCGGCGCGCCGTGGCAGCTTTCCTTGCCCTGCTTGTTGGGCGAGCCAAAGCCGATGACCGTCTTGCAGCAGATCAGCGTGGGCTTGTCGGTGGAGGCACGCGCCGCCTCCAGCGCCTTCTTGATCTCGGCCGGGTTGTGGCCATCGACATGACGCAGGACCTGCCAGCCGTAGGCCTCGAAGCGCGCCGGCGTGTCGTCGCCGAACCAGCCGCCGACTTCGCCATCGATCGAGATGTTGTTGTCGTCATACAGCACGACCAGCTTGTTCAGGCCCAGTGTGCCGGCCAGTGAACAGGCTTCGTGCGAGATGCCTTCCATCAGGCAACCGTCGCCGACGAAGACATAGGTGTGGTGGTCGACAATGTTCAGGCCGTCGCGGTTGTAGCGCGCGGCGAGCACCCGCTCGGCAATGGCCATGCCCACGGCATTGGCCAGACCCTGGCCCAGCGGGCCGGTCGTGGTTTCAACGCCCGGGGTGATGCCGTATTCCGGATGGCCGGCCGTCTTCGAGTGGAACTGGCGAAAGTTCTTCAGCTCTTCGATCGGCAGGTCGTAGCCGGTCAGGTGCAGCAGCGCGTACAGCAGCATCGAGCCGTGGCCGTTGGACACCACGAAGCGATCCCGGTTGGCCCAGTGCGGATTGCTCGGGTTGTGGCTGAGGACGTCGTTCCACAGCACCTCGGCGATGTCGGCCATGCCCATCGGCATGCCCGGGTGGCCGGAGTTGGCTTTCTGCACCGCGTCGATGGCGAGAACTCGGATGGCGTTGGCCAGTTCGAAACGCGTCGGCATAGGGCACCAGGACCAAGGGGGAGCAAAAAGGGCGCGTATTGTCGGGTTTTGGTCTCCCCCGGGCAAGAAAAAGCCGGGGATGTCGTCGATATCCCCGGCCGGACTCCTGCGAAAAGACTAGTTCGCGACTATTCCGAGCGCCCCACGCGCCATTTCAGCTCAAACGGCTCGACCAGCGTCGTGCTGCCCAGCGACGGCCAGATCAGACTGCGCTCGACATCCTCGGCCGCCGGCTTGCGGTAATCGCAGACGCCGTCCGGAAAGATGTCGCGCAGTTCAGCCACCTGGGATTCACTCAGACGGCCGCCGTAGTCCGCCGGATCGACCGGCCGCAACTGGCAGCGAATCACGTCATCGACAAAGGGCATGCCGGCGACCATGCGCGGCGTGCGCGTCACCGGCAGCACCTGCGAGCAGATCCCCAGGCCGCGGCCCTCGGGGCCGAAGTTCTCGGGCACGTTGACGCGCAGCGGCACATCGACGTCGAAGGCCGGCAATGCCGCATGCAGCGGCTCGATCGACGGCAGCAGCGGGAGTTGTGCCAGCCCCAGCGGCAACAGGATCGCGTCCGGCAGCTCCAGCCGTCCGCCGATGGTGCCGAAGGTGCAGTAGTCGTTGGCCAGCAGCGGCTTGGACGCCTGCACGGCGGCGACATGATCGCCGCCGAATGCCGGACGCAGGGCTTCCAGCGTCTCCAGCCAGTCCTGCATCACCGGGTATCCATCCGCCTGGGTCACGACGCCGCGCCACAGCCCCATGGTCTGGGTCTGCCCGGTCTGCTGGGCCAGACGCGCGCGGATGATGAACGGCCGTACCGCCTCGTGGATGTTGGCGACCGGAATCAGATCGAGATACGGCGCGTGATCGAGCACCGGCGTCTCCGCCAGTGCGCCGCGGCCGATGACACCCCCGATCTTGTAGGCGATGCGCGCCATCTCCGAGTCCATGCGCATGCGCTCGGCAACATAGCGCCCGTCAATATCGAAGCCGCCGATGTTGCGATTCAGATCGAGGAAGGCCTCGGCGCTGATCGTGCCGTTGAGCAGGGTTTCCAGGCCGTACTGCACGCCGGTGTTGTCCAGCGGGCGGCGCGCGTATCCCGTGGCCGGATCACGACCGAAGATGTTGACGTTGGCATCCTGCACCGTGCAGCGCACGCCGCTCAGGTTGGGGCCGTTGGGATGATCCGGACCCCGGAAGCGATCCGCCTCGGGCACCGCACCACAGCCCACCTCCGGATTGAGCAGATCGAGGAAGGCGTCGACCCAGGACTGGCAGATCGCGTTGAACTGGTTGCCCGCCAGGAAGTTGTGGCCGTTAACGGCCGCCTGCTGGGTCTGCGACCAGTCAAGCGAACTGTTGGCGTAGTAGTTCTGCAGCAGGCCGCAATCGGCGACGGTCATCGCGGTGGTCAGGATATCGGCAAACGAGGCCGTCGGCATGGCCGCGCTGATCAGACCGGGCGCGTTGTTGGCGGCGTTGTACTGCTGCAGGGCCGCCCCCGAGCCATTGGTGCCGATCACGAACCGCACCGGGCCGTACTGCTCGCTGATGTGCTCCTTCATGATCATCGTCGTCTCGGCGCTGATCATCGGGTTGCAGTGATTGCCGAACGCGCTGAGCGTGTTGTGCGCGATCAGATCGCCCTTGCCGAGACGGTCGGCGATGCCGACCAGGTTGACCAGCAGGTTGTCCGCCGAGAACTCGGTGAGTTCCAGCGCACCCAGCACGATGTTGGGGTCGGTGCGGTTCTGCTGGTAGCCCACGCCGCAGGACTCGCCGAAGACGTAGTAGACGCTGCGGTTCCACAGCACCGGCGTGAACGGCGCATCGGCGCCGCGGGCGGCGGGATCGTCCAGCACCGACAGGCGCGCCATGCCGCGGTTGATCGCGGCGGTTTCCACGCGCACCACGAAGGGGACCGCGCGACCGTCGTCGGTCTCGGTCATGATCACGTCGGCCGGATAGGGCGCATAGGGATCGACGAG
>JBEIOK010000253.1:0-2531 GCA_040377605.1 Nevskiaceae bacterium | reverse complement strand
GGCTGCGCAGCAACCCAGTCCAGCACCTGCGAGTAGTCCTGCTGTTCTCGCGCACTGAAAGGATCCCAGCCCCCGCCGGAACGACCGGTGCCGCGCACATCCACCAGCACGTGGTTATAGCCGCGTTGCACGAAGTAAGGATTGATGCCGCCACCGAGCGGAATCGCGTTGCCGATGTTTTTGTTGTACGGCGTGAAGGTGACGATCGTCGGCAACGGCGTGCTCTCGGCAGCGCCACCCGCCAGGGCCGGACGCACCAGGTTGAGCGAGATGCCGACGCCGTCGTCCATCGTCACCAGGAGGTTGTTCGTGGCGACGCTGCCCGGATAGATCGGCGGCGGATCGTAGTCGACCCACTGGGCGCGGGCATTGGAGGTCATCGCCCGACTGGCCTTGCTGGCCGCGTCGCGGGTGCCGAGCGTGGTCCAGGCGCTGTGGCCGGTGCTCGCGGCACCGGCTGCGTCCGTAGACGCGGCACCACCGCCACAGCCGCTGACCGCGAGGCCACTCAGGCACACCGTCAGCAGCAGCCCGAGTCCTCGACGGCTGCCCACCGCCGGCTCCCTGCCTCCCGTCACGCGCCTCGCCCACTGTCCTGCATGCATGATGGACCCCGGAAGTATCCACTTGGATACTTCAAAGGTATCCAACCGTATACCTGACTGTCAACCCGCACTACACTTCGGGTATGACTCTGACGTCCCCCTCCGCCCTGCCCGGGGTCGCGCCAGCTGCCGGCAAGCAGAAGCTGATCGAAGCGGCGCTGCGTCTAGCGGCCCGGGATGGCATCACCTTGTCCTCGCTGGGGCTGCGCGAACTGGCACGCGAGGCCGGACTCAATCACAACACGTTCTACCGCCACTTCCGGGATTCGGAAGCGCTCGGGCAGGCGGCGGCTGAATCCATCGCCGCACAGCTGATGGCAGGGCTCAAGGACGTGCGGCGTCGCGCTGCACGGCACGCGGACGCCACGGTTGGCGCCGTTGAGTACTTCCTGGATTTCGTGAGCGCCAACCCGGATGTCTTCGCCGTCGGCGCGCGCGAACTGCACAGCCTGGCGAGCCCGATGCGCGGCGTGCTGGAACGGGTGCTGGAAACCATCGCCCGCGAGAGCGTGGATCAGATCGCAGCACAGAATCTGGTGCCACTGCAGGATCGCGAGGTGCTGTTCGAGGTCTCGCTGGATATCACGCGCCACCTGTTCTCGCAGGCGCTGGACGTCATCGATCGACCCCAGGAGCGGCCGCGCCTCACGGCCCGGCTGGTCCAGCACATCCGCCGGCAGTTCCTCGGCGCGATCGCCGCGGCCGCGCCGCGCGCCCACTCACGCTGACGCGCCAGCGAACCGCGGCGTCCGAGATCGCTCAGGGCGCGGCGGCCGGCACCCAGAGAATGACGCCTGCATCGCCGACGGACACGATGCGGTCCTTCCAATAGGCCAAGCCGCTCAGCGAGCCAAGTTCGACACCGGGCTGAGCATTGGCAATTGACCATGCCCCGCGCATCACGCTGCCATCGGCCGCGATGATCTGCAGGGAGGCATTGAGTCCGACCAGACCGACCTGATCGTCGGCCAATCGCGCCATGCCGAACACCGATTCCACGCCTCCCAACTCCATGCGCGTCCAGGTGCCTGCGGCGACATCGTAGCTGCGATAGACATTGCCGCGCAGGCCTCCGATGACCGCGCCCTGCCCGCCGTCCGGCACCACAGCGAACAGCGAGCTGCTGTACGGCGAGGCCAGGCGCGTCCAGGTACGCCCTTCGTCGGTCGAGCGCGCGAGCATGCCCTGCTCCCCGACCATCAGCAGCGAGCCGTCACCCACCGGGCTGACCGCATTGAAATGCAGCCCCTCCTCGGTCAACGGCGACTCCATGCGTGTCCAGGTCGCGCCGCCGTCGCTCGTCTCCAGCATCAGGCCGTAGGCGCCGATCGCAACCCCCCGCGTCGCGCTCGTGAACACCACATCGAGCAACGGCAGGTTCAGCGCCGGATCAAAGTGCTGAACCGCCCACCGGGCGCCGCCATCGCGGCTGTGCAGGATCGTGGCGTCATGGCCGACCGCCCATCCGATCTGCTCGTCCAGGAAGAACACCGACGTCAACAAGACGTTGACCGGCGACGGCGACTGCGTCCACTGCTCACCGTCCACCGAGCGCAGGATATGCCCCCGCGCACCGACGGCCACCAACTGCTTGCCCGCGGGCGTCACGCGCGTGAGCAGCGTCTGCGCAGCCCGCGGCGCTGATTCGGCCGGGACAGCGACTGGTGCCGCGGCGACGGTCGCAGTGGCGGTAGCCGCTAGGACAACTGCGGCGAGTAGGTTGCGCATCGAACTGCTCCTCAGAACTGGTACTTCACGAAAAAGCCGAGATTGTCGCGATCCGCATACAAGTTGTTGGCGCCGCCGCCGAAGAACGAGTTGTAGGCGATCGTGAATGCGAACGACTTCTCGTAGCGGGTCTCCAGCAGCAGGTTCAGCGTCTTGCGACCCTCGACGAAGTTACCCGCCGGTCCGGGCGAGTTGCCG
>JBEIOK010000042.1:0-18187 GCA_040377605.1 Nevskiaceae bacterium | reverse complement strand
GCTTCGATCGTCGCGCGGTCACAGTAGGCGATCCGCGGCAGGTACTCGCCCATGATCTCGCGCGCCGGTGTGCCGTAAGGCACGTTCTGCACCGCCTCGTCGAAATGCGGTGACGGCAGCATGTGGCGATAGATGATCACCGAGTCCGGATACGCCGCGCCCCAGGGCAGCCAGGCGATGCCCTGGGCGTCGGTGGCATTGGCAGGCCGCTGCGCCGGATCGGAGACGACCAGCGTGAAGTAGCCCTCGCCGTCCACCGGCACCTGCGCGTCATACAGGCATCCGACGTATCGCTGACTGACGAACTCGTTGGTGCAGAGCGACCAGTAGCGCAGCTGCGCGTCGCCGAGGGGCGCCTCGGTGGGCCTCCGAGCGTATCGCGGTGCCTTGGCGCGCAGGATGTACAGGGAGCCCTGCTCGCGGCTCATCATCGTCGTGACATAGGCGTTGTCGATGTTGCTGAGAAAGCCGCCGCCGGTATCGGCCGCCGTGATCGCCTGCAGCGGCAGGCTGAAGCCGACGGCGTTGGACAGCAGCAGGCGCAGCGTCTCCGGCAGGCCGTAGAAGCGCACCAGTTCCGGAGTATCCGGTGCCAGCGGGAACGGCAGCAGGCCGAGCAGGCCCGGATCGCTGGCGTTGCGGATCAGGTCGTTGAGCAAACTCGGCACCCCCTGCGGCGGCAGCGGATCACAGGCCTGCAGGGCAATCGGCGTCTCCTGTCCCGCCGCTTCCAGATGCAGTGACGGCAGCGGCACGCCCCCGCTGCGACTGCCTTCCGGCAGGTACACGCGGTACAGCAGCACCCAGGCGGGGTTCGGCAAGGCGACGCGGCCGAGCAGATCGATCTGTCCGGCATACAGCGTGTTCGGTGCGCGGGCCTGCGGTACCGCTCCCGGTTCGATGTAGGCCACATACCGCCCGGTCGCGCCGCCCTGGCGATAGGGATTGCCGCCCGTCGCCGCATCGAGCTGGTAGTCGGTCAGGACATCGGTGGGCCGCAGCGCCGGATCGTAGGTGTTGAACGAGAAGTAGCGGGCCTGCGGAAAGTCGGCCTCGACGCGCAGACGGGTGCCGGGCAGCGCCGGGACAGCGGCGACCCAGTAGAGGGCCCCCTCATCAGGAAACGCGATATTCAACAGATCCGGATCGCTGCGCAGCAGCCACGCGCAATTGAGCGCGAGCATCGAGGTCTCCGCGCTTGGCGCGACCGACGGCGCAGCGCCGGTGGCCGTTTCATCGCGCTCGCTGGACGCGCAGGCGGTCAGCGCTGCGACCAGCACCATCATCGACAGCCTACGTTTCATCACGAGCCACGCTCCGAGGGCTGGAACAGGCGCATGAACTGCGCGAACGCCAGCTTGTTGCCGTGGGTCACTTCAAAATCGCGCACCAGACTCACGGCCGGGTTGCGCACCTGCGCCAGCATCTCCTTGAACGCCTGCGCGGAGACCCGCACGACGATATCGGCATCATCGCGCAGTTCGGGCACGACCTCGCTCGCGCCGCGGCGAATCAGGTAGGTGTATCGCTCGGGGCTGTCGCTGAACTCGAACCCGACCGCGATCACCGTGTCCGCCGCCGCCTCGGCATCGAGATTGACGGCCAGCCCGTCGAAGAAGCGATTCAGCGGCATCTGCGCCAGCATCTCGGGGGTCGGTTTGAGAATGCGCGTGGGCAACGTGAACTCGCCCGCCAGCTCGCGGGCCGTCATCAGATACCAGTGCCGTGCATTGGGATTGGCCTCGCGCTCGCCCAGCGCCCGCAG
Source organism: Nevskiaceae bacterium (assembly GCA_040377605.1). Lineage (GTDB taxonomy): Bacteria > Pseudomonadota > Gammaproteobacteria > Nevskiales > Nevskiaceae > Solimonas. The sequence goes on along the minus strand of JBEIOK010000042.1, from coordinate 16,422 downwards.
CGCCGCGATACGCGCCTGCTTGACTGCCGCATGATCCGGCTGCAGCCGCAACACGTGATCGGAGAGCTGCAGGACCCATTGGTGGGCACCGGCCTTTTCAGCCTGCTCGATATGCTGCGCCAGGGCATCGATGCCGCCCGCCAGCGCCGCCATGCGCTCGGCCTCCACCGCCGGGGCCAGCGGCTGCAAGGTCGAGGGATTGCCGTCAAACCAGCCCAAGTTGCCGGCAAACACACTGCGCGCCGACCAGGAGGGCTTGCCGTAGAACTCCTGCAGGAAGGGCGAGGCGGCCAGATGTGCGGGCAGGCGGATGCGCGCCGCGATCTCGTCCGGGGTCAAGCCCTGATTGATGTATCGCAGTGTCTGGTCGTAGAGATAGCGAATGCCGTCGCGATAATCGGTCAGCGTGCGGTCGATCAGTGCCTCCCCCACCAGCGGCTGCGTGTGACTCGGCACCAGGATCGCGGGCTTAAGCGCGCGCATCACATCCAGCGAATCGGCCCAGCCGCGCGGATCGCGATACGAGGTGCCGCGGATCGTGTAGAGATTCGGAAAGGCCTTGTAGAGGTTGTCGCCCGGCAACAGGATGCGCCGGTCCGGCAGCCAGACGAACAACTGATCGTCGGTCTCGCCCGGCGCATGTACAAGCTCGAAGCGGATGCCGGCCACCGTCTCTTCCAGGCGATCGTCGAACTCGCGCGTCGGGCGCAGCGAGTTGATCGTGCTGTTGGCGTGAACCGCGACCTCGGGGCCGATGCCGACGTTGACCATTTCCTCCGGCGACAGCAGCGAGCCGTACATGCGCAGCGAGCGCTGGGTGATGGCGGTCTGCAGTTCGATGGAGGTCTTCTCCATGTTGCGGATGACCGCCCGCTGCGCATACACCGGAACCGCGTCGTTGCCCTCGGCGAAGACACGGGCGCCGCCAATATGGTCCGGATGCGAGTGCGTGTAGATGATGGCCTTCACCGGCTTGTCGGTGAGCTTGCGGAACTCGGCCAGCACCTCGCGCGCACTTTCCGCCGTTTCCATCGTGTCGACCACGATGACGCCGTCGCTGCCTTCCAGCAGGATCGAGTTGGCGATGCCATAGCCGATCGCGACGTACACGCCGTCCGCCACCCGGCGCACCTCGCGCTGGAATTCGGCGCTATGCGCCTTCAGCGCCTCCGGGCTCGTGACCGTCACCGCAGCAGGTGCTGCGGGCTTGTCGCCGCAGGCCGACAGGGTCAGCAGCAGGATACCGCCCAGGGCGGGAATCATCGGACGCATGGCACTCTCCTCGGGACGGTCGGGTTGTCGGATGCCGTCTGCCCCGCAGACTACCCGGCTCCGCGCTTGCGCTGGTTGTCCGGATGGGACAGTGTTCCCGCACCTTATGTCCGAACCCACCACGCTTGCCAGTTGGGCGGCCGCGGTTGCCGGCGCGCTGCGCACCCGCGGCCTCGATGCCACGGCGCTGCTGGCCCAGGCCGGCCTGGATCCGGCCCTGCTGGACAAGCCGGGTGCGCGCTACCCGACGCGCGGCATGACCCGCTTCTGGGCGCTGGCCATCGAGGCCACCGAGCCCTCGCTGTCGCTGGCCGTTCCGCATCACGTGCAGCCGGCCACGATGCACGCGCTGGGACAGTCGCTGCGCGCCAGCCGCACGCTCGCCGACGCCCTGATGCGCATGGTGCGCTACTCGCGGCTGGTCTCCGATGCCGCGGACATCCTGCTCGACGCCGGCGACACGCAGGTGGATCTGGTCTACCGCGCACCCGCGCGCGACCTGCCGCTGGCCGATGCTGCCTTCGAGGCATTCATGGCGACAGCGGTCAATCTGGGCCGCGCCCTGGCGGGCACCGAGGAGGGTCTGCTGGCCTGTGAATTCCGCCACGCCGCACCGGCGGATCTGGCGCCGTACCAGCAGTTCTTCCGCTGCCCGCTGCGCTTCGGCGCGGCCGACAATCGCCTGCGCTTCGACCGCGCGCTGCTGGAAGCGCCTCTGCCGGGCGCCGACGACGCCACCACGCGCCACTACGACGCCACAGCCTCCGAGTATTTGAAACGCTTCGACGCGCAGCCGGTATCGCAGCGCGTGCGCGAGCTTCTGATCCGGCATCTGCCGTCCGGCGAGCCAACCCGGGAGGCGCTGGCCGCCGCGCTGCATCTGACACCGCGCACCTTGCTGCGCCGGCTAGCCGCCGAGGACACCCATTGGAAGGCGCTGCTGAACGACGTCCGCCGCGAGCTGGCGCTGTCCTATCTGCGCCAGGGCCGCAGCGCGGCCGAGATCACCTGGCAACTGGGCTTCGCCGACCCCAGCAACTTCACCCGGGCCTTCAAGCGCTGGACCGGCACCTCGCCGAGTGCCTGGCGCCAGCAACAATCGCGGTCATCGGCGCGATGAGACCGGTCCGGCCTCAGGTCTTGGGCAGCGTGACGCCCGTCTGGCCCTGGTACTTTCCGCCGCGATCCCGATAGGAGGTCTCGCAGATTTCGTCGGACTCGTAGAACAGCATCTGCGCCACGCCTTCGTTGGCGTAGATCTTCGCCGGCAGCGGCGTGGTGTTGGAAAACTCCAGCGTCACATGCCCTTCCCACTCGGGCTCCAGCGGCGTGACGTTGACGATGATGCCGCAGCGCGCATAGGTGCTCTTGCCCAGGCACACCACCAGCGTCGAACGCGGAATGCGGAAGTACTCCACCGTACGCGCCAGCGCGAAGGAATTCGGCGGGATGATGCAGACATCGGACTTCACGTCGACGAAGGATTTCTCGTCGAAATTCTTCGGGTCGACGATGGTCGAGTTGATGTTGGTGAAGATCTTGAACTCGTTGGCACAGCGCACGTCGTATCCGTAGCTCGACGTGCCGTAGGAGACGATCTTGTGTCCGTTGACATGGCGCACCTGTCCCGGCTCGAACGGCTCGATCATGCCCTGCGCCGCCATGCGGCGGATCCACTTGTCGGATTTGATGCTCATGTCTTCGTGTCGTTGTCGATCCAGGCGCGGGTGACCCAGAACAGTTCGCAGGCTCCCGCCCCCATGTCATCGCGCACCAGCGAGCTGTTCCAGCGCCAGCCGTCCGGCGCGCTGAGATTGACCAGGCTGCCCTGCAGGTGGACCACATGTCCGGGGCGCATTCTATCGAGCGCGCGGCGCACCGTGTCGTCGGCCGGAATCAGATGGGTGTTGGCGGCATGGATGAAGATCTGCGCCGGCGGAATCGGCGGCTCCGCCGCCCAGCGGACCCAGAAGAAGCGACCGGACTGCGAGATGCTCAGCCCCGCCAGCACCGAGGGATCGGACATCGGCCCCCAGCCCAGCGCGAAATCCACCGGCGACAGCTCGGCCTCGCGCCCAAGATGGTAGGCCTCGCGCGCCAGCAGCCGCGCGCGGATCTGGTAGGCGGCCTGCGGCTCGATGCGGTAGCCGCCGTGGTCGAAGGGGCGCGCCTCCTCCGGCGCGAGCGCGGCCTGCTGCGGCGCGGCGCGCACGGCAATGCCCGGCCGCGACGAAACCTCCCGCTGTTCGCACCCGCGCTGCAGGCCGACAGCCCCGGCCAGCACCATCAGGATCAGCAGCGTCCGGCGCACGGCTCAGTCGTCGCTGACCGAAATCTCGGGGAACGACGCGGCAGAGACGCTGTAGGCGAGCCGGGCTGCGGCAAGACGGGCGATGTCGCGATAGCGCTGCGCCAGCTCGCCCTGCGGCTCGGCGGCCACGGTCGGTCGGCCGCTGTCGGCCTGTTCGCGGATGCGGATGTCCAGCGGCAGCTGGCCGAGCAGCTCGGTCCCGTACTGGGCCGCCATCCGGGCGCCGCCGGCCTCGCCGAAGATCGCTTCGTGGTGACCGCAATGGGAGCATGCATGCCAGGCCATGTTCTCGACGACGCCCAGCACCGGCACGCCGACGCGACGGAACATCTGCAGGCCCTTGCGCGCGTCCAGCAGTGCAATGTCCTGCGGCGTGGTCACGATGATCGCGCCGCTGACCGGCATGCGCTGCGCCAGCGACAACTGGATGTCGCCGGTGCCCGGCGGCAGATCGACGATCAGATAGTCGAGGTCGTCCCAGGCCGTCTCGTTCAGGAGCTGTGCCAGCGCCTGCGTCACCATCGGACCCCGCCAGATCATCGGCTGATCGTCATCGATCAGGAAACCAATGCTCATTGCCTGCAGTCCGTGCGCGTGGATCGGATGCATGCGCTTGCCGTCCGGCGAAGTCGGTCGCTCGCGGGCAACCCCGAGCATGGTCGGCTGGCTGGGGCCGTAGATGTCCGCATCGAGCACGCCAACGCGCGCGCCCTCGGCCTGCAGCGCCAGCGCCAGATTCACCGCCACGGTGGATTTGCCGACGCCGCCCTTGCCGCTGGCCACCGCGATGAGGTTGCGGATGCCCGGCAGGGGTTTGAGATTCTTCTGCACCGCGTGACTGGCAACGCGACAGCTCAGGTCGATGTCCGCCTCCAGACCGCAGCCGGCACGGATCAACTCGCGCAGATCGGCGATCAGGCGCTCGCGCAGCCCAGCGAACGGGAACCCCAGCTCCACCCGCAGCTGCGCCCGATCCCCGCGGACCTCCGCTGCCTGCACGGCCCCGGCCGCGACCCACCCGCTACCGACGAGGGGATGCGCGGTGGCATCAAGGACGGCAAGCAGGCGGTCGCGCGTGACGGTCATGGCAAATCCGGGATCGAAAGCGGCGCGCAGTCTAGCGCGGCGCCGTGCCGCAGGAGCGCTACAGCAAAGGCGACTTCACCACCATCAGCTTGCGCACCTGCAGATCGTGCAGCGTGTGGCGAATCCCGCCGACCCCCAGACCCGACTGCTTGAGGCCGGCGAACGGCATCCAGTCGACCCGGAACGCGGTGTGGTCGTTGACCATGACCGCAGCGGCATCGAGGCCACGGTAGCACCGCAGCGCAGTGTCGAGGTCGCGGGTGAAGACCGCCGCCTGGAACGCAAACGGCAGCGCATTGGCCTGTTCCAGGGCGTCTTCCAGATCGTCATAGGCGTAGACACAGACCACCGGGCCGAACACCTCCTGCGTCGACACCTTGGCGGCAGGCGCCGGGTCCAGCAACACCGTCGGCGGATAGCAGGTTTCCGAGAGCGGGCGCCCGCCGCACAGCAGCTGCGCGCCTTCGGCCAGGGCATCGTCGACCCAGGCCTGCACACGCTGGGTTTCTTCCGGCGTGATCAGCGGGCCGACCTCGGTGTCGGCGGCGGTCGGATCGCCCACCTTCATCTGCCTGGCCGCCGCAACCAGCCGCTCGCAGAACACATCCACCTGCGCGCGCGCGACAAACACGCGCTGCACCGACACACAGACCTGACCCGCGTGATAGAAGCCACCCTTGGCGATGGCCGGCACGACCGCATCGAGATCGGCATCGTCCGCCACGATCACCGGGGCGACGCCTCCATGCTCCAGTGCGCAACGCGCGCCGGGCGCCAGTTGCGAACGCAGGGTCCAGCCGACCTTAGCGCTGCCGATGAAGCTGAGAAAGGCGACGCGCGCGTCGCTGGCGAGCCGCGTGGCCAGCGCCGAGGACTCGGTCAGCAGGGGCTGGCACCAGCCTTCGGGCAGGCCCGCCTCGCGCAACAGCTCCACGAAGCGGAAGCACGACAGCGGCGTGGTGCCGGCCGGCTTGACGATGACCGGACACCCCGCCGCAATCGCCGGACCCACCTGATGCGCGATCAGATTGATCGGGTGATTGAACGCACTGATGGCCACGACCACGCCGATCGGCTCGGTCTGCGTGAACGCCAGCCGCTGCGAGGATGCAGCATTCAGGCTCATCGGAATCACCTCGCCGGCCTCGGTGCGCAGCGCGTCGACGCAGGCGCGCAGGCTGTCGGCCGCCCGCGCGATCTCGACCCGAGAATCCGCCAGCGGCTTGCCGCCCTCGCGTGCGGACTCGCGCGCATAGTCCTCGGCGCGATCCAGCAGCAGCTGGCGGGTACGCTCAAGGATCTCGATACGACGCGGCTGCGGCAGCCACTGCCGACGATGGCGAAACAGCGCCTGCGCGGTTTTCAGCGCCTGCTCGACGGCCGCCGCATCGGCCAGCTCCACCTCGCCAATGACAGTGCGGTCATAAGGCGCATGGACCGGCTTCCAGCGATCGGTGGCCGTGGCGCCGGGAATGGCCAGCGCAAAGCGGGTCTTAAGGGCAGGCAGTGAGGCAGTAGGCGTGTTCATGATGCGACTGTACCCGCAGCGCCGCTCCATAAAAAAGCCCGGCCGGAGCCGGGCAGCGGGAGGGATCGAGGGAGACCGTGGCCGCGGTCCCGATGGGCGCCAGTATCCATTCAGGGTCTGAATCCGTCCTGAACCCGGCCTGTCCACGCATGCGATAATTCCGCGGGTTCGATTCCCACCCGATTCCATGCCGCGCAACCTGCTCGTTACCAACGCCCTGCCCTACGCCAACGGCCCGATTCATCTGGGTCATCTGGTGGGCTACATCCAGGCCGACATCTGGGTGCGCTTCCAGCGCATGCAGGGGAATACGGTTCACTACGTCTGCGCCGACGACGCGCATGGCACCCCGATCATGCTCGCGGCGGAGAAGGCCGGGGTCGCACCCGAGGCCTTCATCGAGACCATCCGCCAGGCGCACATGCGCGACTTCGCGGATTTCCATGTCACCTTCGATCACTACCACTCGACCCACTCCGACGAGAACCGCGAACTCTCGGAACTGATCTACACGCGCCTGCGCGACGGCGAGCACCAGGCGATCGCGCGGCGCTCGATCGCGCAGCTCTACGATCCGGTCAAGGATATGTTCCTGCCGGATCGCTACATCAAGGGCGAGTGCCCGAAGTGCGGTACCGCCGACCAGTACGGCGACAACTGCGAGAACTGCGGCGCAGCGTATTCGCCGACCGATCTGAAGAACCCGCGCTCGGTCGTCTCCGGCGCCACGCCGGTGATGAAGGAATCCGAGCACTACTTCTTCGAACTCGGTAAGTTCCAGGACTTCCTGGAGCGGTGGTTATCCGGCGATGTCGCCCATCCGGCCATCAAGGCCAAGCTCAGGGAGTGGTTCGCGGCCGGACTCAAGGACTGGGACATCTCGCGCGATGCACCCTACTTCGGCTTTCCGATTCCTGATGCGCCGGGGAAATACTTCTATGTCTGGCTCGACGCGCCGATCGGCTACATGGCGAGTTTCCGCGCGCTGTGCGCGAAGCAGAAGCTGGACTTTGACGCGTACTGGTCTGCGGACTCGACCGCCGAGCTGCATCACTTCATCGGCAAGGACATCGTCAACTTCCATGGCCTGTTCTGGCCTGCGATGCTACAGGGTTCCGGTCATCGCACGCCCACGCAACTGCATGTCAACGGTTACCTCACCGTCAACGGCGCCAAGATGAGCAAGTCGCGCGGCACCTTCATCCAGGCGCGCACCTATCTCAACCATCTGAACCCGGAATACCTGCGCTACTACTTTGCCGCCAAGATCGGCAGCGGCGTCGACGATCTGGACCTCAACCTCGAGGACTTCGCCAACCGTGTCAACAGTGATCTGGTCGGCAAGTACGTGAACATCGCCAGCCGCTGCGCGGGCTTCATCGAAAAGCTGTTCGATGGCAAGCTCGCCAGCGTCATGCATGATCGCCACCGCTTCGACGTCGCCGCTGCGCAGTCCGATGCGCTGGGCGCGATGTTCGAGGCTGGTGACTTCTCTGGCGCCCTGAGGGAGATCATGCGGCTGGCCGACGAGACCAACGCCGAGATCCAGCAGCTCGCGCCCTGGACGCTGGCCAAGCAGGATGGGCAGCGGGAACTCCTGCATCAGGTCTGCACCACCTTCCTCAATCTTTTCCGCCAACTCAGCATCTATCTCAAGCCGGTCATGCCGGCACTGGTGGGTCAGGTTGAGGCGTTCCTCAACATCACGCCACTGCAGTGGGCCGACGCACAGAAGCCGCTGTTGGATCACCGCATCCAGCCGTACTCCGCCCTGATCACCCGCATCGAACCGCAGGCCATCGCCGCCATGATCGAAGAAGAAAAGCAGAACACCCCGGCTGCAGGGGTCCCGGTGGCTATGGTCCCGACGGTCACCGCCGCGCCGGCCGCGACCCCGGTGGACAGCCCGACCATCGGCATCGAGGACTTCAGCAAGGTGGACCTGCGCATTGCCCGCATCGCCAGCGCCGAACATGTCGAGGGCGCGGACAAGCTGCTGCGTCTGAGCCTGGATCTGGGGCCGCTCGGTACGCGTCAGGTGTTCGCCGGCATCAAGGCTGCATACGCGCCCGAGACGCTGGTGAACCGACTCACCGTCTGCGTCGCCAATCTCGCGCCGCGCAAGATGAAGTTCGGTCTGTCTGAAGGCATGGTGCTGGCCGCCAGCGATGACCGCGGCGGCCCCTTCCTGCTGTCGCCGGATGCCGGCGCTCAGCCGGGCATGCGCATCAAGTAGCGCGAACCGCGAGGACCACCGCGCATGGCGCACGGGCTCGCGATCCTGACCGTCATGGCCGCGCTGATCGGCGCGGCCATGAGCGCATCAACCCCGGCCGCCGTACACCCTGCCCGCCTCAGACCGTTTGCGGGCTGGATCGCCGGCAGCATCGCCACAGCCGCGCTGCTGGCCGCGACCCTCGAACTGCTGATCACGCCCGCGCTTCGCTCGCTCTACGCACCGCTGCTCGCCGGCTTGACGGGCGTGCTGGCTGCGCAGGCCGTCGGTTTCCTGCTGCGCGCCCATCTCGGCCCGCCGGGTCAGGCCGCCTCAAGCGCACTGATCTCGCTGCTCGCCGCGAGCGCCGCCTGGCTGCTGTTGACCGACGCACCGCCCGATGTGATTGCCCGCATCGGCTGGGGTCTGCTCGCCGGTACGCTCTGCGGCGGCGCGGCCTTCGTCGGTGTCGCACGTCACATGATCACCCGCACGCCGAAGGTGCCCCGCTTCCTGCTGGGCATGGGGGGCGTGCTGCTGGCGCTATCGGCGCTGTCCACGATGATGCACGCATGAGCGTCGAAGTGCTCGTCGATCGGCTCGAGGCCATCCTGCCGCAGACGCAATGCCGGCAGTGTCGATTCGAAGGCTGTCGTCCTTATGCGATGGCGCTGGCCGCCGGCGAGGCGGAGACGGATCGCTGTCCGCCCGGCGGCGACGCCGGTGCGCGCGCCCTCGCCGACCTGCTGGGGCGCCCCTATCAGCCCGTGAATCCGGTTTATGGGGTGATCAAGCAGGCCGCCACCCGCGTCGTCATCGACGAGGCGGTCTGCATCGGCTGCACCAAGTGCATCCAGGCCTGTCCGGTCGATGCGATCCTCGGCGCGAATCAGCTGATGCACACCGTGATTGCCGGTGAATGCACGGGCTGCAACCTGTGCATCCCACCCTGCCCCGTCGACTGCATTGCCGTCGTGCCGGCCGCACCCGTCGGCGGGACCTATGCCTCGCACATCGAGGCCCAGCGCGCGGTCGCGCAGCAGCGCCATCGAGCCCGCACCCAGCGGCTGCAAGCCCTCGACACCGCGCAGGTCGAAGCCCGTCGCCTGCGACGCGCGCGCCTGCAGCCCGAAATCGCACCTTCTCCCCCCACGGTCGTGCACCCGCCCGATACCGGGGCCGACGACCCGGTCGCCCGCGCGATTGCGGCGGCCCGCGCCCGCCGCACGCCGTCGCACCGCGATTCATGAGCGCGGCGCACGACGCTCGGCGGACCCTGCTCCCGCTCCTGCTGGCCTTGACGCCGGGGATGATCCTGCACGCCCTGCTGGTCGATCCACAGTTACCGTTGCGCCTGCTGCTGCTCGCCGGCGTCTGCGTTGCGGCGGCGGCGCCTCGATCGATGCGGGCTGGCCATAGCCTGTTGGATGGCAGTGCGTTGATCACCGCCAGTGTGTTGGCCGTGGCGTTGCCGCCTTCGCTATCGCCGGGCCTGGCCGCACTCGCCGGTGCATTCGCGATGCTGGTGGGCCGACAGGCACTCGACGGTTTCAATCCGGCGATGCTGGCGTACGCGGCGCTCGCCGTATTCGTCCCCGCACAGCTCTATGGGCCAACGGATGCGAGCAGCGGTGCCACGCTGCTGACGACGATGTCTGAAGCCCTCAAGCAACAGCAGACCCTCAGCGAGGTGTACCGGACACACGCGCCCTCACCGGGTCTGTCATCGCTGCCGGCGCTGGCCTGGTTGGGGGGCGCGGCCTGGCTGGCACGGCACGGCCGGCTGGCATGGCGGATCAGCGTCGGGATGCTGGTAGGGCTGAGCATCTGTGCGCTGCTGCCGTGGATGCTCGATACGGATCGCGCCGCCTCTCCCCTTGTTCACTTGGCAAGCGGTGGCGTCTTGTTCGCCGCCTGCTTTGTCGCCACCGACCCGGGCGCTGCGCCGCGCGCGGTGCGCGTGCAGTGGCTCTATGGCCTGGGTATCGGGGCCTTGCTGTACGCCCTCCGCCGCTGGGGCGCGTATCCGGACGGAATTGCCTTCGCGGTGCTGCTGATGAACGCGCTGGCACCCGGGCTCGAACGCGGTTTCACCCGCCGGCCGGCGGCCCGGTCATGAGCGCCTGGCGCGCCCTGTTTGCGCTGTCGGGGCTGACCATTGCCGCCGTGTTGCTGCTGCAGGCGCTCGACACGCGCACGGCGGCGCTCCGCCGCGATACCGCCGACCGCAATACACAGGCGGCGCTGCGGTCACTGCTGCCGCCGGCATTGTCGGGACCGTCGCTGCAATGGCAGCCGTTTGACGACGCCGATCCCGGCAACCCCGCCTGGCGCCTCGTGCATCGCGATACCGACGCCGTGATGGCCGTCATCGTGACCGCATCGGCGCAGGGCTACAGCGGCGACATCGTCCTACAGGTGGCGGTGGACCGCGAGGGCCGCCTGCTGGGCTCCCGTCTTCAGCGCCATCACGAAACCCCTGCCTATGCGGGCGATCTGACCGCGCGCTGGCAGGCCAACCCGAACGTCGACCAACTGACCGGCGCCACGATCACCGCCCGTGCGATCACGGCGGCGCTCGACGCCGCGCAGCAACAGGCCCTCCAACGACTGCGCGTTGCAGGGGGCACCCCGCGATGAGCACCTCTCATGATCTGCGGTTCTCGCTGGCGCTCGCGGTGCTCGTCGCCGCACCGGCGACGGCGGACCTGCGCGGCGCCGCGGTGCTGAGCGGGCTGTGGGCGATCCAGCTCGGCCTGAGCGCACTGACTGACTGCGCCCTGAAACGCCTGCTGCAGATCCCCCAGGCCGTGCTGCTGGGCCGCGTGATCGTCTGCACCTCGGCCGCCGCCGCGATCCTGCTGCTGGCTCCGCTGGTGGCACCGCTCCCGCTGGCATGGCCGGCGTCGGCGGTCCTGCTGGCACTGGTTGCGGCCACCGTTCCGGGCGTCGCCTGGGCACACTGGACGCCGATGCTGGGGCTGACGACCGGCGTGCTGCTGATGGTTGGCATTGCCCGCCTCGGATTCCCTCCGATGGCGCCGCTCGCTTCGGCTGCCCTGGCGGTGGGGTTGCTCTCGGCGCTGCTCGCACTGCGGCCGCACGCATTGCAGAATCCCGCAGCCACTTCCGATGCCCATGAACGCTAGCAAACGTCAGCTCCTGTACACGCGCTTGCGCGACACCAACCCCGCGCCGACCACCGAACTGCGCTACACCACGCCGTTCGAGCTGCTGGTTGCCGTCGTGCTGTCGGCGCAGGCCACCGACGTCGGCGTCAACAAGGCCACCGCGCGTCTGTTCCCGGTAGCCAATACGCCGCACGCCATCCTGGCACTGGGTGAGGCGCGGCTGCGCGACTTCATCAAGACCATCGGCCTCTATCAGACCAAGGCCAAAAACGTGATCGGTCTGTGCCAGCAGTTGATTGAGCGGCATGGCGGCGAAGTGCCCCGCGCGCGCGAAGCCCTGGAGGCGCTGCCCGGTGTCGGACGCAAGACAGCGAACGTCGTGCTCAACACCGCATTTGGCGAGCCGACGATTGCGGTGGACACCCACATCTTCCGTGTCTCCAACCGCACGGGTCTGGCCCCCGGAAAAACCGTGCGGGCGGTCGAGGACAAGTTGGTGAAATTCACTCCGGCGGAGTTTGCGCGCGATGCGCATCACTGGCTGATTCTGCACGGGCGCTACGTGTGCAAGGCGCGCAAGCCGGACTGTCCGCACTGCGTGATTCACGACCTCTGCGAGTACCGGCGCAAGACGCCGGATGAGACCCCGCCCTCGCACGCGTAGCGCTCCGCGCCGGAGGGCGCCGGCCTTCGAGCGTAGAAAGCGCGTGGTCTCAGCGGCTCCGCCGCCAGCCTTCTACAATCGGCGCACCCTCAGCCCGCAAGAGCCTCCCTGGCCTATGTCGCCACATCCGCGTCCGATGTTCGCTTCCCTGACCTACCTGGCGCTGGCTATCGGCCTAGGCATGACCGCGTACTACGGCCAGGCCTGGTACGAACTTCCCACCTACAGCGAAGCGGATATCGAAGCCTCGGCCGAACTCAACCTGCGGCTCGACCTGCAGCGTCGCGGCCCGCACCTGCAACCGGACGCCGAGCGACTCGCCGACCTGCGCCAGCAGATCCGCGCCGAAGTTGAGGGGGAAATCCGGCAGGAACGAGAACGCATTCAGTCGCGGTTCGCGATCGGACTGATTGCGCTGGTGGTGGGATTCGGCAACTGGCTCTCGCATCGAGTGATGCAGCGCTGAAGCGGTCGAGAAAGTAGCGTAAAAAAGGGCGCGGATCAGATCCGCGCCCTCATGACACCCGCGAGAGCTGTCGCCTCAGTTCGGCGTTGCGCAGATCTTGTCTGTGCCGTAGGGGCTGACCCCAGGCAGATTGTCGACATCTTCCTCGGCAATACGCAGCACGATGGTGCGCTTTGCCGTCGTTTCGGTACCGCTCACCGTGGCAATGCCCGTGATTTCAACGCGAACAAAGCCACCGCGATCCTTGGGATAGGTCAGGAAGAACTGTCCGGAACCATCTGCATCCAGCGGAATCGTCGAATCAATGGTCGCAACCCGGGCAGGGTCAAGACGGCCGTTCCCATTTAGATCCTCGCCCAAGTTGGTTTCCAGAATATCGTTGTCGTTCAGGTCTTCATTCAGGCATTCGACACTCAAGTCGCCAAATGTACCTTCGAAGTACCCGATTGAGCGGACGCTCAGGCGGAAAGTGGCATCGGGTGCGGGATTGCCGGCCGAATCAGCAACCAGAACCGTGAACGGATCCTGATAGGTCGATTCATCCTTGATGATGATCTCGGAGCCAGTGCCGATCACGATGCTGGCAGGTCGCCCACCCACGGTCAGGTGCTCAGAATCAGTCACCGCCGTCCCGCTAATCGTGCCCGTGATAGTCACGCCCTGAGTCGCGCTGTTGAGCGGACCGGCCGTGTAGGTAATCAAGGCCAGGCCCTGGCTGTTGGTCACCGCGGTCGGCGACGACAGCGTGCCCGTCGTCAAATCCGATAGCGAGAACTCCACCACTTGATTCTTGACGAGATTGTTATTGACGTCGCGAACCACGGCACTGATATCACTGGACTGCGAAGCCGCAACAGTCGACGGACTCGCCTGCACAGTCACCCGGAACGGATTGGTCGCGATAAATTCAACGGTAGCCGTCGTGCTCGGGCTACCGAGAACCACTCCGCTTGCAACAATCGTCGAGAAGCCCGCCTGGGTCGATTGAATGTCAACCGAGGCCTCACCATTAATACCCGTAATCGCGATTGCAGAGCCGACAATCTGACCGCGTGTAAGAGCAAATCGGACCTGCTCGCCCACGAGTGGCACACCGTTCCTCAACCATCTCACCCGAACAGACTGCGGGCCTCCATCGATCGAAATCGGTGCGGGCCCAGTGAGGGTTGGAAGAGGCGATATGAAGCTGAAATTGTCAGTAGAAACCTCGACCGACTTAGTCGAAGTCAGCCCAAGCGCGCTTGCGCTCAAAGTGCTGGGGCTGACCTGCGCGGTCAACTGAACTGTTGCTATTCCAGAGGCGTTAGTGACAGCTGATGGCGGCGTCACGCTGCCACCGGCACCAGCAGAAAACTGGACCGGCTTTCCAGCGACGGGCGCTCCTGCAGCATCCGTCAGCAACGCGGTGTAAGCGGTGGGCACATTGAACTGCACGAAGTCGGGGCCCGTGACCTCCAATCGGGTGCCGACGACGCTGACCGTCTGGGTCTTCAGCAGCACGCCCGCCGAGGCAGCCACCACAATATTGCGATTCTGCGGATCACCGTCCGTCGTCAGGATAGCCTGCACGCGACCGTTGGCATCCGTGATTGCCGGATTGACAACGTTCAGCGCCGCCGAATCGGCCGTCGAGAACAGCACGGTCACGCCGGGCAACACGTTATTGTTCACGTCCTTGACGATAGCGGTCAGCGTCACACCCTCCGTCACATCGTCCGCATCCGACGCGAGCTGCGGCGAACTGGCCAATAGCGTCAGGCTGCTGGCAAGGTTGTTGGGCGGCGCGACGGTCAGCGCGACGGAGCTCGAAAGGCTACCGGCCGTCAGCACGCGCAACGTGTCCTGTCCAAATGCCGTACCGGCCACATAGTTGTTTACGGCACGGCCGTTGGCATCCGTCAGCACGGTGGTCTGATCAAACTGGCCACCACTCACGTTGGGGTTTGCGCTGAAGGTAATGCCCTCGCCCTGGACGGGATTTCCGTTCAGATCCCGGGCCAGCGCCGTGACGGTGATGGCGTCTCCGGGCAGCGCAACGCCCGAAGATGCCGTCAGTTGCACCGAGTTGACGACCCCTGAAGAGAAGCTGATCGATGTGGTGCCAAGAATGTTGGTCGCCACGTCACGCGCGGTGATCGTCGCGGTACCCAGAATGGTGCCTGCCCGAAGGGTGACGCTCGCAGTGCCGTTGACCCCCGTCGTCGCACTGGCAGCCGAGAGCGTTCCCGCCGTCACCGCAAAGTTGATGGCCATGGCAGGAATCGGAACGCCGGCCGAGTCGGTCAGCGTTGCGGTCACGAGTGTTGTGGACGTGCCGTCCGCGACGATCGAGGGCTGCGCCGTCGTCACCACCAGATTGGTTGCAGGCCCCGGGATCACACCACCCGTCGTACCCCCCGTGGTTCCGCCCAAAGTCCCCCCCGAGCCAGAACCCAGTTGTCCCCCGCCTCCGCAGGCGACCAGCGCCGCAGACAACAGGAGCCCACCGAAACGGGACATCAAACGCGTAGTAACCATGGTCTCCCACCCGCCGCTGGACCCCCGCGGCATTCATGACGGATTCGCTGGGATGCTAAACCCAAAATCCAGTGAAAACAAGAAAATCGGTTGACATTTGAAACCAGCTTGCTAAGTCTTTTGCCCGCTTTCCGGTGTGGTGCCCCTGGCAGGAATCGAACCTGCGACCTACCGCTTAGGAGGCGGTCGCTCTATCCACTGAGCTACAGAGGCGGCTTTGTCCGCGGATGATACGGACCGTGGCGCGCTATTTCAGCACCTGCCCCAGAAATGCCTGCAACCTCGGATGGTCGGGCGCCCCGAAAAACGCAGCTGGGGGTGCCTCGTAGGCTAGCGCTCCGGCGTCCATGAACACGATCCGGTCGGCCACCGCGCGGGCGAAGCCCATTTCATGGGTCACGACACACATGGTCATGCCTTCTGCGGCCAGCGTCCGCATCACATCCAGCACCTCGTTCACCTTCTCCGGGTCCAGCGCGCTGGTCGGCTCGTCGAACAACAGGATGTCCGGGTTCATGGCCAGCGCCCGGGCGATGGCAACGCGCTGCTGCTGTCCGCCCGACAGCTGCGCCGGATGTGACAGCGCCTTGTCGGCGAGGCCCACCTTGACCAGCAGCGCTTCCGCCCGCGTCCGGGCCTCGAGGGCGCCCACCCCGGCCACGCGGACCGGCGCGAGCATCAGGTTCTCCAGAACCGTGCAATGCGGAAACAGATTGAAAGCCTGGAACACCATGCCCACTCGTGCACGCAGCCGATTCAGGTCGGTGCGGCGGCCGTGTACCGGCCGCCCCAGGACCTGTACCTCGCCCTCGTCGATCGACTCCAGCGCATTGAACGTGCGCAGCAGCGTCGATTTGCCCGAGCCGCTGGGACCGATGATGCAGACCACCTCGCCGCGGCGCACCGTCAGCGAGACCCCGCGCAGCGCCTCGACGCCATTCGGATAGCGCTTGCGCACCGCCCGTGCCTCAATCAGGACCTCGGCGGTCGGCTCAATCATGCGCGAGCCTCTTCTCCAGACGCCGCACCAGCAGCGACAGCGAACCGGTCAGCAGCAGGTACAGTGCCGCGACGGTGAACCAGACCTCGAAGGGACTGAAGGTCGAGCTGACCACCTCGCGACCGGCCTTGGTGAGGTCAGTCAGCGCCATGATCGAGACCAGCGAGGAGTCCTTGATCAAGTTGATGAACTGTCCGGCCAGCGACGGTAGCGACTGCCTGAACGCCTGTGG
>JBEIOK010000068.1:0-13372 GCA_040377605.1 Nevskiaceae bacterium | reverse complement strand
GCGCGGCGCCTTCGAGGAACTTGCCGCCGAGCAGGCCGAAGCCGATGGCGGTGCCGAGGGCGGCGAGACCGAAGATGAGGCCGATGGTCAGTGCCGTGCTGGCCTGGATCTGAGCGATAAGCTCCATGACTAACTCCGTGTGTTGCGTGGTGGAAAAAAGAAGCGAAAAGAAATCAGTGATGCTCGTACGCCATGCTGATGTAGACGATGGTCAGCGTCATGAAAATGAACGCCTGCAGCGTCACCACCAGAATATGGAAAACCGCCCAGCCAAAGCCGGGGATCACTTGCGCCCACCAGGGCAGCAGCGCGATCAGGATGAAGATCAGCTCGCCGGCGTAGAGGTTGCCGAACAGTCGCAGCGCCAGCGACAGCGGCTTGGCCAGCAACTCGACCGTATTGAGGATCAGATTGGCGGGGATCAGCAGCGGGTTGCTGCCAAAGGGATGGGTCAGGAATTCCTTCGCGAAACCCAGGGCACCCTTTCCCTTGAAGCTGTAAAAGATGATCAAGCCGAACACCGACAGCGACAGCGCGAAGGTCGCGCTCATGTCCGCCGATGGCACCGCACGGAAGTATTCGAGCCCGAACACATGCTTGGCGATCATCGGCGGCAGGTCCACCGGGATCAGGTCCATGCAGTTCCAGAGGAAGGTCCAGACGAAGATCGTCAGGGCCAGCGGCGCCAGGAAAGCGCGGGAACCGTGGAAGCCATCCTTGACGGCGTTATCGACGAAATCGACCAGCACTTCGACGAAGTTCTGCAGCTTGCCCGGCACCCCGGAGGTGGCACGCACGGCCGCCATGCGGAACAGCGTCAGGAAGCCCAGGCCAATGACCGTGGACAGCAGCAGCGTGTCGTAATGCCAGTCGGTCAGCGTAATGAAGCCGCTGTCCGTCCCCGAAGACCAATGCTTCAGATGGTGCGTTACATACTCGGCAGGTGAGTGACCGTCAGCCATCGCTCGTTTTCCAAAGAAGCGCGAACCAATAAATCGTCAAGGCCAGGCAAAAAGTCACGATGACCGGAGCAAACCCGTCACCGAAAACCTTGACCGCGACCGCGAACAAACCCGCAGCGAGGAGGAATTTCCTCACCTGGGCCCGATAAAAATTCGTTACCGCAAGCTGCGCATGCTGCGCAGGGACTGAAAACGTCTTCACTGCGGCGTAGAGAGTCAGCAACGCGCCGATCCCGCCCCCCGTCAGTGCTGCCAACCCAGCGCGCGGACTCTCGAAACACCCCCAGAGCGCTGCGCTCAGGACCGCGATCAGAATCTGGAACAGCGCTATTCGTGTCGCGATCTTCATGCCGTGGTCGGCAATGGTGCACCGCACCAATCAATCGCAGAGAGTATAGCCGGCCTGCCCGGGAAGCGGCAAGCCAGTTTCAACTATCGCTTCAGGGTCATGGCACGGCCGGTGGACCACGCCAGCAGTCGTCGCGGCAGCAGCCGTGGCAGCGCCGTCACCAGACTATTGGTGAACCCGGGGACGACCGTCATCTCGCCAGCTTCCAGCGCCCGCAGGCTGCGGGTCACCACCGCCTCGGCACTCATCACCAGAGGCTTCGGGACCGCATCGCGCAGCCCGTCGGCGCCCGTAGCCTCAAAGAACGGGGTATCCACCGGTCCCGGGCAGACGGCCACGACACGAATGCCATGGCCGCGGTACTCGGCCCACAGCGCTTCGCTGAACGACAGCACGAACGCCTTGGTGGCGCCGTAAACACTCATGAACGGCATCGGCTGAAAACCGGCCAGCGAAGCCACGTTGATGAGGTCGCCCCGACCCCGCGCCACCATGCCCGGCAGGAAGTGCTGCGCCAGATCGACCACCGCCGCCACGTTCAGCGCGATCATGTCCTGTTGGCGTGCCGCCGGCAGGGTGTGAAATGGTCCCGCCGCACCGAACCCGGCGTTGTTGATCAGCAGGTCCACTTGCCGACCGAGGGCATCGACCCGCGCCAGCAAGGCCTCGCCCGGCGACGGCTGTGACAGATCCGCGGGTAGCACGTCGACCATCACGCCATGCGCCTGCCGCAGGCTGTCGGCCAGTTGGTCAAGCTTGTCCTGCGAGCGCGCCACCAGAATCAGGCCGTAGCCGCGCCGCGCCAAATGGTGCGCAAAGGTGGCGCCGATCCCGCTGGAGGCACCGGTGATGAGGGCAGTCAGGGTCGTCATGGAACGCTCGGTGAAGGCCAAGTTGAGTGCCGCGATCCGTCAGCGCAGCAGCGCCAGCAGCTTCTGCAGCTCGCTGTTGGATTTGAAACTGACCGTCAGCCGGCCGCGGCCCTGGGCATTCTGCTGGAGCTTCACACCCAGACCGATGCGGGCACCGACATCGCGCTCGATCTCCGCCAGGGCGGGCGCGCTTGCCTTGGGCTTGGCAGCAAGGGGCTGTGCCTGAACCAGGGCCTCGGTTTGACGCACCGACAGTTGCTGGTCGACGACCTGCCTGGCCAGGGAGGACTGACGCGCGCCCTGCGCGGCCATCAGCACCTTGGCGTGGCCCAGTGACAGGCGCTGCTCCCGCACCCACTGCTGGACGTCCGCATTGAGCTCCATCAGGCGCAGCAGGTTGGTCACCGCCGCACGCGACTTGCCGACTGCCTCGGCGCATGCTTCATGCGTCAGGCCGCACTCCTGGATCAGGCGATGCAGCGCTTCGGCCTCTTCCAGGGGGTTTAGGTCCGCGCGCTGGATGTTCTCGACCAGCGCCACCGCCATCGCGCCGCGTTCGTCGAGGGTGCGCACGACGGCCGGGATCGTGGACAGTCCGGCAAGCCGCGCCGCACGCCAGCGCCGCTCACCCGCCACGATCTCGTAGCGATGGGCTCCACTGGAGCGGACCAGGATCGGCTGCACGATGCCTTGCGCGCGGATCGAGTCGGCCAGCGCCTGCAGCGCCTCGTCATCAAAGTGCCGGCGCGGCTGGTGCGGCCCCGGCGCCATGGCGTCCAGCGGCAGTTCGCGCAGCTCGTCGCCCCCGTCTGCGGCAGCGGCGACCACGGGCTCGACGCTGGACAACAATGCGTCCAGACCCCGCCCCAATCCGCGCTTCTTGGTACTCACATCCTGCTCCCGATCATGGCCACCGCTGAGTTTCCGTCTAGGCCGGCAGCGGCAACTGGCCGCCGTCGTGGCGGCGCAGGACTTCGCCCGCCAGCGCCAGGTAGGCCTTGGCCCCGGATGATTGTGCGTCGTAGAGCATGACCGGCAGGCCGTGACTCGGCGCCTCGGCAAGACGCACGTTGCGCGGAATCAGGGTGCGATACACCTTGTCGCCGAAGTGCTGCAGCAACTGGTTGGAGACATCGTTGGCAAGGTTGTTGCGCGGATCGAACATCGTCCGCAGCAGCCCCTCGATCTCCAGCTTCGGGTTGATCACCCGCTTGATCTTGTTGATCGTATCCATCAGTGCAGTCAGACCCTCCAGTGCGTAGTACTCGCACTGCATCGGGATCAACACGCCATCGGCGGCGACCAGTGCATTGAGCGTCAGCTTTGACAGGGCCGGCGGACAATCGAGCACGACATAGTCGAAGGTGTCGGACACCTCGGCGAGCGCCGACTTCAGCGCGAAATCGCCAGCGGCCACATCGCGCAGCTTGATCTCCGCCTCGGTCATGTCGCCATTGGCGGGCAACAGCCACAGGTTCAGCGCCGACAGGTGCTGCACGACCGATTTGATCGATGCCTGCTCCAGCAGGACGTCGCGCGCAGTCTTGTTGACAGCCGACTTGTCGACGCCAACCCCCATCGTCGCGTTGCCCTGGGCATCGAGATCGACGAGCAGCACCCGCCGCTTGGTCGCCGCCAGCGAGGCGGCGAGATTGATGGACGTGGTGGTCTTCCCGACCCCGCCCTTCTGATTGGCTACTGCGATGACGTGACTCATGCCTTGAGCGTCGCGATCACGACGTGCCGGTCCTCTTGCAGGCCCGGCACGTGCAGACGACGGATCTCCCTGATGTCCACTGCGGCCGGCGCGGCCGCGAGTTCTGCGGCGTCTAGTTTGCCCTTCATGGCCAGCCATTGACCACCGGGCGCCAGCAAATGTCGGGTGGATTCGAAGAAATCCGCCAGCGACGCGTAGGCGCGGCTGAGGATCTGGTCATAGCCGGGGGCCTGCCACTCCTCTGCGCGCGACTCGGCCACTTCGACATTCCCCAGCCCCAGCGTGCGCACGGCATGCCGCATGAAGCGTGCCTTCTTGCCATTGCTGTCGAGAACGGTCACCGACAGCTCGGGCCGGGCGATCGCCAGCACCAGACCCGGCAGGCCCGCCCCGGCCCCGACATCCAGAATCCGTCCCTCCACCAGCGGCAGCACGGCGAGGGAATCGAGCAGGTGCCGGGTGACCATCTCCGACGGCGTGCGGATGGCGGTCAGGT
The DNA here is from genome assembly GCA_040377605.1 of Nevskiaceae bacterium. Classification (GTDB taxonomy): domain Bacteria; phylum Pseudomonadota; class Gammaproteobacteria; order Nevskiales; family Nevskiaceae; genus Solimonas. The sequence continues at coordinate 8,976 of JBEIOK010000068.1, read as the reverse complement.
TGTACGCGCTGTTCCACTTCTCCAGCTCTGCCTGATAAGCCATCAGGCGCAACGCCACCGGCGCTGGAAGTTCGAGCTTCAGCGCCCGAATGCCAGCCTCCAGTTGCTGCTGCAGCGGCGAAACCTGAGCGGACATGGACACCCTGAAGACGACGGAAAGGCCCCTGCGCGGTCGCAGCGGGGCGCGAATTCTTACACTCCCGGCAGTGGTTTCCCAAATCTCCGGACATTCAGACGCTTGGGACGTCCGGACTCAGCGCTTGAGCGAGCCCAGCAGGCCGCGCAGCAGTTGGCGGCCGATCTCGCGGCCGACCGAGGACGCGGCACTGCGCGTTGCGCTCTTCACGGCCGACTCGAGCACCGAATCGCTGCGACGCGAGGCCGGGCGCGCTGCCGCGGGCGGACGCGTACGCGGCCGGGCCGATCCATAGGCGGTTTCAACCTGCTGCTGCCAGTCGTCGCCGGGGGCGCGCGCCGTCGGTTGCGCGACCGGGTCCGCCCGAGCAGCCAGCTTTTCATGGGCGGATTCGCGATCGATCAGCGCCTCGTAACGCCCAGCCACCGGACTGCGCGACAGGATCAGCTTTCGTTCGTCTGCCGTCAGCGGGCCGATGCGCGAGCGGGGCGGACAGATCAGCGTGCGGTCGACGATGCCGGGGATGCCCTTGTCGCCGAGGCAGGACACCAACGCCTCGCCGACGCCCATTTCAGTAATGACTTTCTCCACATCGAGAGCCGGGTTGACGCGAAACGTGTCTGCCGCCGCGCGCACGGCCTTCTGATCACGTGGCGTGAACGCGCGCAGTGCATGCTGCACCCGGTTGCCCAGCTGGCCGAGCACACTGTCCGGCAGGTCTAGGGGATTCTGCGTGACGAAGTACACTCCCACGCCCTTGGAACGGATCAGGCGCACCACCTGCTCGACCTTCTCGACCAGGGCCTTGGGCGCCTCCTTGAACAGCAGGTGGGCCTCGTCAAAGAAAAAGACCAGCTTGGGCCGATCCAGATCGCCGGCCTCCGGCAGCCGCTCGAACAGTTCTGCGAGCAGCCACAGCAGGAAGGTCGCGTACAGGCGTGGCTTGTGAAACAGCTGGTCCGCCGCCAGCACATTGACGATGCCGCGGCCGGTCAGGTCGGTGCGCATGAAATCATTCAGGTCCAGCGCCGGCTCCCCGAAGAAGGCCGTGGCGCCCTCCTGCTCCAACTGCAGCAGGGCGCGCTGGATGGCACCCACCGAAGCCGTGCTGACCAGCCCGTAGTCGGCGCCCAGGGACTTGGCATGCTGCTGGACGTGGCCGAGCGTGGCGCGCAGGTCCTTGAGATCCAGCAGCAACAGGCCCTGATCATCGGCGTACTTGAAAACCAGCGACAGCACGGCCTCCTGAATGTCGGACAGGTCCAGCAGTCTCGCCAGCAGCAGCGGGCCCATATCGGAGATCGTGGCGCGCACCGGATGGCCGGAAACCCCGAAGACATCCCAGAACACCGTCGGGCAGGCAGCAGGCGCATAGCCCTCCAGGCCGATCGACTGGGCGCGCTCCACCAGCTTGGGCTTGGACTCCCCGGGCATCGCGATGCCCGCCAGATCCCCCTTGATATCGGCCGCGAACACGGGCACGCCCATGGCGGAAAACCCTTCGGCCAGCACCTGAAGGGTGATCGTCTTGCCGGTTCCGGTGGCCCCGGCCACGAGGCCATGACGGTTGGCATAGGCGCCCAGCAGCCACTGCGGGTGCTCGCCCTTGCCGATCAAAATCTGATTCTGCATGCCACCCCCCATCGGTCTTTGCCCGCCATCATGCCAGCCCCGAGGACAGCGCTCCGAGACGGGTTTCGGGCGGCACGGGGCGCGTGGGCCGCTGATTCGGCTGTCACAAAACTGTAATCTTGCGCCCTCAAAAGCCTCCGCCGCAGACCGTCCCATGACGCCACCGATCCCTGGCAGCGCCGCTGCACCCTCCTCCACTGCCGCGACCCTGCTCCGGCTGGCCATTGCCGCACTGTTCGTCATCGGCGTCGCCATCTACACCTATCAGGGCTTCGGCACGATCAGCCTGACGCTGGTGGTCGCGGCTGTCTTCGGCGCCTACATGGCGATGAACATCGGCGCCAACGATGTCGCCAACAATGTCGGGCCGGCCGTCGGGGCGCGCGCCATGACGCTGACATCGGCCATCCTGATTGCGGCCGTCTTCGAGGCCATGGGTGCGATCATTGCCGGCGGCGACGTCGTCACCACCATCAAGGGCGGCATCATCGATCCCGCCACGATCGGTGATCCGATGACCTTCGTCTGGCTGATGATGGCCGCGCTGCTGGCCGGCGCTCTGTGGCTCAACATCGCCACCTTCATGGGCGCCCCGGTTTCCACCACCCACTCCATCGTCGGAGGCGTGCTCGGCGCCGGCGTCGCCGCCGCCGGCTGGGGCGTCACCAACTGGGGCACGATGGGCCAGATCGCCGCGAGCTGGATCGTCTCGCCGCTGTTCGGCGGCATCGTGGCCGCCGGCATCCTGTATGGCGTCAAGCGCACGATCACCTACCAGAGCGACGTCATGGCCGCCGCGCGACGCATGGTTCCGGTGCTGCTGGGGCTGATGGCGTGGGCGTTCACGACGTATCTCGTGCTCAAGGGACTCAGCCAAGTCATCAAGGTCGGGTTCGTGATGGCGGCCGTGATCGGTGCAGGTGCCGGCGTGCTGACGTTCCTGTACACGCGGATGCGCATCGCAGCCCGCTCCGCAGCGCTCAGCAATGATCGCGACGGCGTCAACACGCTGTTCACGATTCCGCTGATGTTTGCCGCGGCGCTGCTGAGCTTCGCGCACGGTTCCAACGATGTCGCCAATGCCATTGGTCCGCTGGCGGCCATCTACGACACGCTGATCAACACCACGATCCACAGCAAGGCGGCCGTGCCGCTGTGGATTCTGGTGGTCGGCGCGCTCGGCCTGTCGGTAGGTCTGGCCCTGTATGGCCCACGCCTGATTCACACGGTGGGCAGCGAGATCACCGAGATCGACCCGATGCGCGCCTACTGCATCGCGATGTCGGCGGCGCTGACCGTGATCATTGCCTCCCAGTTCGGCCTGCCGATCAGCACGACACACGTCGCCATCGGGGCCGTCTTCGGTGTCGGCTTTCTGCGCGAGTACCTGAAGGCGAACTACGAGCGCATCATCGTAGACATCAAGCAGCACCATCAGGACCAGGAAGCCGGGCACGACGCCGTCGAGGCCTTCCTGCGCAACTTCGAGGCGGCGACGCCCGCTGAAAAGGGGCGCATGCTCAAGGAACTCAAGCAGCAGACCAAGACCGGCCAGAGTGTGATCTCCAAGCAGGAACGCAAGGGCCTGCGCAAGGTCCATCGCGAAAATCTGGTGAAACGCTCGGTGGTGCTGCGCGTGGTAGCGGCGTGGATCGTGACCGTCCCGATCTCTGCTCTCATGGCGGCCGTGATCTATTACGCGATCCGCGGGGCGATGCTGCCGTAACGCAACGGCGCCGGGATTCGCGGGCGCTATGCCGCAGAGGGCCCGTCGATACGGAGCGTGGACAGCATCGCTTCGGCCTGCGCCACTTCGGTGGCGCTGTGCCGGGGCAGGCCGTTGAAAAACACGCGCAGTCGCAGCGGTCCGCTGGACAGAGCCCACCACACCGTGTGCAGGCCCTCATCGTCGCCGCCATAGCGCAAGCCTGAAAACGCGCCGCAGCGCGCGGGCACCGCGGGCTGCCAGCGTGCCGGCACCTCGCTTTCCAGATCTTCCAGCGACACGGCGCCGTCGAGTTTCAGGCCCGACACCAGCTCCAAGTCACCGCCGGTTTCAGCGGCACTGATCACGATGCGATCCAGCGACTCGGCGGCATCCCACTCCGGATGCACCTGAATCGACCAGATCGAGAGTCCCACCCGCATCGGTTTCGCCGCGCAATGCGCTCAGGCCACCTGCAGGCGGCCGAACCGGTCGAGGTGGTGATCGCCGTCGCCAAACGCCAGCGCAATCATCGTCAGGCGCTTGAAATAGTGACTGACGGCAAGTTCATCGGTCACGCCGATGCCGCCGTGCAACTGCACCGCCTGCTGCCCGACGAACCGTGCCGATTGCCCGACCAGCACCTTGGCGGCGGAAACGGCACGACGGCGCTCCTCGGCGCTGCCCGCATCGAGCCGGGCGGCGGCCAGATAGGCCATCGAGCGCGCCTGCTCGGCATGCAGGTACATGTCGACCGCGCGATGCTGCAACGCCTGGAAGCTGCCGATCGGCACGCCGAACTGCTTGCGGGTCTTCAGATAGGCAACGGTCGCTTCGATGAGTGCGGCCATCTGGCCCACGGCCTCGGCGCAGAGTGCCGCGATCGCGCGGTCCACCGCCCACTCGATCAGCGGCAACGCCTCATGCTCCACGCCCAGCAGCGCCGAACGCGGTACCTGCACGTCCTTGAGCATCAGATCGGCAGCGCGTTGGCCATCCTGTGTGGGATACGCAAAGCGCGCGAGTCCGGGGGTTGCCGCATCGACTAGGAATAGCGAGACGCCATCGGCGTCACGGGCACCACCGCGGGTGCGCGCCGAGATCAGCAGTCGGTCGGCGCTGCCGCCATGCAGCACCTGTGACTTGCGCCCGTTGAGGACATAGCTGTCCGCCGATGCGATGGCCGTCGTGGTGACCGACTCCAGCTCGTAGCGGACGCCCGGTTCGCCGTGCGCCAGGCTCAAGCGGCATTCGCCCGCAGCGACGGCGGGCAGGATCTCTGCCTGCTGATCCGCGCGACCCGCCAGTGCCACCAGGCCCGCGCCCATCACGACGGTGGGCAAATATGGCTCGACAACGTTGGCCCGCCCCAGAGCCTCCATGATCAGCACGGTGTCGAACGCCCCGCCGCCGAAGCCGCCGTGCGCCTCGGGCAGGGTCAGCGCCAGTGCCCCCATTTCCGCCAATTGCTGCCAGACCTCGGGACTGTAGCCGGCATCACTGCGAATGATCTCGCGGCGACGGTCGAAGCTGTAATCGTCGCGCAGATAGCGCTCGAGGCTGTCGCGGAACTGGCGCTGCTCGTCACTGAAATTGAAGTCCATGGGGGTGCCTGCTCAGAATCCGAGAATCATCTTGGAGATGATGTTTTTCTGGATCTCGTTGGATCCGCCGTAAATCGTCGTCTTGCGCATGTTGAAGTACTGACCCGGCAGCGGCGCCGCATACTCCGGGCCCGCGCGCGGACCCGCGTAGCCGTCATGCAATGCCGCCTCCTGGAAGGGCAGGGCCTCCGGCCCCAGCGCCTGCATCAGGAGCTCGCTCAGGGTCTGCTGGATCTCCGAGCCGCGAATCTTGAGCAGCGAGGCCTCCGGCCCCGGGGCGCGCTTCTCCATCTCGGCGGCAATAACGCGAAGGTTGGTGATCTCCAGCGCCATCAGCTCGATCTCGACCTGCGCGATGCGATCACGGAACCGCAGGTCGTCGATCAACGGTCGGCCATCCGACCCCCTCTGCTGCTGCGCCACCTGCTTCAGTTGCTTGAGCCAACGCTTCGAGCGGCCGACTTCGGCGATGCCGGTGCGCTCATGCCCGAGCAGGAACTTGGCATAGGTCCAGCCCTTGTTCTCTTCGCCGACGAGGTTGTCGACCGGGACCTCGACGTTGTCGAACCATACCTCGTTCACCTCGTGCTCGCCGTCGAGCAGGATGATCGGCCGCACGGTGATTCCCGGCGACTTCATGTCGATCAGCAGGAAGGAGATGCCTTCCTGCTTGCGCGCATCGGGCGAGGTCCGCACCAGACAGAAGATCCAGTCCGCATGCTGGCCCAGCGTGGTCCAGGTCTTCTGGCCATTGACGATGTACTGGTCGCCCACTCGCTCGGCGCGGGTCTTCAGCGACGCCAGATCGGATCCCGAGCCCGGCTCGGAGTAGCCCTGGCACCACCAATGCTCGCCGGACAGGATCTTCGGCAGGAAATACTGCTGCTGCGCGGGGCTACCGAACGCCATGATCACCGGCGCCACCATGACCAGCCCGAACGGCAGCAGACCGGGTGCACCGGCATCGGCGCACTCCTCGCTGAAGATGTGCTGCTGCACCGGACTCCAACCCGTCCCGCCAAATGCCACCGGCCAATGCGGAGCAACCCAGCCTTTGCGGTACAGGATCTTGTGCCAGGTCATGAAGTCTTCCTTGCCCAGGCGCTTGCCGCTGAGCACGCGCTCGCGGATATCGGCAGGCAGATGGGCCTCGACGAAGCTGCGGACTTCCGACCGGAAGGCCTGCTCTTCCTGGGTGAAGTTGAAATCCATGGGGCTGCTCCAGAATGCGGGTGCCGGGAGCTTAGTGGGCCACCTTGCGCCGGACAACTGAACGTCGTTGATGTCTGTCCATGCATCGCGTTCATTGGCCGCGGCGCCGGTCGGCCGCTAGGCTGCCCGCGTCCACACCATCAGAGGAGTGCGGTATGAGCGTCAGCCGGTATCAGGTCGAGGGCAATGTCGCGGTCATCACCATGGACAGTCCGCCGGTCAACGGCCTGGGCCTGGAGTTGCGCAAAGGCATCGCGGAGGGTCTGGCCCGGGCCGAAGCCGATCCCTCCATCGCGGCCATTGTGCTCACCGGGACCGATAAAGCCTTTTCCGGCGGCGCCGACATCCGTGAGTTCAATTCGCCGCTGATGCTGGCCGCCCCCAATCTGCATGATCTGATCACGCAGATCGAAGCCGGGCAGAAGCCGGTGATCGCCGCAATTGCAGGCGTTTGCTTGGGCGGCGGCCTGGAACTGGCCCTGGGCTGCCACTACCGCGTTGCCCGCCGTGACGCGCAGATCGCGCTGCCCGAGGTCAAGCTGGGGCTGCTGCCCGGCGGCGGCGGCACCCAGCGCCTGCCGCGCGTCGTGGGCGTCGAGACCGCGCTCAAGCTGATTGTCTCCGGCGACATGGTGCCGGCACACCAACTGGCGCAGACCGCGCTGTTCGACGCCCTGGTCGACGACGCCCCCGTCCCGGCAGCGCTGGCCTTTGCGCAGAACCCGGCCATCGCCAAAGCCCCGCTCAAGCGCGTCCGTGACCTGAGCGTCGACCTTCCGGACGCAGCAGCCTTCTTTGCCGCTGCACGCGCGCAGGTCAAGAAGACGGCCGGCCGCCTGCCGGCGCCGATGAAATGCCTGGAATGCGTGGAAGCCGCCGCGACCCGCCCCTTCGAGGAGGGGATGGAAGTCGAACGCCAGGGTTTCACGTTCCTGGTCCAGGGACCGGAATCGCGTGCGTTGCGCCACGCCTTTTTCGGCGAGCGGGCGGCGATGAAAATCCCCGACGTGCCGGACGACACGCCACTGCGCAGGATCGGCTCCGCCGCCGTGATCGGTGCCGGCACGATGGGTGGCGGCATCGCGATGAACTTCGCCAATGTCGGCATCCCGGTGCACCTGCTGGAGATGAAGCAGGAAGCACTGGATCGCGGCCTGGCGGTGATCCGCAAGAACTACGAGAACGCGCTGAAGAAGGGCAAGCTGACGCAGGACCAGCTCGATCAGCGAATGGCGCTGATCAAGCCCACGCTCAGCTACGCCGATCTGGCGCAGGACGACATCGTCATCGAGGCCGTCTTCGAGGACATGGGCGTGAAGAAACTCGTGTTCGAGCAGCTGGATGCCACGATGAAGCCGGGGGCCATCCTGGCGAGCAATACTTCCACGCTGGATCTGAATCAGATCGCGGCGTTCACGAAACGCCCGCAGGATGTGGTCGGCCTGCATTTCTTCTCGCCGGCCAACGTCATGCGACTGCTGGAGGTCGTGCGCGGCGAGAAGACCGCAAAGGACGTGCTGGCCACCGTGATGAAGCTGGCCAGGACCATCAAGAAGCTGCCGGTGGTTGCCGGCGTCTGTGATGGATTCATCGGCAATCGCATGATCAATCAGTACGCGGCCGAGGCACTGCGACTGCTCGACGAGGGCGCATTGCCGCAACAAGTCGATGGCGCCATTGAACGCTGGGGCTTTGCGATGGGACCGTTCCGCATGAACGACCTCGCGGGCAACGACGTGAGCTGGTTGATCCGCAAACGCCACTATGCCGAGAACCCGCAGCGCCGCCGTGAGGCGGTGGCCGACCGCCTGTGCGAACTGGGGCGTTATGGGCAGAAAACAGGAAAGGGCTGGTACCGGTATGAGTCCGGTGACCGCACGGCACATCCGGATGCCGAAGTTGAGCAGGTCATCGTCGAGCAGCGTCGCGTCGCGGGCATCACCCCGCGTCCGATCAGCGACGACGAGATCGTCGAGCGGCTGGTGTACGCGCTGGTCAACGAGGGCGCGCGCATCCTGGAAGAAGGCATTGCGCTGCGCGCCTCGGATATCGACATGATCTATCTCAACGGATACGGATTCCCGCTGCACCGCGGCGGACCGATGCTCTACGCCGACGAGAGGGGCCTGGCCACCGTCGCGCAGCGCATGCACGCCTTCGCTGCCATGCCCGGCGCCAACGCTTCGTTCTGGCAGCCGGCACCGCTGCTCGCTCAGCGGGCCGCCGCGGGCAAGCGTTTCAACTAAGCCCTGCGCCTCGGGGCCGGGCGTCCGACCCCGAGGGATCAGGCGACGCGGGCGCGCGACGGTGCGGCCGGCACCGGCGCCTGCACGGTCGCCTCGAAATCACCCGCGATATAGGCCTTGCTGAAGTCGTCGACGAGGATCACGTCGTACCGGACGGTGTCGTACTCCCCGGCCTGCTGGACTTCCTGCTGCGTCATCAGCTGCCGCGCCAGTGCATCGGCCAGGCGCTCGGCCACCGTGTCGCCGATCAGCTCGCCCTTGGCTGCCAGCTTGTAGTACTTCGCGTATGCCGCTTCGCAGCGTTGCGACACAGCCCATGCATGCTCCATGCGCCCCACCGGCTCCTGCGGGCCACCGCTGCGGTACACCAGCCAGCTCAGGCGCTCCCGGACATCGCTGGGTTCCAGCAGCAGATCCGCCACCTGCGCATTGAGTCGATCG
>JBEIOK010000144.1:0-6898 GCA_040377605.1 Nevskiaceae bacterium | reverse complement strand
TGTATCCGACAGCGCCACACAGTTCCACGCAGCGCAGCGCCACGTCCACGCAGACACGTCCGGCCTTGGCCTTGGCCATGCTCGCCTGCAGGGAGTTGGGCTTGCGGTTGTCGGCCATCCACGCCGCCTGCAGGGTCAGCAAGCTTGCGGCTTCGTAATCGGCTTCCATGCGCAGCAACTCGGCTGCCGCCGCATGCTGGGTCAGCGCCGGGCGTGCGTAGTCGATCTCGACGCCGGCCTCCTGCAGCGCCTTTCGCGTTTCTTCCAGACAGGCGCGCGTCAGTCCCACGGCCATGCCCGCCACCAGCGGCCGCGTGTTGTCGAAGGTCTGCATGACACCGGCAAACCCCTTCTCGACGTTCACTTCCGGATCGCCCAGCAGGTTCTCCTTAGGTACCCGCACGTCCTTGAGCAGGAACGCAGCGGTATCCGATGCGCGGATGCCGAGCTTGTGCTCGAGACGCACCAGCTCGAAGCCCGGCGTGCCCTTCTCGACCACAAACGATTTGATCGCTGCACGGCCGACCGTGCGGTCCAGCGTCGCCCAGACCACGACCAGATCGGCGCGCTCGCCGCTGGTGACGTAGATCTTCTCGCCGTTGAGCACGTAGTGATCGCCGTCGAGGCGTGCACTGGTGCGGATCGCGGCCGAGTCGGAGCCGCAGTGCGGCTCGGTGATGGCCATGGCCGCCCACTTGCCTGCGAAACGCTTCAGCTGCTCGTCGTTGGCAACCGACGCAATCGCGGAATTGCCCAGCCCCTGGCGCGGCATCGACAGCAGCAACCCGACGTCACCCCAGCACAGTTCCATGACGCCGAGCACGGTCGACAGGTTGCTGCTGTTGCGATTGCCCTCGTCCTTGACGCTGTCGCGGCGCACCCCGGCCGCACCGGCGCCCTCGCCGCTGCCGGCAGCATTCATGCCGTCGAGCAGCGAGGCCAGCATGTCCAGTTCCTTGGGATAGCTGTGTTCGGCGCGATCGTACTTGCGCGAATTAGGACGGAAGATCTCGCGTGCGACCTGCTGCGCCTGCGCGACCAGGGGACCAAACTTCTTCGGATGCTCGAGATGGATCATGTTCGTGTCCTCAGACCAGGATCGCGCCTTCCATCAAACCGGCTGCGCGCAGATCGCGATACCAGCGCTCCACCGGATACTCCTTGGTGAAGCCGTGCCCGCCCAACAGTTGCACCGCATCGGCGCCGATGATCGCGCCCTTGTCGGCGCACAGCCGGCGCGCAATCGCCGTCTCGCGCACGAAATCCAGCCCCTGCTCGGCGCGCGAGGCCGCGCGCCAGGTGGTCAGGCGCATGCCGTCGAGTTCGATCGCGACATTGGAAACCGCAAACGCCACCGACTGTCGATGGCTGATCGGCTCGCCGAAGGCGACGCGGTCGTTGACGTAGGGAATCAGATAGTCGAGCGCGGCCTGCGCCGTGCCGACCGCCAGGGCGCACCAGCCCAGACGCGACAGCGCGAGGCATTCGGCGTAGACCGGGGCCGAACCCTGCGCGATCAGCGCCGACGCCGGCACCCGCAGGTTTTTCAGGTGCAGTCGCCCGGTGGCCGCCGCCCGCAGCCCCATGCCCGGATCGGCTTCCACGGTCAGGGCGGCGGCGCCGGATTCGACGATGAACAGCGCCGGCCCGGCTTCGGTCTGCGCCGCGATGATGAACAGTTCGGCCTGCGCCGCACGCGGCACCAGCGCCTTGACCCCATCGAGCACGTAATCGGTGCCGTCGCGGCGCGCCGTGGTCTGCAGGTTCAGCGGGTCGAACAACGGGCGCGGCTCCAGGATCGCCAGCGCGGCGGCCGGCGGCGTCGCACCGACAAAGGCCGGCAGATAGTGCGCCTGCTGCTGCGCATCGCCCCACAGCACCAGCGCGGTGCTGACCGCTGCGGGCGCCAGGCAGGCGACGGCCAGGCCCATGTCGCCCTGCGCGAGCGCCTCGGCCACCAGGACGTTGGCCACCGTGGAGCGCTCGCTGCCGGCGCCGCCAAGTTCCTCGGGGATCCCCAGCTGGGTGAAGCCCAGTTCGGCCGCCTGTGCCAGCAAGTCCTCCGGTGCCGCGCTGGCGGTATCCGCTGCCAGTGCCGCCGGACGCAGTTGCTCCAGCGCAAAGCTCTGGGCGGCCTCGCGCAGCATCTGCTGCTCATCGGTCGGCGTCAGGTCGAACAGGCCTCGCACCTCGCCCGTCTTCAGGCGCGCGGGGCGCCCCAGCGAGGTGGCCGCCTTGAAGGCACGTGCGGCCGACGAGGCGGCGCGAAACCCGGTGCGGCTGCCGTGATACAGCAACTGCTCCGCCGGCTTGCGCAGCTTCAGACGGTCGACCAGCGGCAAGCCGGCAAAGCGGTTGATGGCGCGCAGGCCCAGGCCCATCGCGCGTTCGAGCATGCCCATCCCTCTCTCCTTCCGTAAGCCTTCGTGATGCCGGGGGACTGCTTCAGCGCCCGCGCTTGCCGTTGAGCAATGCCTCGCGGGTTTCTTCGAGAAAGATATCGACCAGGCGCGTGAACTTGCCCTGGATGAACGGCGGCGCCAGCAGCCGGTACATCAGCGGCACCGGCACATCGCGCAGCTCGCCCTTGACGTCGAAGCTCAGCCGCGTGGCCTTGCCCTGCTCGGCGAGGCGGAAGCGTCCCTCGATCGTGGCGTTGCCCTTCTTCGGCAACGGCGTCCAGCTCAGTTCGCCGCGCTGGGTGTCGATGACGTACTGCGCCCCGTAGCTGACCTCGTGCGAGATGCCGGCGGCCTTGGAGCCGATCGGCGACATCTCCCAGACATAGGCGTTCTCGCCGACCTTGGACAGCTTGCGCAGCTTGGGAAAGCGGCGAATGGTGCCCTCGATGTCTTCGAGCAGGATGCGCGCCTCGGACAGCGGCGCCGGCACTTCCAGGGAGCGTTCGATCTTGATGTTGACGTTCACGGCGGTCGCGCCTCCACGCGCAGCGCATCGATGAAGTAAGAGGTATCGCAGCGTGCCCGGTTGCCGCTGCGCTGCCTTTGGCCGCGCGGCTGCCGCAGGCGGCGGACGGGTCAATCGCCGGCGGAAGCGGCTATAGTCTGGCCCCCAGGAAAAGTGAGCCCTGACGCCACTGGCATGGACGCAGTCTCCCCCGCTGCCGAAGTCTTCACGCATAAGTTCTTCGCGCCGCCCTCCTACCCCGGAGCGGTGGCACGCGAGGCGCTGCTGCAGCGGGTGTTCCGCGATCCCGGATACGGGGTCGTCGTGGTCCAGGCGCCGGCCGGGCACGGCAAGTCGACGCTGCTGCAGCAGGCCAAGACCGAGAGTGAGAAACGGGGCGCACTGACCGCCTGGCTGACCCTCGATGAAGCCGACAATGACCTCAGCCGCCTGACCGTGCATCTGCAGGCGCTGATCCAGGGCCTCGGCGACGGCGACAGTCCCTCGCAGGGCGAGCAGAGCATCGCCCGCCGCCGGCTCTCCGACTGGATCGCCACCCGGCTGGTGCAATTCGACGGGGCCGTCCATCTGTTCCTCGACGAGTTCCAGGCGCTGGGCAATCGCGCGGCGCTGACCGTCTTCCGCGATCTGCTCGATCGCATTCCCGAGAACGTCACGCTGTTCATCGGCTCGCGGGCCGTGCCGGAAATCGGCCTGTCGCGCTTGGTGGTCAACAATCAGGCCCTGCTGCTGCGTGCCGAAGACCTGCGCTTCTCGCCCGGCGAGGCCGAGCAGTTCTTCTCGCTGGCCCGCGAGCTGTCGGTCAACCGCGAAGAGCTGGACGCGATCTACAAGCGCACGGAAGGCTGGCCGGCGGCGCTGCAGCTGTTCCGCCTCAGCCTGGTCAGCCCGTCGGTCCGACGTTCGCTCGGCGATCTGACCGCCTACCGTCCGCGCGAGCTGGCGGAGTACCTGACCGATAACGTGCTGGGCCTGCAGCCGCCACGCATCCAGGAGTTCCTGCGGCGCACGTCGGTGCTGACCCGGCTGTCGGCGCCCCTATGCGATCACGTCACCGGCTGGCAGGACTCGCAGAGCATCCTGCTGTTCCTGGAACGATCGGGGCTGTTCCTGCGCAGCCTCGATTCGGATCTGCGCTGGTTCAAGTACCACACGCTGTTCTCGTCATTCCTGTCCGAGCAGGCGCGCGGCGAGTCGCCGGAGCTGCTGGCGACGGTGCACCGCAGCGCCGCGCAGTGGTTCCACGACCACGACATGCACGAGGAGGCGATCCACCACGCCATTGCCGCACGCGACTATCGCTTCGCCACCGACACGATGAACCGCTGGTGCGACCGCCTGATCGCCGACGCCCAGCTGGCGACGGTGGAACGCTGGTCCGATGCCCTGCCGCTGGACGAGATCGCGCGCCGGCCGGATCTGGCGATCAAGATTGCCTGGGCCCTGGTGTTCCTGCGTCGTCATCACAAGCTGCGTCCGATTCTGGCTTCGCTGCAGCGCACTGCGGGGCCGGATACGCGCGTGCTGCGCACGATGCTGGCACTGGTGCTCGATGACATTCCGCAGGCTTTCTCGCTGGTCGAGCAGATCGACATTGCCGATCCGCAGCCCAGCGCCTTCCGCGCCTTCGAACTCGGCGCCGCCGCCAACGCCAGCAGCTACCGCGCGCTGTGCGCCGGCGACTTCGATACCGCCCGCGAGCATCTGACGCTGGCGCGCGGCTACAACACCCAGGGCGAGGCGGCGTTCAGTGGCGGCTATACGGTGGCCGTCGTCGGCATGAGCCTGATGATGCAAGGCCGGCTGCCGGAAGCCCTGAGCCGCTTCCAGACGGGACTGACGGAACAGCATCTGGATCTGGACAAGTCGGTCGCGTCGGCGTCGATGGTCGCCTGCTACGTGCAGGCGCTGTACGAGAGCAATGCGCTGGACACCGCCGAGTCGATGTTCACGCAGTTCCACGACCTGATCATGGACGCCGTGCTGCTGGATTTTCTGGCGTCCGGCTATGTCGCGATGGCGCGGACCCAGGATGCCGCGGGGCGTCCGGCGCGGGCCGAGGAGGTCCTGGGAGAACTCGATGAGATCGCCCACACCGCCGGCTGGCCGCGACTGACCCGCATCGCGGCCTGGGAGCGCGTGCGCCGCGCAGTGATCCGCGGCGATGTCGATCGCGCGCAGGCGCTGGCCAGTCGCATCCCGCGGCAGCCGGAGTTCAATCTGCCGGCCGGCTGGATGCTGTTCTCCGAGGCCACCGAAGGCGATGCCATCGGCTACATCCGTCTGGCCCTGCACAGCGGGCGGCTGGACGAGGCCGCCTCGCTGCTGGCGCCGGAACTGGCACTGGCCCAGCAACAGAACCGCACCTATCGCCTGATCAAGCTGCTGATCCTCGACGCGCTGCTGCAGCACCGGCGCCACGCCGCCAACCCTGCGCGGCGCAGCCTGCATCGCGCCCTGCAACTGGCCGCGTCGGGCCACTACCTGCGCGTGTTTCTCGACGAGGGCGACGCGCTGCTGCCGCTGCTGCATGAGGAGGGCGCCACGCTGGCCAGCGAGAACCCGGCCAGTGCCGACACCCAGCAGCTGCGCGACTTCCTGACGCGCATCCTCGATGCCGCCGGCCAGCACACCGACCTCGGCGCGCGGGCGCCCGGCGATACCGGCTTCCAGCCGCTGGAACCGCTGACCGATCGCGAGAAGCAGATCCTGGTGTATCTGGCCAACGGCGTGTCCAACAAGGAAATGGCGCGGCGCATCTTCGTGTCCGAGAACACCGTCAAATTCCATCTGAAGAACATCTACTCGAAGCTCGCGGTCGGCAGTCGCCTGCAGGCAATCAACGCCGCGCGGCAGATGGGCCTGCTGTAACGCCCTGACGCTGCGCCCGGGCAGACTGCCGCATGTCGCCACAGATTCATCTTCAGCGCTATCTCGGCGCCTACCCGAAGCCGCTGCAGGACCAGGTCGCCCAGCTGATGGCGGAGGACCGCCTCGGCGACCATCTGCAGCGCAGGTATCCCGCGCGGCATGCGATCCAGAGCGACGGCGCGCTGTATGACTACGTGCTCGCGATCAAGCAGAAGCATCTGCGCAGCTCGGCACCGCTGCACAAGGTGGTGTGGCAGAACCAGATGGACGTGATGCGAAACGTGCTGGGGCTGCACACGGCGATCTCGCGGGTCCAGGGGGGACGCCTGAAGGCCAAGGCCGAGATCCGGATCGCCAGCCTGTTCAAGAGCACGGCGCCGGAGTTCCTGGAAATGGTGGTGGTGCACGAGCTGGCGCACCTGCGCGAGCGCGATCACAACAAGGCGTTCTATCAGCTCTGCCGGCACATGCTGCCGGACTACCACCAGATCGAGTTCGATCTGCGCCTGTTGCTGCTGCACCGCACCGTTCAGGACTCAGCGTCCGGCTGAGTTACCCCGTCAGCATCGCCAGATTGTCGGCACGGAAGCGCACGAACCAGTCCAGCGATTCCGGATTCTGCATCGCGCCGCAACTGGCGCTGAGCTCCAGCGGCCAGCCGCTCAGCAGCTTGCGCACCGGCACTTCCATCTTCTTGCCGGTGAGCGTGTAGGGAATCTGGGCCACGGCATAGACCTGATCCGGCACGTGACGCGGGCTGCAATCCGAGCGCAGACGACGCGCAATACGATCGCGCAGCGCCTCGTCGAGGACCACGCCGGCGCGCAGCTGCACGAACATCGGCATGAAGAAGCGCCCGCCGGCGAGTTCGCAACAGACGATGAGACTGTCCAGCACCTCGTCCATGCGCTCGACACTGCGATAGATCTCGGCAGTGCCGATGCAGACGCCGTAGCGGTTGAGCAGCGAATCGGAGCGGCCGTAGATATAGCAGCCGCCCCGCGCATTGATCCGCATGTGATCGCCATGGCGCCAGACGCCGCCAGGCCGGTCGAAGGCCTCGAAGTAGGACTCCCGATACCGGCGGTGACCGGCGTCA
>JBEIOK010000081.1:0-11474 GCA_040377605.1 Nevskiaceae bacterium | reverse complement strand
GCCGGCGAGAAACCGGCCTTGGCGTAGGCGCGGTTGAGCGCGCGCACCTGGCCTTCCGTGCGTGGGGCGGTCAGGCCCAGGGCCTTGCCGTCGCTGGAACCGGCCGTGGCCTTGATCACGGCGTAGATGCGGTCGCCGTCGCGCTCGGCGTCGGCGAGACGCTTCAGCGCGACCATGGCCACGCCTTCGGAGATGGCGATGCCATCGGCGCGCTGGTCGAAGGTTCGGGGCTGTCCGCTGGCCGACAGCGCCTGCGTCTTGGCAAAGGCCATGAACGCGAACGCGGACTGCGTCGTGTCGAAACCGCCGGCGAGCACCAGATTGCTGCGGCCGGTTTCCAGCTCGTGCACGGCGAGGCCGATCGCGGCGAGTGAGGAGCCGCAGGCGGCATCGACAGTGTAGTTCACGCCGCCGAAGTCGAGCCGGTTGGCGACGCGGCCCGCGGCGACGTTGAGCAGGGTGCCGGCAAAGGACTCCTCGGTCCATTCGGGCAGGCGGTCCCAGACGTCGGGTGACAGGTTCTCGACGAAACGCGGCAGTTCCGCCCGCATCGCGTATTGCTGGCCGAGATCGCCGGCGCCGCCGCCCGCGCCGAGAATCACGGACGCGTGCTCGCGGTCGAAATGACCGTCGGCGTAGCCGGCGTCGGCCAGCGTGCGCGCCGCGGTTTCCAGGGTTAGCAGCTGCAGCGGGTCAATCGACTTCATCGACTTCGGCGGTATGCCGAACTTCAGCGGGTCGAAGGCAATCTCGTCGAGAAAGCCACCCCACTTCGAGTAGACCTTGTCGCGCGCCTTCGGGTCCGGGTCGTACATCAGTGCCGGGTCCCAGCGGTCGTGCGGCGCTTCGCGCAGCACCGAGGTCTGCTTGAGGATCAGCTCCCAGTAGTCGTCCGGCGTGTTGGCGCGCGGCAGCGTCACGCCGATGCCGACGATGGCGATATCGGAGGGCTTGGCCTGCTCGCTGCGCTGGGCATGGGCGCGTGCCTGCGCGGACAGCCACTGCTGGGCGCCAATGCTGACGTCCGCATGCAGATCCGCCAGGGACTGGACACGATCGCGCAGCGTGGCGACCTGGCCGATCATGTACATACCGTCGCTGCGCTGCTGATCCTCAGGCACGACCACAACCTTGCCGCTGGCGTCGCGGTCCAGGCCCTTGGAGGCGATGCGCAGGCGGCCGAGGTTCAGGTCCTCGAGCGCGTCGCGGATATCCTCGACGCTGCGGTTCTCGCGGATCAGCCGGCGCCGCTCCTCGTAGAAGTCGCGGGCAAATTTCGTGTCGACACAGCGCGAGGCGTGGCCGGGGCCGGATTCGAGGTTCAGCGTTTGCGTGCAGCGCAGCGCCTCGTCCTGGAAGGTCGGCACGATCGCACCGGAACTGACGATTTCCCGCGTAAACAAATAGGCCGTGCCCATCAGGCACCCGACCTTCATGCCGCGCTCGGCCAGCGGCGCTGTCATCGCTGCCACCATCGCCGCGGACATCGCGTCGTGGATGCCGCCGGCAAACAGCACGTGGATCTGCTTGTCTTCGGCTGCCGGAACCTGCGCCAGCAGCACCTCGATCATCTGCTCCCACAGCGGGAAGCTGGCGATCGGGCCGACGTGGCCGCCGCACTCGCGGCCCTCGAAGACGAAGCGGCGCGCGCCCTGCTCGAGATACAGCTTCAGCAGCGCCGGCGCCGGCGCGTGGATATAAGTGGGAATGCCACGCGACTCGAATTCCGCGGCCTGGTCCGGGCGGCCACCGGCAATCAGCGCGAACGACGGCTTGCAGGCCCAGACTTCCGTGCACTGTTCTTCGCGCAGCGCCTGCGGCACGAAGCCGAGCAGGCCCACGCCCCAGGGCTGACCGTCGGCGACCTTAGCGCGTGTCTGCGCCAGCATGTCGCGCACCTGGGGGCCGCGCATCAGCGCCAGCGCGAGGAAGGGCAGTGCACCCGCCCTGGCGACTTCGGCGGCGAAGGCCGGCGAGTCGGAGACGCGCGTCATTGGCCCCTGCGCCAGCGGAAAGCGGGTGCCGTGCGACTGCGCCAGCGCACTGTTTTCGGTGAGCGATGCCAGTGCCGCGGCGCGCTCGATCTGCTGCAGCGACGCGCGACGGACGGCCTGCACCAGACGACCGGCACTGCGGAAGCGCTCGCGATAGCCGGCCGCCAGGCCGATGCCCTGACCCAGTGGCAACAGCTGATCGGCACGCCAGCCGAGTCGCCCGTGGAGCCGCTGCGCCCACTGCTGGGGATCGAGCGCGCCCGCTTCGGCCTGCCGCGTCTCATCCTCGGTGAGCTTGAGCGCCGGGTGGGTCGGGCGTGCGTACAGGCGGCAGGCGTGGCCGAGCAGCTCGCCGTGCGGCTTGCACTCGGCGCCGTTGAGGCGTGTCAGCTCGGCCTGCAGGCCGGCCGGCAACGGGGACTCGGCCATCAGCAGCAGGGTGTCGTCGAGCACGACGCCGGCCGCGCCGGCCGCGCGGCAGGCGGCCGCAGCACGCAGGCCGATGCCACCCTGCACGTACAACGGCTTGTGGACGCGCGGCGCGAGCTTCTGCAGCAGGATGTAGCTGCTGTCACTGCCCACCCAGCCGCCGGCCTCATGACCCCGGGCCACCAGCCCGTCGAAATGCGGTTCGAGCCCCGCGGCAGCGTCGGCATCGGTAATTTCGGCCAGCCAGCGATGCGTGGGGCGAGGGCCCAGTTGCTCACGCAGCGTGCGCTGCGCGGCCGGGTCGCCGGCCAGGATCACGATCAGCGGACGGGGGCTGGCCTGGGCGAGCAGCCGCTCGGCGAGAGCCTGCTGCGCGCGGACAATGCGCAGGCCGATGACCGCCGGCGTGCTGTCGAGCAATTGCGTGAAGTTGCGCAGGGCCGCCTCGGGATCGGCAACACACTCCAGATCCAGCAGGGCCAGGCCCCCATTGCGGGCGACGGCCACAGCAAGGCCCGGATGGCTCAGATCCGCCGGTGTCAGGCCCAGGACATCAAAAGTCGTCACGTCACCCACTCCCCAGGCGGCGCGCCGGATATCCGTACCCGGCGTCGTCGCATGAACTACTTCTTCCGGCCTTCCAGAAACGGTACTTCCAAGACCTTGTCATGGACGATCGGTCCATGTCCGAAGAAGCCACCTTCACCAAAACACTCGCCGTGGTCGGCGGTAATCACGAAATGCGTGTTGGCCGGCGCCTTGTCCAGCAGGCCCGCCAGCACCGTGTCGACGTGTTCGACGCACTTGATCTGCTGCTGGTGCAGCATCTTCATCTGATCGGCGTCGAAAAAGCGGTCATCGGCCTGCTTCCCCATGTCATCGTCCATGCGCTTGAAGACGCCGTGGACGCCGGAGATATGCGGCAGGCTGGTCGGGTCCAGCATGTAGGGATAGTGCGTCTCGCCCAGATTCAGGAAGAAGAACTGCGGTTCGTCTTCGTAGAACTCGATTTCCTCGACCATGCCGGCGAAATCGTTGTGATTCGTCATCAGCTTGTAGTCGTCGAAGTGCTTGTTCAGGTGCGAGGTCGGGTTCAGCACCGGCATCGACACCCGGGCCACGGTGCGATAGCCGTGGTCCTGCAGCACCTTGGGCAGCGATAGCTGCGGGACGAAGCTCTTGAAGGCGAGGCCGTCGATACCCAGGCGGTCGACCCACTTCACGAAATCCTTCTTGTACACCTCCGAGGCGAACACGCCCTGCGGGTTGTCGTGCGGCACCATGCCCATCAGGTAGGTGTAGTGCGACGGCGAGGTCCAGGAGGCGTAGGCATAACGGCGCTCGCCGACGCCGATGCGATCCATATTCGGGCGTTTGGCAGCGAGATAGCTGTCGTAGCGGCAGCTATCCATGACGATGTAGACCAGATTGTTGCTCATAAAGCCCAAGTCGGGGGACCTGCGGTGGCCGTCGGAGACGGTGATCCACGCCATGGTCCGATGGTTCCAGCCCCTGTCGGGCGCCGGAAATTCAGAAAAGAGGGTCGCGGATGATAACTAACATGAGCTTGACAGCGGAAACAATCGGATTCTTCCGTATTTTTCCTGCGCCGGAAGGGCGGTGACGGCACCGCGATCGGCCCACGCCGGTCAGGGTTTTGCCGAGCCGGCGGCCGGTTCCGACAGCAGCTGGCCATCCTCCAGTCGCAGTGCCGTCAGTGCGCCCCCCCAGACATAGCCGGTGTCCAGGCCATGCACGCCGTGCTCCGGCCAGGCAATGCGGCCCAGCGTGGACCAATGACCAAAGATGATGCGCGAGCGGCGGGTGCGGCGGCCCGGGGCCTGGAACCACGGCAGCCAGCCCGCGGCCTGACTGCCGGGTGCGCCCTTCTGGCGGAATTCGAAGCGGCCGTCGGCGGTGCAGTAGCGGGCCCGGGTCAGCACGTTGACGATGAAGCGCAGGCGCTCGATGCCCTGCAACGAGTCGGTCCAGCGGTCCGGCTGGTCACCGTACATCTGGGCCAGAAAGAGGTCCAGGCGGCGGTCATCGCGCAGTGCCGCCTCCACTTCGGCCGCGTGGGACAGGGTGTCCGCCTGGGTCCATTGTGGAGGCAGGCCGGCGTGGATCAGCAGCGCGCCGCTGCGGGGATCGCGCCAGGCCAGGCGCTGGCGGCGCAGCCAGTCGAGCAGGGGTTCGGCGTCCGCTGCCGCCAGGACGGCTGCCAGATCGGCCTCCGGCGGTTTGCGCGCATGACCACGCCACAGTGCCAGCAGATGCAGATCGTGATTGCCCAGCACCGTGGTTGCGGCCGCGCCGAGCGCACGGACTTTGCGCAGGCAACCCAGCGAATCCGGTCCGCGGGCCACCAGATCGCCGGTCAACAGCAGGTGGTCGCGCGCCGGATCGAAGCGGATCGTCTCCAGCAGGCGGTTCAGGGCAGCGAGATTGCCCTGCAGGTCCCCGACGGCGTAAGTGGTCATGCGCAGTGGAAAAAGGATGAGCGGAGGACTGTGGCCAGACCGGCGGAATGCGGGCGGACGAACGGTATCAATCAGCGGGTTACGAGCTTTGACGCTCTTTCGAGCGCTGCCCATAGTATCGCCACGGGTCGCATCCCGGCTGATCCAGAAAACGGAGTCGAAACATGTTCAAGTCTATTGCCCAGTTTTTCCGCGATGAAGAAGGCGCGAGCGCGGTGGAGTACGGTCTCGTGATCGGCCTGATCGCCGTGGTCCTGATTGCGGTCCTCACCGTCATCGGCGTCGGTGACGACGGCAGCGGCGGCCTGCTCGGCCTGTTCACGGCCGTGGCTGACGCGATCCCCACCCCGACGCCGTAAGCCGTCCGGTACGCGTGTGCCCGCAGCAGGCTGAGCCGGTCCTGCTCGCGGCGCTCGCGGCCTGGGCCCTGGCGCTGGCGGTCGATGATGTCCGCCACCGCCGGGTGCTCAACGGGGCCCTGGCGCCGGTGGCCATGCTGGCGCTGGCGGCACGTGCCAGCGGCGGCTGGGCTGGCTGCGAGCTGTCGCTGGTCAACGGACTGATCGGCGCGCTCCTGGGCCTGCTGCTGTGGCTGCCCGGATACGGGCTCAAGCAGTGCGGTGCCGGTGATGTGAAGTGCGCGATGGTGATGGGGCTCGTGCTCGGTGCCTCACGATCCCTGGAGGCCAACCTGCTAGGCTTTCTGCTACTCGGCCTGATGTCGGTGGTGGTGCTCGCGACCGGCCGCAGGGGACATCGCATTCCAGCCGTCCCGGCGCTGAGCCTGGCGTTCGTCATCGAGCTGATCGGCGGACCCTGGATGCTGTTAAGGGGAACATAGGGAATATGGGACAGCGGCAAAACAGGGATGGTCACTCGCTGCGGCGGCGCTTTCAGGGCGCAGCGGCAGTCGAGTTTGCGTTCGTGTTTCCGATCCTGTTCCTGCTGATGTACGGCACGGTGGTCTACTCGTATGTATTTGTCGTGCAGCAGTCGCTGCATTACGCCGCGCAGGAGCTGGCCGAGGCCGCGGTCAAGGTCGATCCCTCGCTGCCCAACGCCGATGTCGTGCGCGAGTCCAATATCCGCGCCAATGCGCAGCAGGTGCTGCGCTGGATGCCCGAGAGCCAGCTCAATCGCGTGGTCGGGCCCGATGGCGGCCTGATCCAGATCGTGCACTGCGATCCGGGCGGCGCCAATTGTCCGCCCGACAGCTCGGCGGTGACGGTGACCCTCAATTTCAATCTGATGCAGCCGGAGCCGCTGTTTCCGGTGCTCAATATCTTCCTGATCGGCAATGTGCCACCCCTGCCGGCGCGCCTGACGGCGTCGGCGACCGCGCGGGTCTGACGCGCAGGGATCAAGAGTCTCTCGAGGAGAACACGTGTATGAGCAGTACGGCGCTCAAGATCGTTGCAGTGGTTTCAGTGCTGCTGGCCCTCGTGCTGGCGGTACTGGGCTACCAGATCAGTAAGAGTTACGCGAAGAAGGCGGATGACGCCGCGCAGCAGGCGCGCCAGCAGAAGGCCGAACAGTTCCTCGCGGTCGTCGCCGTGCAGCCGCTGGCGGCGTATCGCGCGATCGCGCGGGATGCGGTCGCGCTGGTGCCGGTGTCGGTGAAGCCGGCCGATCCGTATACGAACATCGAAGACGTCGTCGGCAAGATTCCGCTGGTGGATGTCGATGCCGGCGCGCCGGTGACGCAGCGCTACTTCAAGGAAGGCAATGCGCTGGCGCGCATCATTCCGCCGGGTCATCAGGCGATCTCGGTGGAGATCAACGATGTCATCGCCGTCGGCGGCTTCGTGCGCCCGGGTGACATCGTGGATCTGCTGGTGTTCCTGCGCGGGGGCGTCGGCATCGACCAGGCGCAGTCGCGCGTGTTGCTGGAGTCGGTGCGGGTGCTGGCCTACGAAGAGCGCATCATCGACCGGCCCGAAGGCATCAAGGATGATGATGAAGCCAAGCGACGCGCCTCGCGCGTGCGCACGGCGGTACTCGCGGTGCCGGACACCGACACCACCAAGCTGATGCTCGGCGCCAGTCTCGGCGAACTGCGTCTGGCCTTGCACAGCCAGGCCGTCGCTGTTGCGGGTGAGCCGCAACCCGGCGCGGCCAGGACGGCGCGTGTCGACAAGGCCATCGGGCTCGAAGAGCTGTCGCGGATGCGGGGTGCAGCCGCTCCGTCGACGGCCGCCGGTGGCGGCCCTACGGTCGAAATGATTCGCGGCTCGCAACGCGAAACGGTGTCCACGAAATGAAATCCCTCACTGCCATGAACGCCACGCTGATTCGCGGTCTCAGTCTCGCCGTTTTGCTGGTGCTCCCGGGGCTGGCCCCGGCGCAGTCCGCACCGCGGCTCGTCCAGGTCGAGCAGGGTACGCATCAGTTGCTGCGCGCCAATGCCGAGGTCAGCCGTGTTGCGGTCGGCGCCCCGGAAATCGCCGATGCGACGGTCGTGGATCGCCGCGATCTGCTGGTCAACGGCAAGCAGCTCGGCAACACCAGCCTGATGGTGTGGGTCAAAGGCTCGAAGTCGCCGCGTGAGTATCGGGTGCGCGTGGTGCCGGTCACCGACCCGCTGCGCCGCAAGTCCGCGGATCCGGAACTGGATCAGGCCAATGTCGAGGCCGGTCGCGGCGTCGACGGACGGTTGCCGAACCTGCTCGCGCACCGCCGCGCGCGGCTGGCGGCGCAGGTGGCCAAGGAAGGGCAGGTGGCCGACAGCAGCATGGTGGATGGGGATACGCAGGTCCTCACGGAAGTGAAGATCGCCGAAGTCAGTCGCCGCACGCTGCAGCGCTACGGCCTCAACATCATGGTCAACAACCCCGGTTCGTCGCAGACCTCCGGTGGCGTGTTCGCGCCCGGCAGCCTCGGCAATTCCACCAGTGGCAGCGTCAATGGCGGCATCATCTCCGGGGCGCTCAAGGATGCCTTCGGCCTGGTCGTGACCGATGCCAGCAAGAACATCCTCGGCGTGCTCAATCTGCTGGAAGGTCGCGGTCTCGCGCGCACGCTGGCGGAACCGAGCCTGCTGACCACCAGCGGCCAGACCGCCACCTATCTGGCGGGCGGCGAGTTCCCGGTGCCGGTCAGCCAGGGCGGTGCCACCGCTGGCGGCATCTCGATCGAGTACAAGGAATTCGGTGTGCGTCTGGCGCTGTCGCCAACGGTGCTGTCGCGGGACCGCATCTCGTTGAAAGTCGCGCCCGAGGTCAGCGATCTCGACTTCTCCGCCGGCATCCAGATCGGGGGTGTCGCGGTCCCGGCGCTGACGGTGCGCCGCACGGACACGATGGTCGAACTCGGGGATGGCGAAAGCTTCGTGATCTCCGGGCTGGTCAGCTCGTCGCTGGCCAACAACGTCAACAAGGTGCCGTGGCTGGCCGATATCCCGGTGCTCGGGGCGTTCTTCAAGTCGACCAGTCTCGATCGCACGGAGAAGGAACTGATCATGGTGGTGACACCGCGCCTGGTACGTCCGCTCCGCCGGGGTGCGACGCTGCCGCCGCTGCCGGGTGCGCGCTACGACGGCAGGACGCCGTCGCCGGCGCAGCAGATCTTTCTCGAAACCGGTCGTTTCGACTCCGGCTTCAGCCGCTAGCGCCGTACACTTGCCGGGTTCCATGACCAAGCGGACCAGCACCCGATGAAAACCCAGGCCGTAGTCGTCGCCGACGATCCCGTGTACCTCAGCTGGCTCGAGAATGCCGCCGGGCCTTCGGCCGAGTTCTCGCTGATCCGTCCGCTGGATGCCGAGGATCTGGTGGAGCGCGTGCAGCTGATGGGCCGGCTCGACGTGATCTTCTTCCAGTTCGAGGCGGCCAATCTGGATGCGCGGCTGAGCATGATGGAGCGCCTGGTCGAGCGTCTGCCGGATCTGCCGGTGGCGGGCCTCGGCGCCGACAGCAATCCGGACATCGTACTGGCCGCGATGCGTGCCGGCGCGCGTGATTTCCTGGTGCTGCGTCGTGATGAGGGCGACGTCGCCGCCCTGCTGTCCAAGCTGCTGCGCCGTACGCAGCCGCTGACGCGATCCAGCCAGAAGCAGGGCCGCGTGTTCGGCGTCCTGTCCGCGCATCCGCATGATTCGGTGGCCTTCGTCGCCGAGCATCTGGCGCTGGCCTGCGCGGCCAACCTGCCGAAGTCCGAGCAGGTGCTGTTCCTGGATGTCGCCACGCCTGCCGGTGCGGGGGCCATCTTCCTCAACATCAATCAGTCCTACAGCGTCCTGGATGCGATCAACGACGTCTATCGCTGCGATCAGACGCTGATCGACACCGCGTTCAGCAAGCATGCCAGTGGGCTCTACCTGCTGAGCCTGCCGGAAGATCTGGTCGGTCGTCCGGCGATCAACATCGACGAATTCCTCAAGCTGCTGCAGGTGCTGCGCGGCCTGTTCTCGTGCATCGTCGTGGCCTTCGATGGCCATCTGCCGATGGAAGGCCTGTCGGGCATCATCAGCCAGTGCGAGCGATCGCTGCTGCTGTCGGACCAGTCGATCATCAAGTCGCGTCACAGCAAGTACCTGCTGCGCTCGCTGCGCCTGGAAGACTGCCCGCTGGATCGCACGGCGCTGGTCGTCGACAACTACCGTCGTCGCCTGGGGCTGGAGCCGGAAAATCTGGCGGAGATCCTTGACCTGCCGCTGCTCGGGCGGCTGTCGGCCAGTGCCAACAACGCGCGGGTGCAGGCGATGAATGCGGGCGAGCCGATGTTCACGGTCGCGCCCAAGGACCCGATGTGCGAAGACCTGCGCCGTATCGCGCTGGCGTTGCTGGCCGGTCAGAGCAACGTCGAGGCGGCGCCGCAGGGCCTGCTTTCG
Source organism: Nevskiaceae bacterium (assembly GCA_040377605.1). Classification (GTDB taxonomy): domain Bacteria; phylum Pseudomonadota; class Gammaproteobacteria; order Nevskiales; family Nevskiaceae; genus Solimonas. The sequence continues at coordinate 1,743 of JBEIOK010000081.1, read as the reverse complement.
CGCTGGATCGGCTGAGCACTGAACGGACCGGGATGCCGTGACCACTGCCGTCGACCCGCAGATCACCCGCTTCCGGCTGTCGGACCAGTACCAGCAGCTGAAGAACAATTTCCATCGTCACCTGATCCAGCAGCTTGAGGAGCGCAACCTCGACATCGATCAGTGGGATGCCGCCAAGGTCGACCGCTTCGTCATCGAGCAGATGCGTCGCTATGTCGTCGAGCAGCGCCTGCCCGTCAATCAGAAGGAATCCGAAACCCTGGCGCGCGACGCGCGTGACGAGCTGATGGGCTTCGGCCCGATCCAGGCGCTGGTCGACGATGACACCGTCAACGACATCGTGGTCAACGGACCCAACAACATCTATATCGAGCGCGACGGCCGCCTGTTCAGTGCGCCCGTGCGTTTCTTCAACGACGCGCATGTGGTGCGCGTGATCCAGCGCATCCTGGCGCCGATCGGCCGGCGGGTGGATGAATCCACGCCGATGGTGGATGCCCGCCTGCAGGATGGTTCGCGCGTCAATGCCATCATTCCGCCGATCGCACTCGACGGCCCCTGTCTGTCGATCCGCAAGTTCCGCAAACAGCCGCTGAGCGCCGAGGACCTGCTGCGCGCCGGCACGATCAGCCGCGAGGCGCTCGATTATCTGCGTCAGCGCGTGGAAGCGCGCACCAACCTGATCATTGTCGGCGGCACCGGCTCCGGCAAGACCACGTTCCTGAATCTGCTGTCGCAATGGATTCCGCAGGGCGAGCGCGTGGTCACGGTGGAAGATGCCGCCGAGCTGCGGCTGCAGCATGGCCATGTCGTACGGCTGGAGACCCGCCCGCCCAATCTGGAAGGCGAGCGCGCGATCAGTGCACGGGATCTGGTGCGCAACGCGCTGCGCATGCGCCCGGACCGCATCATCGTCGGTGAAGTCCGCGGGGACGAAGTGCTGGACATGCTGCAGGCGATGAACACCGGGCACGATGGCTCGATGACCACGCTGCACGCCAATTCCACCCGCGATGCCATCCACCGTCTGGAACTGCTTGCAGGCTTCGCCGGCTATACCGGCAGTGAATCCACCTTCCGCGGCCAGGTTGCCTCGGCCATCCAGTTGCTGGTGCAGGTGAGTCGCCTGAGCGGGGGTGAACGCCGTGTGATGTCGATCGCCGAGCTGACCGGCATTGTCGATGGCGATCTGCAGATGCGCGATCTGTTCCGCTACGACGTCACGCAGGCGCGTCACGTCGATCTCCGAGGAAAGGTCTGATGGGCCTGATGCTGCTATTCGTGGTCGCGGTCCTGCTGTTCGGCGGCGCGATGGTGCTGCTGGTGCGGGCAGGCAGCCGCGAGCGTCAGGAGGAAATCCTGCTGCGACTGCGTGCGATGGGCAGCGAGGATGCGGCACTGGCCATGCAACCCGGCCGTCGCCAGATCAACAATCCGCTGCTGCGCTGGGTCAGCCACCTGATCTGGCGCACCGGTGCGGAAATCGAGGCGAACACGATTGCACGCGCACTACTGCTGTTTGCGCTGCTGGTGCCCGTGGCGATCTTCATCTTTGGCCTGTTCGGCGGCCTGTCGGCGATCGCGATCCTGCTGGCGTTTGCCTGGGTCTGGGTCAGCCGCAAGGCCTCGCAGCGACGTCTCAAGATCCTCGAGCAGTTTCCGCCCTTTCTGGAATCCGTGATCCGGGTGCTGTCGGCGGGCAACACGCTGGAGGAGTCGGTCGCGGCGGCAGCGCGCGAGAGT
>JBEIOK010000176.1:0-5391 GCA_040377605.1 Nevskiaceae bacterium | reverse complement strand
GCCACCTGGCTGCGCAAGACCCTACTCGGCTGAGGCCGGTGTGTCGGTCGGCGGCTTCACCCGGGCGGCGCGTTCGATCGTGTAAAGGACATCGCCGCCGGACTCCACACCAGACTCGGTGGCGAGCTTGAAGCCCTTGCCGATGTCGTATTCCAGCTTGAAGGTGTGGCCGGGCTGGAACAGGCCGATGCCGTAGCTGATGAACAGCCCGGGCCGCAGATACTTGCCGACCGTGAACTGCGCCTGCTCTGCCGACTGTCCCGGTTGGGCGCCCAGCGAAATCTGATCGAGCCCCAGGCCCCCGCCAAAACGCTGGGCCAGCCACTCGCCGCCCGCCAGCCCCATCGACAGGGCCGCGCCGGCCAGCATCTTCTGATCCTCGCTGCCGCCAGCCTCTTCGAGATCCCGGCCGAGTATCAGCCAGGACAGTTGCTGCTGCTGCGACATCGACGGTGTGGAGAACAGGCTCAGCAGCGGCTTGGCCAACGTGCCGCGCACCAGCACGCCGACACGGATGTCCTCCCGGGGCTGACGCGTCGCACGCAGTTCCACCGCCGGTTCGGTGACCGCGCCGCCGGTGAACAACAGGCGCCCGGTTTCGATCGTCAGGTCCTGTCCATAGGCCTTGTAACGCCCGTCGACCAGATTGATCTCGCCACGCCCGCTGGTCGGGGTGCCCGGCGCCTCCCGCAGCTGCAGATTCCCCGTCAGGCGCGTCTTCAGGCCAAAGCCTTCGAAGCGCACTGCCGACCCCAGCTTCAAGCCGATGTCGGCAAACACCGCGATCGCCGGCTCGCGCGCCGCATCCCCGGCCGTGACGATGACCTGGTCGGCACTGGGGCCCACCCCTGCGTCCAGGGTCTTGGGCAGCACGTCCGCACGCGGCACTTCGACCGTGCCGGTCACCCGCAACTCGCGCTGCGCGAGCACGATGGTCAGGTTCGGCGAGATCCAGACATTGGCTTCCGGCATGCGCACGACCTGGGCGTTGTATCCGCTGAGCTTCAGATCGAGGCGCAGCGGCGTGTTCCAGGGATCGACGTCGCCGCCGATATAGAGCTCACCCTCGTCCGCCCGTGCACGTGCTTCGACACGCAGCGGCTCGGACCCGGCCGCGATGACGCGCGCGCTGAGCTCGCGCAGCTCGATGCCCGGTGTGGCCAGGCGCAGGCTGCCGTCGGAGAGTTCGACGCGTCCCTGCAGCTGCGGCGCCGCCAGCGTGCCGGCGACGTCGAAGGCCCCGTCGAGCCGGCCCTTGACCGCCTGCAATTCCGCCGACAGCGCCTGCGCGAAGGCCAGATCCGGCCACTCGATGCGGGCCTGTCCGGTCAGCGCACGTTCCATCAGCACCGCACCAGGGGCAAGCCGCGCCTCGGCGCTGAGACCTCCACCGGCAAACGGCAGCTCGGCGCTGGCGACCAGGCCGTCCGGCGTCTCCTCGGCACGCAGATGTCCCGGCTGCCAGCGCAGCGATGGTAGACCGCGCTGTCGCCACTCGCCCTCGCCACTGCTGAGCTGCGCCTGCAATGTCTGCAACCCGCGCGCATCCAGAGCGACGGTCGCCGTGCCGTCCAGCAGTCCGCGCAGACTCCTGTCGGCCGGCAACAGCGGAGCAAGGCTGGCGAGCTCGAAGCGCTCCAGCTGCAGTGCATACCGTTGGGTGTCGCCGTTGACCCGCACGCGTACGCAGGCGCGGGCCGCCTCGGCGCTGCGCCAGCAAGCCGTCTGAAGGTCGATGCCGGGGCCCAGCGCCACCGGCACCGGGGCCTCCAGTGTCCAGGCGGACAGGCGCAGCGGGGCCAGCCGGGCCTCGGTCAGTTCGCCGTTCCAGCCGGGGCGGTCGAGATCCAGGCGCCCCTGCGCCGCGAGCGCAACCGTGCCATCAGCCATCGCCGCGCTAGCGGTGATTCGGTGCGCCGCCGGCGCTCCCTCGACCACCAGACTCAGCGCCCGGATGTCCTGGCCGACCGTTAGCTGTTGTGCATCCAGCCGCAGGTTGAGACGCGTGGCCAGATCGACGTCCACGTTCAACGTCGCCCGCTGCAGGCCCAGGTCGCCGTGGCGCAGATTGCTCAACTCCCCCTGTGCGCGGATCGCCGGCCGTGCGTAGTCACCGCGCACGGCTGCCTTCAGCTGGGCGCGGCCGTGGAGGTCCGGCCACAGCGCCGCCAAGTCCGGACTGTCGAGCTGGGCCTCTACGCCCAGCTGGGGATACACGCGACCGCTGGCCCGCAGCCGGCTGCCGCCACTGGACAGCGTCATGCGTTGGAGATCGACGCGATCCTCGGCATAGCGACCCTGCGTCTCCAGCGCCAGCGGGTAGCCGCGCAGCTTCGAGTTCTGCAATGAGGCGTTGAAATCGATCACCGGATGCTCGCCGTCCAGACGCGAGCGCGCCTCGAAACGGCCGTTGATACGGCCCGGCCACTCGGGCAGCACCAGCGCCGGATTCAGGTCTTGCACACGTCCCCCGGCCTCCAGACGCAGCGACCCCGACCAGTCGGCAGCCGCGTGCGCTAGCACCCGGCCACCCAGCAGGGTCGCCACCAGCGATTCGGCGGTGAGCTGCGTCAGCGTGCCGTGACCGCGGGCGCCGAGCTCGGCATCCAAGCCCGCCGCGCGCACTTGCGCCTTGAGATCGTAGCGGTAGGCCTCGAACAGGCCCGTCCAGTGCAGTTCGCCGTGCGCACTGGAGAGCTGCGTCTCGCCCTGCGGGGGCCAGTGCAGCTCGGTCCACCGCAGCTTCAGATCCGACGGGGTGGTGTAGCCGAGACGGCCTTGCAGCTGCGCCTGTACGAAACCTTTGGCGCGGACGCCGTCGAAGACCATCGCCTCCGGCTGCAGCTCGGCATCGCCCTGCAGCACGATGGCACCGACCCATGGTGTGCGTGCGGCCAGCCGGCGCAGGGCGATGCGGGTGGCCCGCCAGTCCGCCGACAGCTCGATCGCCTCGATCACCAGCGGTTCGGCCTCGGCCAGATGCAGATCCAGTCGCTGTACCCGCGCCTCGTCCAGCAGGAGATCGAGCGGCAGCTGCGTGATCGGCGGGGACTCCTCCTCCGGGCTCGGTCCCAGCGTCACCACGACTTCGCCGACATCCAGCCGGTCGACCCGCAGTTGCCGCGCGAGCAAGGCCAGCGGCGACCACTCCACCGCGATGCGGTCCACGACCACGCGTGTGCGCTCGTCCTCGTATCGCAGCCCCTGCAGCCGCAATGATCCCCACAGTCGTCCCTCGACAGCCTCCACCGTGATCAGCCCGGTGGCGTCTTGCACGACCCGCAGGGCCAGTACGGCCCCGGTCTGCGTGAACAGCAGGAAGCCGACGAAGATGAGCGCCAGCACCAGCAGCGTGCCGACCAGATCGCGCGCGATCACGGCCAGACCCAGCAACAGTCGGCGCATCAGCGTCTTCAAAGTCCGATCCTCACGCCCAGATGCAGCCGCACGCCGCCGTCCGGATCGTCAAGCGGATGCGCCACATCGACCTGGATCGATCCGACGGGTGCGCGATATCGCAGGCCCACCCCGATGCCCTGGAACAGCGCCGGATCGGGATCATCGTCGGCACCCCCGACGTCGTAGAACACGGCCGCGCCCCACTCGCCGACGATGCGACGCTCCAGCTCGAGGCTGGCCGAGGTCACATAGCGGCCACCGACGACATTGCCCTGGTCATCGACCGGACCCAGCGACTGGTACTTGTAGCCACGGACCGACTGATCGCCGCCAGCGAAGAAGCGCTGCGAAGCCGGCAGATCACTGAAATCGTCGACCAGGCTGGCGCCATACTCGAAGCGTCCCAGCAGGCGCATGCGCCGCTCGATCGGATAGACCCCGCGCACCACGGTGCGCATCTGCAGAAAGCTGGTGTTGCTCAGCACGCCCTGCTGGGCACCATGCAGATCCGCAAAGACCGACCAGCCGCGTCGCGCATAGATGGGATCGTCGAGCTCGGAGCGGTTGAAGGAGATGCCCGGCGTCAACAGATCACTGGTCTGGCGTTCGTCACCGAGATCGGACTCTTCATGCAGCAGGGCGACATAGAGCTTGCGCTGCCATTTGCCCGGCGTGCGCGACAGCGACAGCTCGACGCCATACTTGAGGCTGTCGCCGGCCTCGTACTGCTCTTGGGTCAACTCGCCGGCCAGCGCGATCTGTTCGCCCGGCTTGGTCCCCTGCGGAATCCGGTACTCGCCACGCGCAGTGTTCTTGACCTCCGACAGGCGCGTATCGACCAGCACCTTGTGACCGCTCTGGTTCAGACGACGAAACTCCGTGGAGGCGGAAATACGCGCGCCGGTGTCGGTGCCATATCCCACGCCCAGACCGTAACGTCGCGGTGCGCGCGGTGTCGTGCGGATCACGACCGGCACCTGCCGGTCCTCGCCGACCTGATCACGCTGCGGCAGCGGCTCGATGCTGTCGAAGTAGCCGAGGTCCCCCAATGCAAACTGCGCGTCGAGCAGGCGCTGGGGATCGTAGGGCTCGCCCGCACGGATACCGACGTAGCGTTCGATCAGATCTTCGCGCAGCTGGCTGTCGCTCTGCGCCTGCTCGACGCGGACCGGTCCGAAGTAATACTGCGGCCCGGTATCGAAGTGCAGCAGCACATCGGCCGCATCCTGCTCCGGGTAGATGCGCAGTTCCGAAGCGGTGTAGCGCGCATCCAGATACCCCGCGCCATAGGCGGCGCTGGCCAGCAGCGATTTCGCCTCCTCGTAGCGCGCATGTTCCAGCGGCTCGCCCGGCTCCAGCCGGCGCTGCATTCGACGCTGTTCGCGTTCGAACGCCGCACGGCCGGCACCCACCAGCTGCAGATCCAGCGCCCGCACCCGCGTGCGCGGGCCGGGGTCGATGCGATAGATCGCCCGCCACTCCGGTGCCTGCCCCTGGAGTTGGCCCTGAACCTGCGGGCGGTAGTACCCGAAGGGCTGCAGTGACGTCCGGATATCGGCCTCGGCACGCTGGTGCAGTGACTCCACCAGCCCTTGATCAAGGTCCTCGCGCTCGGCCGCCAGGGCAATGCCCAGGCGTTGTTCGACATTGTCCTGCAGCTCGGCCGGCAACTCGCGCGGCTCCCCCTCGACCTCCACGTCGATCCCGGCAGCAACGGGCGCCGCGTGGCTGACCACGAGGGTCAACAGCGTCCAAAAAAGCCGGCGGAAGCGCATGGAGGGTCGGAAACAGGCGATCAATGCCGATACCCGGGCGCGGGTCGGGCCGCTATTATCGGGCATGCGGGAGACACCCCCACAGCAGGTAGCCCTATGAGTTCGTTGACGCTTGTGATCGGCAGCAAGACGTTCTCGTCGTGGTCGTTGCGGCCATGGCTGTTCCTCAAACACCACCATGTGGCCTTCGAGGAAACCCTGATCGCCCTCAATACGG
>JBEIOK010000114.1:0-9049 GCA_040377605.1 Nevskiaceae bacterium | reverse complement strand
GCTGCGTGGGCAGCGATCGGTGCAAGCCAGAGCAGCAACAGAAAAATCAGAGAGGAGCGCATAGGGCCTCGGAAGTTCGCGTGCAGTACGTTCACGCGCTGTCTGCAGATGCCGTTAGGCCGCGATCAGCCGATCCAGCGCTAAGCCAATGAAGATTGCGGCACCGAAGTAGTGATTGATCAGGAACGCGCGGAAGCAGGTCGCGGGGTCCCGCTGCCGCGTGATCCACTGCTGATGCAGTGCCAGCAGCATCGCCACCAGCAGCCCTAGGTTCCAGGCCATGCCCAATTCAAGCAGCAGACCCAGCAGTCCCAGCAACGCCAGCGCGGTCAGTTGCAGGATGAGGATCACGCGCCGATCGTGGCGGCCGAACAGGATGGCCGAGGATTTCACGCCAATACGGAGGTCATCGTCCCGATCCACCATCGCGTAGTAGGTGTCATAGGCGATGACCCAACATAGATTGGCGGCCATCAGCAGCGCGACCGGCAGCCAGTCGACCCGGTGCAGCACTGCCGCCCACGCCATCGGAATGCCCCAGGAAAAAGCCAGTCCCAGCACGGCCTGCGGCATCGCCAGCCAGCGCTTGGCGAACGGATAGCTCGCCGCCAGCACCACCGCGGGTATCGCGAGCATCAGCGCCAGCGTGTTCTTCAACGACGTCAGCAGCCCGAAGGCGATCAACGAGACCGCCACAAACAGGCGCACGGCCTCTTCGGGTGTCACCCGTCCCGCTGCCAGCGGTCGCTCCCGCGTACGGTCCACGTGCGGATCGAAGTCACGGTCGGCGTAGTCGTTGATGGCGCACCCGGCCGAGCGCATCAGCACGGTGCCCAGCACGAACACCCCAAGGATCTGCAGCCCCGGAACGCCGTCAGCGGCGAGCCAAAGTGCCCACAACGTGGGCCACAGCAGCAGATAGATGCCGATGGGCCGGTCCAGCCGCATCAGGCGACAGTAATCGATCAGTTTTTGGCGCATCGCAATCCAGGCATCGGGGCGCAGCGCCGCGAGCATAACCCAGCACCGCGGCACCAACCGTTATCATCGGACCATGAGCAAGCGCACGACCACCGCCTCGTCCACCGTCTCGGTGCGCACGGAATATACGATCGATCAGTTGGCGCACGCAGCCGACAGTACCGTGCGCAATGTCCGTGCGTATCAGGATCGCGGACTGCTGCCCCCGCCGCAGCGTCGCGGCCGCGCAGGCATCTACACCGAGGCGCATCTGGCGCGTCTGCGCGTGATCAGCCAGATGCTGGAGCGCGGCTACACGATGGCCAACATTGCGGAGCTGATCGCGGCCTGGGAAAGTGGACAGGATCTAGGCCAGTTGCTCGGCCTTGAATCCGCGCTCACGCATCCCTGGTCCGAGGAGCTGCCGGTCTATTTCACGATGCCGGAACTGATCCGCATGTTCGGCAAGAACCTGTCGATGACCGAGGTCGGGCGCGCGATCGGCAAGGCCACGGAGCTGGACGTGCTGCGTCTGGAGGGGCTGCGCTACCGGGCGCCACGACCGCAATTGATCCGCGCGGGCGAGCAGCTGGTGGCCATGGGCATTCCGCTGACCGAGCTGCTGGACGTGCTGCGCATGCTGCGCGGCAACGTCGATCGCGTCGCGACCGAGGTCGTGCAGCTGGCCGTGAAGTACGTCTTCTCTCCCTACCTCGACGGCCGACTGCCACCGGCGGGCGAAGTGCCCCGGCTGGCGGAAACGATCTGGCGGCTACGTCCGCTCGCCGATCTGGCCGTCAACGCCGAGGTTGCGCGTGCCATGGAGAAAGCGGTCAACCGCTATCTCGGCGATGTGCTCAGCCACATCTATGAGCACCTGCCCAGCAAGCGTCCGGCGCCCCGCGAGACGCGGAAGAAAAAAACCGAGAAGCAGTAGCGCCTCAGACGCGGGCGTAGCGCTCGGGATCGCCGATCCAGCGCGCGATCAGCCGACGCGCCAGCGCAGGCTCCTGCAGCAGCAGCCGGTCCGCCAACGGCTGTAGGGCGGGGACTTCCGGCGCATCGCGGACCGGGTCCGCGAGCTTGAAACCGATCTCGCCGGTCTGGCGCCGACCGAGGAGCTCCCCGGGTCCGCGCAGCTCCAGATCACGCTGCGCGATCACGAAACCATCCGCCGTGGTTCGCATCGTCTCCAACCGCGCCCGTGCCGTCTCCCCCAGTGGCGGCTGATACAGCAGCACGCACTGGCTGGCCTGAGAGCCTCGCCCGACGCGGCCGCGCAGCTGGTGCAGCTGCGACAGACCCAGGCGTTCGGCGTTCTCGACCACCATGATGCTGGCATTGGGCACATCGACGCCGACCTCGATCACCGTGGTTGCGACCAGCAACTGCGTCACGCCATCTTGGAACGCGCGCATCTGCGCATCCTTTTCGTCCGATTTCAGACGTCCATGCACCAGCCCCACGCGCACGCCAGGCAGCTCCTCGCGCAGACGCGTGGCCGTGGCCTCGGCGGCCTGGGCGTCGAGCTCTTCGGACTCCTCGATCAGCGTGCAGACCCAGTAGACCTGGCGTCCGCTGCGGCAGGCTTCCGCGATTCTCGCCAGCACCTCGTCGCGTCGCTCATTCGACAGCACCACGGTGACGATGGGCGTGCGGCCCGGCGGCAATTCATCGATCACCGACACGTCCAGATCGGCATACACGGATTGGGCCAGCGTCCGCGGAATCGGCGTGGCAGACAGGATCAGCTGATGCGGTGTCGTACGCCCGCCCTTGTCGCGCAACGCCAGGCGTTGCTGCACGCCGAAGCGATGCTGTTCATCGACCGCGATCAGCGCCAGTCGCGCGAACGCCACCGACTCCTGAAACAGGGCATGGGTCCCGACCGTGACCGCGGCGCTGCCATCCGCCAGCGCGAAAAGCACCCGGGTGCGCTCGGATTTCTTCAGACGATTGGCAATGAAGACGGGCTCGATCCCCAGCGGGGCCAGCCAGCGCGACAAGGTGCGATGGTGCTGCTCGGCCAGCAGCTCGGTCGGCGCCACCAGCGCGCCCTGCAGACCAGCACGTGCCGCCGCAAGCAACGCAGCGGCCGCAATCACAGTCTTGCCGCTGCCGACATCGCCCTGCACCAGACGCAGCATCGGTCGCGGCTGCGCGAGGTCGGCGGCGACCTCGTCGAGTACGCGGCGCTGGGCGCCCGTCGCCGCAAACGGCAACCCTCCGAGCAGTTCGGCCGCAGCCGCGCCGGCGTTTGCCATCGGCAGCGCCGGCTTCTCCCGCACACGCTGACGCAGCAGACGCAGCGTGAGCTGTTGCGCAAGTAACTCCTCCCGCACCAGACGACGTTGCGCGGGATGCGTGCCGGCCAGCAGGGCCGCCGCATCCCGGTCGTCACGCGGGTGATGAATCACCGCCAGGGCCGCAACCGTGCTGTGCGCCTCCAGGCCCGGCACCGGCGCATTGAGCTCACGGTCGCTGGCGGCGAGCTGCAGTGCTTGCGCGATCAGACCGCGCAGACGCGGCTGCGTGATGCCGGTGGTCAGCGGATAGACGGGCGACAGGCCCGCCTCCGGCAGCAGATCTTCCGCTGCGTCGGCGACGCGATACTGCGGATGCACGATCTCGGGACCGCTGGCCCCGGCCCGCACGGTGCCGTAGGCCTGCAGCCAGCGCCCGATGGCCAGATTCTGTTTCTGGGTTTCGTTGAAATGAAAGAATCGCAGCAGCAGGCCGCCCGTGCCGTCGTCGAGTGCGACCCGCAACATGCGCCGCGGACCGAAGCGCACGTCGGCCGCCGTGATCCGCCCCCTGATCAAGGCATCCTCGCCGGGGCGCAGCCGCCCCAGCGGCTGATGCTGGCGTCGGTCCTCATAGCGCAGCGGCAGGTGAAACAGCAGGTCGCGCACGCGCACCAGCGACAAGCTGCGCAAACGCATCGAGACGGCGGGACCCGCGCCCTTGAGGTAGGTGAGCTCGGTATCCAGCGTCAGCGGCGGACGCGGACCCCTCGCGGGCGACTTAGTCGCCAAGTACGAGGATGCCGTCAGCCTCGACCCGCGCGCCGCGCGGCAGGCTGGCCACGCCGATGGCCGCACGTGCCGGATAGGGCGCCTCGATGTACTGCGCCATGATCTCGTTGACGCTCGCGAAGTGCGCCAGATCCGTCAGGAAGATGTTCAGCTTGGCCAGATCGCGCAGCGAACCGCCGGAGGCCTGCGCCACCGCCGCGAGATTGCGGAAGACCTGATGGATCTCGTCCTCGATGCTGGCGTTACGCAGGGTCATCGTCTTCGGATCGAGCGGAATCTGCCCGGAGAGATAGACCGTATTGCCGCACTTCACCGCCTGGGAGTAAGTGCCGATGGCTGCCGGCGCCGCATCGGTTTGAATGATATGTCGGGTCATGAGGATACTTGCTGACGAAGATGCGCAGTTTGCCACGCATCCCGGCCTCAGCCACGCACCCGACCCTAGCCGCGCGTCACGCGCTCCACCCATTCCAGCCGGCGCAGACGTCGGAGCACGCGCGCCAGATGGACGCGATTCTTGACGGTCAGCGTGAAGCGCATTTCCATCGCATCGCCGCCGGCACGGTCCGGCATCTGCACATTCTCGATCGACGAATCGGCATTGGCGATTTCGGCCGTCACCTTGGCGAGCAGGCCGCGCTTGTTCTGTACCTTGAGCCGCACCTCGGCGAGAAAATCATTCTGGATCTTGTCGCTCCAGGTCAGCGGCACCCAGTCCTGCGGCCGCCCCTTGGCATGCCGGCAGTCCAGGCGGTGCACGACAATGCCGCGGCCCACGCTGACGTGTCCGCGAATTTCGTCGCCGGGCAGCGGGTAGCAGCAACGCGCATAGTCCAGCACCAGCCCCTCGGTGCCCTCGATCGCCAGCGGGGCGGCGGCACTCATGCTCTGCTCGGCGAGCTGCCCCTCCGGCAGGAAGTGTCGTGCCACCAGCGGGGCCAGCCGCTGACCGCTGCCGATCGCGGCAAACAGCTCCTCGACATCCTTGAGCTTGTGCGCCTGCAGCACCGGCGCCAGCAGGGCTTCGCTCTTGAGCGCGCCGGCGGGCACATTGAGCTCACGCAAGGCGATTTCCAGCAGCCGGCGACCCAGCCGCACCGCCTCGTCCTCGCGCTGATTGCGCAGATAGTTGCGAATCGCCGTGCGCGCCTTGGCCGTCTTCACGAAATTCAGCCAAGCCGCGTTGGGCCGTGCGTGCCGCGCCGTGATCACCTCGACGGTCTGGCCGTTGCGCAGCTGGGTCTGCAACGGCTCCAGCGCGCCATCGAGGCGGGCCGCCACGCAATGATCACCGAGCTCGGAATGCACCGCATAGGCAAAGTCGACCGCCGTGGCACCACGCGGCAACCGCCGGATCTCGCCGCGCGGCGTGAACACGTAGACTTCGTCCGGGAACAGGTCAACCTTGACGTTCTCGATGAAATCCATCGGGCTGGCGCTGCCGAAGTCGGCGATCAGGCTGCTGACCCATTCGCGTGCGCGCAGCTGCGGCGCGGCATGACCATCGCGGGCACCCTGCTTGTACTGCCAGTGCGCGGCAATGCCCGCCTCGGCGACGTGATGCATGTCGCGCGTCCGCACCTGGATTTCGATCTTGTGCCCACCGGGCCCGATGCAGGCCGTATGCAGGGACTGGTACCCGTTTGATTTCGGATTGGCGATGTAGTCGTCGAACTCGCCAGGCACCGGCTTGTAGACATGGTGCACGACGCCGAAGGCCCGATAACAGTCATCGACCTTGGAGACGATGACGCGAAAGCCCAGCAGGTCCATGACCTTCAGCAGCTTGAGCTTCTTGCGTCGCATCTTCTGGTAGACGCTGTAGACGTTCTTCTGACGCCCCACCACGCTGGCGCCGATGCCCTCCTCGCGCAGGGTGGTCGACAGCTTCTGTTCGACCTCCCGGATCAGCTTGCGCGTGTCGCCCAGTTGCGACTTCATCGATTGCGCCAGCACGCCATAGCGCTTGGGGTATAGCGCCGCAAAGCCGAGGTCTTCGAGCTCGGTCCGGATGAAGTAGATGCCCAGGCGCTGTGCGATCGGCGCATAGATGTCGAGCGTCTCGCGCGCGATGCGTCGGCGCTTTTCGGGCGCCATGTGCCCCAGGGTGCGCATGTTGTGCAGACGATCAGCCAGCTTGACCAGGATCACGCGCAGGTCCTGGGTCATCGCCAGCAACAGCTTACGGAAGCTCTCCGCCTGCATCTCGGCGCGAGAGCGACCCTCGATCTTGGTGACCTTGCTGACGCCGTCGACCAGCGTCGCGACATCCTCGCCAAACTCCAGCGCCAGGGACTCGCGGGACACGCCGGTGTCCTCGATCACATCGTGCAGGATCGCCGCGATCAGCGTCGTATGATCCAGCCGCATCTCGGCCAGGATGCGCGCCACCGCCAGCGGGTGATAGACGTAGGGCTCGCCGGAAGTACGGCGCTGGCCGGTATGGACATTGGTTGCGAACTCGGCCGCCTTGCGCACCTGCGCAATCTGGTCGTCCGGCAGGTAGCCCTCAAGCTGCCGCGCCAGTGCCTCGACGCCATACTCGCGCTCCGCACGCTGCGTGCGGATCACGTTGCCAAGGCGCTGCATGACCGACAGGGGTTCCATGCGGTCAGTATAAGAGCCCGCCGCCGCAGTGGCGGGCCCCGCCCCCAAAGCAGAAGGCCCGCTCAAGAGCGGGCCTTCCGGGCACTGCGACAGCGGTCGATCAGGCGTCGAACGACGGGTCCAGCGCTTCCAGTTCCATCTTGGGCTGCTGCACGGCGGGCAGATCCACCTCATTGAGCACCGAACGGTCGGTGTAGCCCTCGGCAATCTCACGCAGCGACAACACGGTCGACTTGTGGTTGCCCCACGGCAGGTGCGCTTCGGCACCGCGGGCCAGCTGACGCGCGCGCTTGGCGGCGACCAGGGTCAGGTCGAACTGGTTGGGGATCTGCTTCAGACAATCTTCGACAGTTACGCGGGCCATGGCACTACCGGGGACACAAAAAGGAGCTGAAAGTGTAGCGGAGTGACGCTTATTTCGCCAGCAACGCCTTCAGGAGCGCCGCATGCCGCTGCTCCTGCGGCTCACGCCGCAGCCGCGGCTGCAGGCAGATGGCCGCCAGCTCCTCCAGTGCCTGCTCGAACTGCTCGTTGACGACCAGGTAGTCATATTCACCGTGGTGCGCCAGTTCCTGATGGGCCTCATCCATGCGCGCGGCGATGGTTTCCTCGCTGTCCTGGCTGCGCCCTCGCAGGCGTCGCTCCAGTTCGGCAACCGACGGCGGCAGGATGAAGATGCTGACAGCATCGGCAATCGCGGCTCGCACCTGACGTGCGCCCTGCCAGTCAATATCGAGGATCACGTCCTCTCCGGCCGCCAGCAGGGTCTCGGTGCGGCTGCGCCCGGTGCCATAGCGACGCCCGAAAACATGGGCGTGCTCCAGAAAGGCGCGGGACTCGATCATGCCGACGAACGAAGCTTCATCGACGAAGTGGTAATGCTCGCCGTGGACCTCGCCCGGTCGCGGCACGCGGGTGGTGTAGGACACCGAGATGGATGCCGTGATGCCGTGCCGGGCCAGACGCGGAATCAGCGCCCGGGTCAGGCTGGTCTTGCCGCCGCCGCTAGGGGCCGAGACGATATAGAGATTGCCGCGCGTGGCCATGGTCTACTCGATGTTCTGCACTTGCTCGCGGATCTGCTCGATCGCGACCTTCATCTCGACCGCACAGCGCGTCATCTCGGCGTCCTGCGACTTCGACGATAGCGTATTGGCCTCGCGGTTGAGCTCCTGCATCAGGAAATCGAGGCGGCGGCCGACCGACTCGCCGCGCTGCAGCGACTGCCGCACCTCCTGCAGATGGCTCAGCAGGCGCGACATCTCCTCCTCGACATCAAGACGCTGCGACGAGAGCGCGACCTCCTGGGCCAGCCGCTGGGGCTCCACCTCGACGCCCAGTTCGGCGCAGCGTGCACGCACCCGCAGCAGCCACTGCTCCCGCACCTCCGGAAACCGCGCGCGCACCTGCTCGGTCAGCCGCGTCAGCGCCTCGCAGCGCTCCACGATGTACTGCTCCAGCCGTCCGCCCTCGCGTTCACGCGTACTGGAAAAGTCGTCGAGAGCGGCGTCGAACAGCTTGCGGCACGCGGCGAGCAGCGGCGCGAAATCCGCCTGCTCCTCGCGCACGACGCCCGGATAGGCCAGCACGCGGATCGGATCGGGCACACCGGTGGCACCGATCTCGTGGGCCACCTGATCCATCACCGCCCGCAACTGCGCCAGACGCGCCAGATCCAGTGCGATGCCTTCGCCCGCCGCGCCCTCGCGGACATAGCGCAGACCCGCCTCGACCTTGCCCCGCGACACGCGCGAACCGACCTGCTGGCGCAGCTCGCCTTCCAACCCGCGGAACTCCTCGGGTACCTTGAACTGCACATCGAGGTAACGGTGGTTGACGGAGCGGAGCTCCCAGCTCAAACGCCCCCACGGGCCCGTCGTCTCGACGCGGGCATAGCCGGTCATACTCTTGATCATTGGTGCTCCCTGTTCGCGGCGCATTGTAGCGGCTGCGCAGGAGGATCAGACCGGCGCGGGGCGAAGGGGCACAGGACGAAGGCGATGCGAACCGATCACCCCAAAAGAAACGCGGCTACACGAGCAAGTCGGGTAGCCGCGGCGTAGGCATGAAGCGTGTGCTGACTCTATATAGAAATACGGGCGGAGGCTGTCAGCAAAGACGTTTGCGGACCGCCCGTCGGGTAGCAGCCCCTTACTTCTTCTTCGCCGCGGCCTTGGCCTTGCGAACAACCTTCTTCGCAGCCTTCTTGGCCGGCTTCTTCTTGGCCACCTTCTTCACGACCTTCTTGGCCGCAACCTTCTTGCCAGCCTTCTTCACGGCCTTCTTCGCCTTCTTAGCAGCCTTCTTCGCAGTCGCCATCGATGCATCCTCCATACTTTGGATAACGCGGAAAGTCTCCGCGCGGTTCAGGAAACGCTGCATATGCATTTCCACGGTGTGAATTTTTACTGATAAAAAGTTTTCAAATCAATGCCTTTATGCGGAGC
>JBEIOK010000045.1:0-17501 GCA_040377605.1 Nevskiaceae bacterium | reverse complement strand
TTGGCGGTCATCGGGTTGCCCGCACCCTGGGTGCTGACGATCGCCAGCGAGCCGTCGGCGTTCTGCACCAGCCAGGCCCAACCGGAGCCGAAGGTGCCCATCGCGGTTTCGGTGAACTGCTTCTTGAAATCTTCAATGCCGCCGAACTGTTTGACCAATGCATCGGTCAACTTCTTGCCCGGAGCATTCTGCTTCGGGGTCAGGCAATTCCAGAAGAACGTATGGTTCCAAATCTGTGCCACGTTGTTGAAGATCTTGCCCGAGGACTTCTTGATGATGTCTTCAATGGACATGTTCTCGAACTCGGTGCCGGGCACCAGCTTGTTCGCCATGTCGACGTAGGCCTTGTGATGCTTGCCGTAGTGAAACTCGAAGGTTTCCGGCGACATGTGCGGCAGCAGCGCATCGCGCGCGTAAGGCAGTTCCGGAAGGGTGAAGGCCATGATGTTCTTCCTCTTTTGGCTGGCGCGGCGTGTCTGCCGCTGGCTCGGGGGACGTCACCTTAGGCGACGGGTGCGTCAAATTCAATAGTCGTTCAACCCTTCCCGGCATGGATGCGTATAATCCGCCGCCGCTTCAGGTCCCTAAGCAGGAGAGCGCCATGGATGCACTCGAAAGAATCAAGAAACAAGTCTCTGATAACCCGATCATTATTTACATGAAAGGGTCGCCCGAGTTCCCGCAGTGCGGGTTCTCTGCGCGTGCCACGCAGGCCCTCAAGGCCTGCAATGTGCCGTTTGCGCACGTGAACATCTTCGAAGACGAAGAGGTTTACCGGGCGCTGCCGAAGTTCGCCAACTGGCCGACGTTCCCGCAGCTGTACGTCAAGGGCGAGCTGGTCGGTGGCTGTGACATCACGCTGGACCTGTTCCAGTCCGGCGAGCTGCAGAAGATGCTCGATGAGGCCGTGGCCAGCAAGAAGGCGGCCTGAGCCGGACCCGCGCTCAAGAACGCCCGCCTCGCGCGGGCGTTTTTTTGCCCGTCAGCGCACCAGCAGCGCGTCCGCAACGCTACGAGCCCGGCCCGGTCCAGCCAGCACCTCGATCAGCTTGAGCCCGAATACCAGGGCCGTCGCCGGCCCCTGACTGGTCACGCAGTGGCCATCGACCACGACGGGCTGGTCGACATAATGAATCAGGTGTTCGCGGAAGGCGGGGTAACAGGTTGCCTTCTTGCCATCCAGCAACTCATGGGGAGCCAGCGCCAGTGCGGGGGCCGCGCAGATCCCGCCGTACCAGCGATGGGCCATGCGCTGCTGCTTGATCTTGTCCATCAGGCCGCCGTGACCAGACAGTGCGATGGCGCCTTTTTCGCCGCCGGGCAGGACGATGGCGTCGAAATCGCGGGTGGCCACGTCCCAAAACAGGGCGTCCGCGAGCAGGGCGATGTCGCGGGTACCGCGCACCTGCCGGCTGTCCTCGATGCTGGCGACCGTGACCTGCAGCTCCGCGCGGCGCAGGACATTGACGAGGGTGACGGTTTCCAGTGATTCCGAACCATGGGCAATCGGAACGAGCACATTCACGAGGCTGTCTCCTAGGGCGGCGATGTTTTGATTTTCTGCCCTGCAGCTTGCCAGAGCGGCGGCGATGCCACCACCGGCCGCCGCGGCAGCGTAAAATGCAGGCAATTGATCGATACCGACAGAACGAAACAGGAGAAGCTCCCCATGGCTGCGTTGCGCCATATCAAGATTCCCGCGACCGGTAAGAAAATCACGGTCACCAACGGCAAGCTCAATGTCCCGGATGAACCGATCATTGGCTATGTCGAGGGTGACGGCATCGGCCCGGACATCACAAAGGCCTGTCTGCGCATCTGGGATGCCGCCATCGAGAAGGCCTACGGCGGCAAGCGCAGGATTCACTGGTGCGAAACCTTCCTCGGTGAGAAGGCCGCAGGTCTCTACGACGGCAACTACTGCCCGGAAGAGACGCTGCAGGTGCTGCAGGATCTCGTCGTGTCGATCAAGGGGCCGCTGACCACCCCGGTCGGTGGCGGGTTCCGCTCGCTCAACGTCGCCCTGCGTCAGGACCTGGATCTCTACGCCTGCGTGCGCCCTGTACGTCACTACGCCGGCGTGCCGAGCCCGCTGAAGAACCCGGGCAAGGTGGACGTCGTCATCTTCCGCGAGAACACGGAAGACGTGTATGCCGGCATCGAGTACAAGTCCGGCACGCCGGAGAACGAGAAGGTCGCCAAGTTCCTGCGCGAAGAGATGAAGGCGAAGTTCTTCGAGGGCGCGGGTCTTGGCATCAAACCGATTTCGGAATTCGGCTCCAAGCGCCTTGTGCGCAAGGCGATCCAGTACGCGATCGACAACGGCCGCGAGTCGGTAACGCTGGTCCACAAGGGCAACATCATGAAGTTCACGGAAGGTGCCTTCCGGAACTGGGGATACGAAGTGGCACGCGAGGAGTTCGGCGCGGTCACGATCACCGAAGAGCAGCTTTACAACGAGTACAAGGGCAAGCAGCCGGAAGGCAAGATCGTCATCAAGGATCGCATTGCCGACATCATGTTCCAGATGATGCTGCTGCGACCGGATGAGTTCGACGTGCTCGCCACGCCCAACCTCAACGGCGACTACCTGTCCGACGCCGTAGCCGCCGAAGTCGGCGGCATGGGCATCGCGCCCGGCGCCAACATCGCCGATCACGTCGCTGTGTTCGAAGCCACGCACGGCACCGCGCCGAAATACGCCAACCTCAACAAGGTCAATCCGGGTTCGCTGCTGTTCTCCGGCGTGATGATGCTGGAGTACATGGGCTGGAAGGAGGCGGCGGACCTGATCACGCTGGTGTATCCGGAAGTGGTCTCCGACGGCATCGTGACCTATGACTTCGCGCGTCAGATCGAAGGCGCCAAGGAAGTCAGCACGTCGGCATTTGCCGATGCGCTGATCGAGCGCATCCAGGGCGGCGTCGACCTCGACGCCAAGCGCAAGGCGCAGCAGGAGCAGCTGGCCAAGGAGCGCAAGCAGCGTGAGATCCGTCGCTTGCTGCAGCCGATGGAGGAGATGCTCGACTCCGGTCGCGTACCGCACACGGTCGCCGATTTGATGACGCGCTCGCTGATCACGGTCACCGACAAGGAAACCGTGGAAAGCGCGATGCACGTGATGACCGACAACGACATCAGTTCGGTCGTCGTCGAGCCGGATGCCGACGGCGTCTGGGGCATCCTCACGCGCCGCGACATCGTCAGCAAGCTGGTGCGCGCCGGCAAGAATCCGGCGACGGCACGCGTCAAGGAGGTGTGCACGCGTCCGGCGATGTCGGTGCCGGCCGAGACCAGCATCCGTGACGCCGCGGCCAAGCTTTCCGATCAGAACTTCAGCCGTCTGACGGTGGAGCAGGGTGGCAAGATCATCGGCATCGTGACCGAGACCGATATCTTCAATGCGGTTGAAAAGTACGGCTGGACCCTCGAGTAGCACGAAGGAGCCCCGCACGAGCGCGGGGCTCCTCGCACAGCGAGAGGTCTCTCCCCAGGAGAGGCCATCGCCACGTCCAGGGGGCGGCCACAGGCCGCCCTCTTCAGTTTGGAGCACCGTGACATGCGCATCGGCTTGTTTGTCGTCGGCGATGAGATTCTTTCAGGCAAGCGTCAGGACCGGCATCTGCCCAAGGTCATCGACCTGCTGAAGCAGCGTGGCTGCGAACTGGCCTGGGCCCGCTTCCTCGGCGACGACGAGGCGACGCTGGCGCGCGCCATCGCCACCGCGCATGCCGACGGCGATCTGCTGCTGTGCTGTGGGGGCATCGGCGCGACCCCGGACGACCGCACGCGGCAGGCGGCTGCGCGGGCCTTCGGCGTGCCGATCCGTCGTCACGCGGAGGCCGAGGCGGTGATACTCGAGCAATACGGAGAAGCGGCGCGGCCCAACCGGGTGCTGATGGCGGACTTTCCGGAGGGCGCGGGGTTGATTCCGAATCCGGTCAATCGCGTCGCCGGCTTCTACGTGGGGCATTGCCATTTCGTGCCGGGATTCCCGGAGATGGCCTGGCCGATGCTGGAGTGGGTGCTGGATGTGCGCTATCCGCACCTGCGGAACGCGGTGCCGCCGAGCGAGTATCGCCTGCGGGTGGTGGGCACCAGCGGCGAGGGCGATCTGCTGCCGTTGATGGAGGACACCCTGCGCCGGTGGCCCGCGATCAAGTTGTCGAGCCTGCCCTCGCGCGGCGCGCCCGACCGCCCACGGCACATCGAATTCGGATTCAAGGGGCCGCAGGACGACGCCGCAGCGGCCTATGCCGGGTTTCTGGCGGGCCTGGTTGCATTCCCGGATTTGCAGATCGAGGCGCTGGCCGAGCCGCCTACTCTTCGAGGCGGGGCTCCGGCCGCCGCCAGCTGACCATCACGCACGTGGCGATGACCAGCGCCGACCCCAGGGCCGACCAGGCATCGATGGCTTCATTCCAGAACCACCAGGCCAGCACCGCGGACAGCGGGACCGCGACATACGTGAAGGGCCCGACCCGCGCCGCCGGAGCCCAGCTGTAGGCCTGGGTCAGATTGAGCTGGCCGACGGTGGCGAACAGTCCGGCGGCGATCAGCAGCGCGAGATCCGGGACCGACGGTGTCTGCCAGCGCCACGGCAGCGGCAGCGCCGAGATCGCGGTGGCCAGCAGGGCGAAGTAGAAGACGATGCGGGGCGCCGGCTCGGTATCCGAAATCCGGCGGATGCTGACCATCGCGCAGCCCGCGAGGATGCCGGAGCTGACGCCCACCAGACTTGCCAGCCCCGCACTGCCGCTGAAGCTCAGTTGCGTGGGCTTGACGATCAGGGCGATGCCGAGCATGCCCAGCACCGCGGCTGGCAGCACCACCCAGGGCGGCCGCTCGCCGATCCATGCCCACGCAATGAACGGCACCCACAGCGGCGTCGAGTAGGTCAGCAGCATTGCCTCCGCCAGCGGCAGTCTGGCGATGGCGTAGAAGAAGGTGTACATCGCCAGGACCCCGAAGCCGGCACGCCACAGGTGGCCGCCCAGTCGCTGCGTGCGTACGTTGTGCTGACCGCGACGCAAGGCCCAGGGCAGCAGCACCACAAGGCTGACCGCGCAGCGGACGAAGACCACCACCGCATTCGGCGTGTGTTCCGCAGCGGCCTTGATGCAGGCACCGGTGATGGCAAAGGCTGCGGCGGCCTGCACGGCATGCAGGGCTCCGCGGCGCAGATTGTCTTGCATGGAGCGGGGGACTCGCGCCGACGGTACCGGCGCCTGGATGGGCGCGGATTGTAAGGTGCCGGCTGGACGTGGGGTGCAGCGGGCTTGAAAATGGCGGTGCCGGCCTAACACAGGCCGGCATCCCGTTTTTGCGAGAGCGTCATGCCGATTTACGAATACGTGTGCCAGGCCTGTGGCGAACCCGCCGAAATCCTGCAGAAGATTTCCGATCCGCCGGAAACCGACTGCCCGGCCTGTCATCGTCCGGCACTGCAGAAGCAGGTCTCGGCTGCGGGCTTCCGCCTGACCGGTGCGGGCTGGTACGAAACCGACTTCAAGTCGGGCAACAAGAAGAACCTGCTCGAGGACAAACCGGGCAGCAGCACCCCCGCCGCCAGCGCCGACAAGCCGGCGGCAGCCGCCCCGAAGACCGAGTCCAGCCCCGCTGCAGCAACGCCGGCGCCGAGCGCCCCGGCGGCCAGCGGATCCTGAGCCCCGCGTCCGTCGCGGCGTCCGTCTGACGCGGCCGCGCGCCCCAGGGCCCGCGCGCGCCGTGGCCGCTGCCCGGTCCGGCGGGTACACTACGCGCCTTTCGTCAGCCGAGGGCGCGGGCCACGCGCCTCACGATGGCTCTGGTTCTCCGCCAGAGCCTTGTAAACCTTAGAGTCATCATGCGTAGCCATTATTGCGGCCAGGTCACCGAAGCGCTGACCGGCCAGACTGTTACTGTCTGTGGATGGGTGCATCGTCGTCGCGATCACGGCGGCGTGATTTTCATCGACCTGCGTGACCGTGAAGGCCTGCTGCAGTGCGTCTTCGATCCGGACACCAAGGAGGCCTTCGAGGCCGCCGACCGCCTGCGTTCCGAGTACGTGGTCAAGATCACCGGCCGTGTCCGGCCGCGTCCGGCCGGCACCGAGAACGCCGGCATGCGCACCGGCAAGATCGAGCTGCTGGGCAAGGAACTGGAGCTGCTGAACAAGGCCGAGACCCCGCCGTTCCATCCGGAAGACGAGACGGTCGGCGAGGATACGCGCCTCAAGTACCGCTACATCGACCTGCGCAACCCGAAGATGCAGAAGAACCTGCGCCTGCGCCACGATGTCGTGCAGCGCATCCGCACGTTCATGGATGCCAACGGCTTCGTCGACGTCGAGACGCCGATCCTGACCAAGGCCACGCCGGAAGGCGCGCGCGATTATCTGGTGCCCAGCCGCACGCACCCGGGTCAGTTCTTCGCGCTGCCGCAGTCGCCGCAGCTCTTCAAGCAGCTGCTGATGATGTCGGGCCTGGACCGCTACTACCAGATCGCACGCTGCTTCCGCGACGAGGATCTGCGTGCGGACCGTCAGCCCGAATTCACCCAGCTCGACGTCGAGACCTCCTTCCTGACGCAGGAAGAGATCATGGCGATCATCGAGACGCTGGTGAAGGACCTGTTCCAGAACATTCTCGGCGTGGATCTCGGCACGCTGCCGCACATGTCGTACGCCGAGGCGATGGACCGCTACGGTTCCGACAAGCCGGACCTGCGCAATCCGCTGCAGCTGGTCGAGGTGGCGGACCTGGTCAACGACGTCGACTTCAAGGTCTTCTCCGGTCCGGCCAACGATCCGAAGTGCCGCGTCACGGCGCTGCGGGTGCCCGGTGGCCGCGAGAAGCTGACGCGCGGCGAGATCGACAAGTGCACCGAGTTCGTCAAGATCTACGGCGCCAAGGGGCTGGCCTATATCGTTGTCAACGAAAAGGCGAAGGGTCGCGACGGCCTGCAGTCGCCGATCGTCAAGAACCTGCACGACCGCGCGCTGACCGGCATTCTGGAGCGCACGGGCGCCCAGGATGGCGACGTGATCTTCTTCGGCGCCGACAAGTGGAAAGTCGTCTGTGATGCACTCGGCGCGCTGCGCCTCAAGCTCGGCAACGATCTGGGCCTGACCGCCCAGGGCTGGAAGGCACTGTGGGTCGTGGACTGGCCGATGTTCGAGTGGGACGACCGCGACGGCGGCCGCTGGGCCTCGCTGCACCATCCGTTCACGGCGCCCAAGCCCTTCGACGCCGCAGCGCTCAAGGCCAGCCCCGGTACGATCCTGTCGCAGGGTTATGACATCGTGCTCAACGGCGTCGAGCTGGGTGGCGGCTCGGTGCGTATCCATCGCCCGGACATTCAGCAGGCCGTTTTCGAGCTGCTGGGCATCGGTCCGGAAGAGCAGCAGGAAAAGTTCGGCTTCCTGCTGGAAGCGCTATCGTATGGCGCCCCGCCGCACGGCGGTCTTGCCATCGGGATCGACCGCATGGTCATGCTGATGGCAGGGGGGCAGTCAATTCGCGAGGTCATCGCCTTCCCGAAGACGCAGACCGCGCATTGCCCGCTGACCAACGCCCCCAGTGACGTGGACGCGCGACAGCTGAGGGAACTCAGCATCCGTTCCACGGTCCAGCCCAAGGCAGAAGCCCCGAAAACCGCCTGAGGCGGTGTCGCCCTCGTACAGTCCAAGGATGTCCTCCACCATGCTGCGTTTTGCATCGCTTCAGAAGCTCGTCATCGCCGGCTCTCTCGTGCTGGCGACGGCGGCCTGCAACATCGGCGGCATTGGCGACGGCAACAAGCCCGATTCCGTCGAGATCGTGCGGGTGACGGGACTCCTGGACCGGACGACCAACAAATCCTACGTTTGCTTCACGGACCGATTGCAGCTGATCGGTCGTTTCACCGACGGCCAGGTGGGTGACTACACCAATCGCAACGCGACCTGGACCTCGTCCAATCCGTCGGTCCTGCAGGTCAGCAACGGCGACATCCCGCTGCCCAGCCAGGCCGATCTGTTTTTCCCCCGCGGGACCCTGATCCCGCGATCTGCGGGCACGGCGGTCATCTCGGTGGATTACGTCGGCCTGAAGACCAGCTACGAGGTCGAGGTCCGCACGCCGGAGGCATTCGAGATCCAGACGCCGCAGCTGGTCATTGCCCCCAACACACTCGGCGGTCTGGTGTTGGCGGCCACCATCGACGGCCGGGAGCTGGACGTCACGCCGGCCGCCGCATGGAGCTTCGTGCAGGACGCCGAATTCACCGATGACTTCGCGACGATCGGCGCCACCACCGGTGTCGTGGCCGCCCGGGGCGAGACGACCGGCGTCACTCTGACCGCACGTGCAACGCTGGAGCTGTGCCCGGAGCTGGAAGGCATCGATAACCTGACGGCCAATGTCGTGGTCAGCGAGATCCAGTCGATCGCGATCACGCGCGAGTTTGCCGATGCGCCGGACAACGAGCTGGTGAGGAACACCACGGACTTGCTGACCGTGACCGCCACGCTGGCCTCCGGCGACACTCAGAATCTGACGGCCCAGCAGAGCATCACTTACGCCTCGGATGCCACGACGATCGCGATTCCGGGCGCCGCCGGCGTGCGCAATCTGGTCAGCGGTCTGGCCGTGGGAACGGCGAACATCACCGCGACCTGGACCGGCGTGGACCCGGATCCGGAGAATGACGATATCGATCCGCCGACCCTGCCGAGCGCGCCGTTGCCGCTGACCATCGTCGAAGACACGATTAGCGCGTTGGAGGTGACCCCGGCCGGGGCGACGATCCGCGTCGGCGGCCGCGTGCAGTTTGCGGCCGAGGCGACCTACACCGCCGTGCCGACCCGCAAGCAGGGCGTGACCCGTCACATCGCCTGGACCAGCAGTGACACTGACGAGGTGGCGTTGAGCACCAACGGGTTCAGCGGCGGTCTGGCGGGCTCGGTCAACGACGAGCCGACGACCGCACCTGTCGAGATCACGGCGACTGCGACGATCAGCGGTTCCGGCGACACCGCCGTGACCGTGACCAAGAAGGTTCTGGTCTGCGTGATCGCGGCCGACGCTCCGGCTTCGCCGCTGCCGGCGGGCTGTCCGCCACTGGTGGATGAGGACGACGACGAGGAACCCGCGCCCTGAGTGCGGTTTCCCCGGCTTTATTCATGCCGGCATGAAAAAGTCGGGACCCAAGCGGTGGGGGGTAGGGGCGGAAAGCGGCTACAATAGCTTGATCATTTCACCCGCCTGACCACTGGAGACAGCGCCCATGGCCGCCGCTCTCAAGATCGACGAATTCAACCTGCTGGACGATGGCGAATGCGATGCCCGCATCGTCGCGGCCAAGCAGATTCTGGGTGACCGCCTGTGCATCCTGGGTCATCACTACCAGCGCAACGAAGTCTTCAAGCACGCCACCTTCACTGGGGACTCGCTGAAGCTGTCCCAGCTCGCCGCAACGACGGACGCCGAGTTCATCGTGTTCTGCGGCGTGCACTTCATGGCGGAGGTTGCGGATATCGTGACCGACGGCCAGCGCACCGTGATCCTTCCGGACCTCGCCGCCGGCTGCTCGATGGCCGACATGGCCAATGCGGTCAAGGTCAAGAAATGCTGGGCAGAGATCTCCGAGATTCTTGATCCGGATCAGCACGTTACCCCGGTAACGTACATCAACTCCGCGGCGGATCTGAAAGCCTTCTGCGGCAGTCATGGCGGCATCGTCTGCACCAGCTCCAACGCCCGCGCGGTCCTCGAGTGGTCGTTCGCCCGCCGCGAGAAGGTGCTGTTCTTCCCGGACCAGCATCTGGGCCGTAATACCGCCCTGAAGATGGGCATCCCGCTGGACCAGATGGTCGTCTGGGACTTCGCCAAGCCGCTGGGCGGCAATACGCCCGAGCAGATCCGCGCTGCCAAGATGATCCTATGGAAGGGATTCTGCTCGGTGCACCAGATGTTCCAGCCGGCGCACATCGACAATTTCCGCTCGCGCGTGCCTGGCGGCAAGGTCATCAGCCATCCGGAGAACGCGATGGAGGTCTGCCAGAAGTCGGACTTCGTCGGCTCCACCGAATACATCCTGCGCACCGTGCGCGGCTCGCAGCCCGGCGACCACTGGCTGGTCGGCACGGAACTCAATCTGGTCAATCGCCTCGCGGACGAGATGAAGGACAAGGGCGTCAGCGTCGAATTCATGTCGCCGACCGTCTGCATGTGCTCGACGATGTTCCGCACCGACCCCCAGCATCTGGCCTGGGTGCTGGACAGCCTCGTGGCCGGCAAGACCGTCAACCAGATCCGGGTGCCGAAGGAGATCGCGCTGCCGGCGCGCGCGGCGCTGGACCTGATGCTGGAAGTGGTGGATTGATCGCCGCCGACGATCGACCCGCCATCCTGAGCGTCGCGAAGGCTCTCACGCGACCTTCACGCGCTCGGCACGATTGAACTGCCTGCTTAGCTCAGAATCACCGAGAAACAACCCATGTGGACCCACGCCAAGACCCTTGCCCAGTTTGACCCCGAGTTGAATGCCACGATCCAGGCCGAACGCGTGCGCCAGGAAGCGCATATCGAACTCATCGCCTCGGAAAACTATGCCAGCCCCGCGGTCATGGAAGCGCAGGGCAGTGCGCTGACCAACAAATATGCGGAAGGCTATCCGGGCAAGCGCTACTACGGTGGCTGCGAGCATGTCGACGTTGCCGAGCAGCTGGCGATCGACCGTCTCAAGCAGGTCTTCGATTGCGACTACGCCAACGTGCAGCCGCATTCCGGCGCGCAGGCCAACGCGGCGGTCTTCCTGGCCCTGGTGTCGCCCGGCGACACGGTGATGGGCATGAACCTCGCGCAGGGCGGCCATCTCACGCACGGCAACCCGGCCAATTTCTCCGGCAAGCACTACAAGATCGTGCCGTACGGTCTGGACACGGATACCGGCCTGATCAACTACGACGAAATGGAGCGCATCGCGTTGGAGACCAAGCCGAAGATGATCATCGGCGGCTTCTCCGCGTACTCGCGCGTCAAGGACTGGGCGCGCATGCGCGCGATTGCCGACAAGGTCGGCGCCTGGTTCTGGGTCGACATGGCGCACATCGCCGGCCTCGTCGCCGCCGGTGAATACCCGAGCCCGCTGCCGCACGCGCATGTGGTCACCAGTACCACGCACAAGACGCTGCGCGGCCCGCGTGGCGGCATCATCCTCAGCAAGGGCCAGCCGGAGGATTTCAACAAGAAGTTCCAATCCGCGGTGTTCCCGGGCATCCAGGGCGGTCCGCTGATGCACGTCATCGCGGCCAAGGCGGTGGCCTTCAAGGAAGCGCTGGACCCGAGCTTCAAGGACTACCAGAAGCAGGTCGTCGCCAATGCACGCTCGATGGCCAAGGTGTTCCTGGAGCGCGGCTACAAGGTCATTTCCGGTGGCACCGACAACCATCTGTTCCTGCTCGATCTGATCGCCAAGAACGTGACCGGCAAGGACGCCGAGGCCGTCCTCGGCCGTGCGCACATCACTGCCAACAAGAACTCGGTGCCGAATGATCCGAAGTCACCGTTCGTGACCTCGGGCCTGCGACTGGGCTCGCCGGCGTCGACGACGCGGGGCTTCAAGGAAGCGGAGATGGCGCAGGTCGCGAGCTGGATCGCCGATCTGGTCGACACCATGAGCAGCGGCGGTGACGTCGACGCGGCGGTGCTGCGCGTGCGTGGCGAAGTCGAGACGCTCTGCGCGCGCTTCCCGGTGTACGGCACGCTGTCGCGCGCCGCCTGACCTGACCCGCTCTCCGGCGCGCTCCCATGCAATGCCCGTTCTGCAAGGCGCCGGATACCCGGGTCATAGACTCCCGGCTGGCGGAGGACGGCACGCAGGTGCGCCGTCGCCGCGAGTGCGAGCAGTGCAGCGGTCGTTTCACGACGTTCGAGCGCGCGCAGCTGTCGATGCCCAACATCATCAAGCGCAGCGGCGATCCGGAACCCTTCCGCGAGGACAAGCTGCGGCTGGGCATCGGCCACGCGATCTACAAGCGTCCGGTCACGCCCGAGGCGGTTGATCACGCGATCGACGCGGTGATGCGCAAGCTGCGCGCCAGCGGCGAGCGCGAAGTGCCCTCGCGCCAGGTCGGCGAGTGGGTCATGGAAGAACTGCGCGATCTCGACCATGTGGCGTTCGTGCGATTCGCGTCGATCTACCGCAACTTCGAGGACGTCAAAGCCTTCCACGACGAGATCGAGCGCCTGCAGGGCCTGCCCAGCGCCGAGGAGCGCCGCTCGCAGCTGACGCTGATCGATGCTGCGGACGTGGCCGACACGCCCAAGCGCAAGGACGCGCGCAAAGGCGCGGACGACGCCAAGCCCGCCAAGGGCTGAACGCGCCATGATCCGGTCGGTACCCTCGTGCTGCCTGTGCCGTCGTCGGTGGGTGCCGGCATGAGTCCGGACCTCGCCGCGCACCACATGGCCCGCGCCCTGCGCCTGGCCGAGCGCGGACGCACGAGCACGCATCCCAATCCCCGCGTCGGCTGCGTGATCGTGCGCGCCGGTGAGGTCGTCGGCGAAGGCGCGCATTTGCGCGCCGGTGAGCCGCATGCCGAAGTCCATGCGCTGCGACAGGCGGGCGATAGCGCGCGCGGCGCCGATCTGTTCGTGACGCTGGAGCCCTGCAGTCACCACGGCCGCACGCCGCCCTGCGCCGAGGCCGTGATCGCCGCTGGCATCGCGCGCGTCTGGATCGCCATGCAGGATCCGTTTCCCGCCGTGGCGGGTCGCGGCATTGACGCGCTGCGCGCCGCCGGCATCGCGGTCGAGATCGGCTTGATGCAGGCCGAGGCGCAGCGGCTGAATCGCGGCTTCGTCTCGCGGTTGACCCGCGGTCGGCCGCACGTGACCCTCAAGCTCGGTGCGAGCCTCGACGGACGCACGGCCATGGCTAGCGGCGAGAGTCAGTGGATCACCAGCGTCGAGGCCAGGGCGGATGTGCATCGCCTGCGCGCCGACGCCGGCGCGGTGATGACCGGCGTGGCCACCGTGATGGCCGACGATCCTCAGCTCAACGCGCGCGACGTGGCGGGCGAGCTCCGTCAGCCCGATCGCATCGTCATCGACTCGCAGGCGCGCGTGCCGGCCAAGGCGCGGATCTGGGCACCGGGTGCGCGACGCCTGTGGCTGGTCGGCCGCGTTCCCGTGCAGGTGCCGGACGGTGTCGAGGTGCTGCGCGTGCCGATGAGCGCGGACGACTCTGTGGACCTGGGCGGCGCGCTGGCTGCGCTGGCGCAGCAGCAGGTCAACGAGGTGCTGCTCGAATGCGGCCCCCGGCTGGCGGGCGCCTTCCTGCAGCAGCAGCTCGTGGACGAGGTGGTCGCGTATGTCGCGCCGACGCTGCTCGGACACGAGGCGCGCCCGTTTGCATACCTGCCCGGACTGGATCGCCTGTCCCAGCGCCTGCACCTGCAGTGGCTGGACGTGCGCCAGATTGGCCCGGACTTGAAATTGACCGCCCGGCCCGCATCGCCATGATCCGCACTGGGGATCGTGCGCAGGGGCTGTCCCGAGACGAGGCATACTGAATGTTCACCGGCATCATCGAAGCGATCGGCGAAGTCATCTCCACGGAACGGGTGGGGGGCGACTTGCGTCTGGTGGTGCGGGCCCCCGGCTTCTTCGCCGGGGCGACGCTGGGGGACAGCATTGCCACTAGCGGCGTCTGCCTGACCGCGATCGCCCTCACCGACGACACCTACGCGGCCGACCTGTCGGCGGAGACGCTCAGCGCAACCACGGCGGGACGATGGGCCGTGGGGCAGCGGGTGAACCTGGAGAAAGCCCTGACGCCGGCCAAGCCGCTGGGCGGCCACCTGGTCAGCGGGCATGTCGATGGGGTCGGTCGTCTGGTCGAGCAGTTCGAGGACGCGCGCTCCTGGCGCCTGGTCTTCGAGGCGCCCGCCGAGCTGCAGCGCTACATCGCCCGCAAGGGCTCGATCTGCATCGATGGCATCAGCCTGACGGTCAACGAAGTGTCGGGCGCCCGCTTCGGGGTTAACATCATCCCGCACACGGCTCAGCACACGACGCTGGGCGAGCGGGTCGTCGGCGATGCGGTGAATCTGGAAGTCGACGTGATCGCGCGGTATCTGGAACGCCTACTGGAAGGCAGAGAGCAATGAACAAGGTTTCCAACATCGACGACGCGCGCAACGCCCGCCTCGATTCCGCAGAAGACATCATCGCCGACATCCGTGCCGGCAAGATGGTGATCCTGATGGACGACGAGGACCGCGAGAACGAAGGCGATCTCGTCATGGCCGCCGAGAAGGTGCGCCCGGAAGACATCAACTTCATGGCGCGCTACGGCCGCGGCCTGATCTGTCTGACGCTGACGCAGGAGCGCTGCCGCCAGCTGCGGCTGCCGCAGATGGTCTCGCGCAACGAGGAGAGCCACAAGACGGCGTTCACGGTCTCCATCGAGGCCGCGAGCGGCGTCACCACCGGCATCTCCGCGCACGATCGCGCGCACACCGTGCGCACGGCGGTGAAGGCCGACGCCCGTCCTGAAGACCTGGTGCAGCCCGGCCACATCTTTCCGCTGATGGCGCAACCCGGCGGCGTGCTGACGCGCGCTGGCCATACCGAAGCCGGCTGCGACCTCGCGCGCCTGGCGGGGTGCACGCCGGCGGCCGTGATCGTCGAGATCCTCAACGAGGACGGCACGATGGCGCGCCGTCCGGATCTGGAAACTTTCGCGCGCGAGCACGGCATCAAGCTCGGCACGATCGCGGACCTGATCCGCTATCGCCTCGACAACGAACACACGGTCGAGCGCGTCGCCGAAACCCACGTCACCACCGAATTCGGCGAGTTCCGACTCGTAACCTACCAGGACACGATCGACAACACCGTGCACCTGGCGATGGTCAAGGGCGCGATCGAAGCCGCCAAGCCGATGCTGGTGCGCGTCCACGTGCGCAACATGCTGCAGGATGTGCTCGGCGTGCAGCATGAAGACTTTGCCTGGCCGCTGCGCCGCGCGCTCAAGCGCGTGGCCGATGAAGGCGAGGGTGTCGTCGTCATCCTGCGCAAGCCGGACTCCCCGCGCGAGTTGCTGCAGCAGATCGTCTCGCTCAACCAGAACGGGATGGAAGACTCCCACTTGCACGACCAGCGCCCGATGCTACGCACCTACGGTATCGGCGCGCAGATCCTGTTCGACCTCGGCGTGCGCAAGATGCGCGTGCTGTCCGCGCCGCGCCGCATGCAGGCCATCTCGGGCTTTGGCCTGGAAATCGCCGAATACGTTTCTCCTTCCGAATAAATGGCCGCCATCAAGAAAACCGTTCGCCGCGCGAAGAAAGCAGTTCCGCGCTTCGCCAATCCCGATGCCAAGACCGGCTACGCCGCCCCGGACAAGCCGGCACGCGGCGAGTTTGCGCGCGCCCGCATCGCCATCGTCAGCACGCGCTGGAACGTCGAGATCGTCGACGCCCTGCGCGTCGGAGCGATGGCCTGTCTCAGCGAGTGGGGGGTGTCCGCAAGGAACATCACCGAATTCCGCGTGCCAGGCGCCTATGAAGTGCCGCTGGCCTGCATGAAACTGTTTAAGGAAGGCGGCTACGACGGCGTGGTCACGCTGGGCGCCGTGATCCGCGGCGACACGCCGCACTTCGACTTCGTGGCCGGCGAATGTGCCCGCGGCCTGATGGACGTGCAGCTCAAGACGCGCAAGCCGGTCGGCTTCGGCGTGCTCACCGTCAACACCGTGCAGCAGGCGGTGGAACGCGCCGGCCCCGGCCCGGCGAACAAGGGCTACGAGGCCGCCGCCGCCATGCTGGAAATGATCCGACTGGGGCACCAACTGCAATGAGTGAACTCCCTACCGGCGGTTCCGTCGCGCCTCAGCCGGGTGGTGGCTCGCAGAGCCGCCGGGGCTTGGCCCGTCGCATCACGATGCAGGCGCTGTACCAGTGGCTGATCAATGAAGGCACACCGGAAACGCTGCTGCGCCAGTTCCGCGAGCAGGAAGAAGGGCTGGGGCGTGCCGATCCGGGCTACTTCGAAGAACTGCTGCGCGGCATCGTCGAGCATGCCCCGGACCTGACGCTGGCCATCGTGCCGCACCTCGACCGCCCGCTCGCGCAGCTCGATCCGGTGGAGCACGCCGTGCTGCTGCTGGGCGCCTACGAGCTGCACTACCGACCGGACGTGCCTTGGAAGGTCGTCGTCAACGAGTCCGTCAACCTCGCCAAGCTGTTTGGCGCGGAGGAGGGCTACAAGTTCGTCAACGGCGTACTCGACAAGCTCGCGCACAGCGCGCGGGCCCCCGAGATCCGGGCCGGCCTGTGAGCGCGCATGGATGAGTTTGCACTCATCCGGCAGTACTTCGCGGCGCTGACGCCGGCGCGCGCCGATATCCCGCTCGGCATCGGCGACGATGCCGCCCTGCTGGCACCCACGGCGGGCGAAGAGCTGGCGGTCTCCACCGACACGCTGATCGCCGGCCGCCACTTTCCTGACCACACCGCGCCGGCCGATATCGGCTGGAAGGCGCTGGCCGTCAACCTGTCCGATCTGGCGGCCATGGGCGCCGAGCCCTGGGCGTTCACGCTGGCCCTGAGCCTGCCGACGGCCGATCCGGCCTGGCTGCAGGCCTTTGCCAACGGGCTGGGGGCGCTGGCCCGCAGCGCCGGCATCGCACTGATCGGCGGGGACACCACGCGCGGCCCGCTGGCCATCACCATCACCGTGATGGGCCGGGTGCCGGCGGGGCAGGCACTGCGCCGCAGCGGTTCCAAGCCGGGCGATATCGTCTGCGTGACCGGCACCCTCGGTGACGCTGCCCTCGGGCTGCGTCACGCCGAGGCCCGCGATGCCGGCGCAGACGTCGCATGGCTGCAGGCGCGGCTCCACCGTCCAACCCCACGGCTGGCCGCCGGCCACGCCCTGCGTGGCCTGGCGCATGCGGCCATCGACCTCTCCGATGGGCTGGCGGGCGATCTGGCGCATGTGCTGGCAGCCAGCGAGGTCGGTGCCGATCTCCGCGACGACCTGCTGCCGTCCTCCGCCGCCTTCGACGCACAGGCGGCGCCCGCCGAGCGACTGGCCCTGCAGGCCTGCGGCGGGGACGACTACGAGCTGTGCCTCTGCATCCCGCCCGAGCAGGTCGCCGACGCGATCGCGGCCTGCGCCCCGCTGCCCCTGACCGTGATCGGCCGCGTCGCCCGCGAACCCGGCCTGCGGTTCCGTCGCGCCAGCGGGGCGATCATTGCGCTGCCAGCGTCCGGCTACCGCCACTTTCCATGACCCCCATCTCCCCGTTTCCCCGCCCGCCGCGCGACCTAGTGCTAAAGACGCCGGAGCATCTGATTGCGTTCGGTTTTGGTGCGGGGCTCGCGCCCTGGGCGCCGGGGACGGCGGGCACGCTGGTGGGCCTGCCGTTCTTTGCGCTGCTGTGCTGGCTGCCGTGGCAGGCGTATGCCGCAGCGACGCTGCTGCTGTTCGTGTTCGGCTGCTGGGTCTGCGGTGAAAGCGCGCGCCTGC
>JBEIOK010000238.1:0-3329 GCA_040377605.1 Nevskiaceae bacterium | reverse complement strand
GGGCAAGGAAGGCCTCCGCGCCAACGCGATCGCGCCCGGCCTGGTCATCACTGAACAGCTGAAGGCGCACTTCCCCGAGAACCTGCGCCAGGCCACGCTCGCGATCACGCGCAGCCCGCGCCTGGGCACGTCCGAGGACATCGCAGCGATGGTGGCGATGCTGATGTCGGCTGATGGCGAATGGATCAACGGCCAGACGATCGGCGTGGATGGCGGGGCGTTGTTCCGCTGAAGTTTCTTTGGCCGTCATCCCTTAGACAAGCTCAGGGCAGGCTCTGAGCGCAGCGAAGGATCTTCTTTCAACGGGTGACCGCAGCACGCGGCGAGATTCTTCGCTGCGCTCAGAATGACGAGAAAAATGGAGGAGAGAGATGGCTGACACCACCTACAGCCGCACGCGTCCCTGTCGCGTCACCGACGTGCCGCGCTGGGACGTCGAGACCGATGTCGCCGTCGTCGGCTTCGGTGCCGCCGGGGCCTGCGCCGCGCTGGAAGCGGTGCGCGCCGGTGCGACCGTGACACTGGTCGAAGCGACCTCCGGTCACGGCGGCACGTCCGCGCTGTCCGGCGGCGAGATGTACGTGGGCGGCAACGGCGGCACCGAGATGCAGCGCAGTGCCGGCTTCAGCGACGACACCGAAGATCTGTATCGCTACCTACTGATGGCCGGCGGTCCAGACGCGGACGCCGCCAAGGTGCGGCTCTACGCCGACCATAGCCTCGCGCACTTCGAGTGGATGCGCGCACAGGGCCTGGTCTACAAGAACTCCTTCGTTCCGCAGCGCATCGTCGAGCCGTTCACCGACGACTGCCTGATCTGGAGCGGCAGCGAAGAAGCCTGGCCCTACTGCGAAACCGCCAAGCCTTGCCCGCGCGGTCACACACCGCAGTGGATGGGCCTCGGCGGCGGCAAATACCTGATGGACGTGCTGGCCCAGCAGGTCAACCAGACCGCCATTGACGTGCGCTACGACACCCGCGCCGCGGCGCTCATCACGGACGACAGCGGCCGCGTCGTCGGCCTCGTGCTGCGCCGCGACGGCAACGACACGTTCCTGCGTGCGCACAAGGGCGTCGTGCTCTGTGCCGGTGGTTTCATCATGAACAAGGATCTGATCCGTCAGCACGCCCCGCACATGCAGCGCGCCAACATGCCAATCGGCACCGTCGATGACGGCTCCGGCATCCAGCTTGGCCAGAGCGTCGGCGGCCACGCGATCCACATGAATGAGGCCTTCGTGACCTTGCCCTGGTACCCGCCGGAGCAACTGATCAAGGGCATCTTCATCAACGGGCGCGGCCAGCGCTTCGTCAACGAAGACGGCTACCACGGCCGCACCGCACAGCACATCCTGCAGCAGGCCGGCACGCGCTTCTGGCTGCTCGTCGATCAGGAGATCTACGCGGAACCCGAATTCGGCCAGTTCGCGAAGATCACGATCGGTGCCGCCGCCGACAGCTGGGATGAGATCGAGCGCGAACTCGATCTGGCCGAAGGCAGCCTCACCCGCACCGTCGAGCTCTACAACCGCCACGCCGCCGAAGGCCGCGACCCGCTGTTCCGCAAGCAGCCGAAGTGGCTCAAGCCGCTGGTGAAGCCCCCCTTCGTCGCACTCGACTGCCGCATCGATCACGCCGTGTACTTCAGTTTCACGCTGGGCGGGCTCGACACCTTGCCGACCGGCGAAGTGCTCGATGCGCAACGCCAGCCGATCCGCGGCCTCTACGCCGCCGGCCGCACCGCCTGCGGCCTGCCGCGCTGGGGCGCGGGCTACAGCTCCGGCATGTCGCTGGCGGATGCGACGTTCTTTGGGCGGCAGGCGGGGATGCGGGTGGCGGGTCAGTAGCGGTCCCTCGATACACCGCGCTTTCGCGCGGCACTCGGGACAGGCGGAGTTCTTTTGTGCCTTTCAGCAGTCCGTTCGTCTCGAGTAGCCTGCGAAGCAGGCATATCGAGAGACTCGCACGGAACCACGAAGAATGAGCTTCTGGGCCTACATGCTTCGTTGCGGAGACGGTTCGTACTACGTCGGCCACACCGATCATCTGGAGCGCCGCGTCTCCCAGCACCAGTCCGGCGAGATGCGCGGTTACACGGCGACGCGCAGGCCGGTGACGCTGATCTGGTCCCAGGATTTCGAAACCCGCGAAGAAGCGTTGACGGCTGAAATGCAGATCAAGCGGTGGAGCCGGGTGAAGAAGGAGGCGTTGATGACGGGCGATTGGGAGCGCCTGAGCATGGCGGCTAAGAAGGATTTTTCTTAGCGCTCGGTTGCGGTCCCTCGATACACCCGGCTTCGCCGGGCACTCGGGACGAACGGGTTTAGGTCTTTTTTCGACGGGACAAAAAGCTCCGTTCGCTCCGATTGATCCGCGCAGCGGATCGTATCGAGGAGCCAGCATCAAACCCCGACTCACCCCAAAGGACGATTCCCCGCGCGCGCCGGGCCTCGCATCATGCGGGCATCACAAAAATCATGAGGAGATTCACGATGTCCCAGGCGGCATTTCCCAAGGGCGCGACGCTGGTGTTTGGCGGCAGCGGCGGCATCGGGCAGGAAGTGGCGAAGAGCTTTGGCCGGGCGGGTTCCGGCGTGGCGATCGTTTATCGCTCGAAGCAGGATGTCGCCGAGAAGGTTGCGGCGGACATCCAGGCTGGCGGGCAGGCGGCGACGATTCACAATGCTGACGTGCGCGAGCCGGCCCAGATCCAGGCCGCCGTGAAGGCCGCGATTGCGGCGCATGGCCGCATCCACACGGTGGTCTGGGCCGCCGGTCCGGTCGTCGAGCAGGTGCATCTCGCCGAGACCTCGCTGGAGCTGTGGAAGAAATCCATCGATATCGAAGTCCACGGCTTCTTCAACGCCGTGCAGGCCACGCTGCCGCATCTGCGCGAGCAGGGTGGCGGTTCTTACGTTCACCTCGGCTCTGCGGGCCACGTCTGGTGGCCGGCCAAGGATGGCCTGTCGGTCGCGCCCAAGGCGGCGAACGAGGCGCTGATCACCGGCATCGCCAAGGAAGAAGGCAAGCACGGCATCCGCGCCAACTCGGTGCTGGTGGGCGTGATCGAAGCCGGCATGTTCCTGGAACTGCTCAAGCGCGGCGTATTCGACCAGAAGTGGACGGATGAAACCCAGAAGCTGCTGTGCGTGAAGCGCTGGGGCAAGCCCGAGGAGATTGGCTCCGCAGCCGTGTTCCTGGCCACCAACGGCTACGTGACCGGCCAGAAGATCAATGTCTCCGGCGGCTTCGGCATCTGAGGAACGACCCATGACCCTGCGACTCGAAGACATCGAACTCATCAAGCGTCTCAAGCACGCCTACTGCCG
>JBEIOK010000044.1:0-17627 GCA_040377605.1 Nevskiaceae bacterium | reverse complement strand
GCCGCCTCGACGGCCTGGCAGAAGCCCTTGTTCTCAGACAGGAAGCCGTACCCCGGATGGATCGCACCCGCACCGCTGGCGATGGCCGCCGCGATGATCTGCGCACCATCGAGATAGGAGGCCACCGGCGTGGCGCCGGTGATCTCGATGGCCTGGTCGGCCATCTGCACGGCGGCGGTGCCGCGATCAGCGGCGTGATAAACCACGATGCCTTTCAGTCCGAGCTTCTGCACGGTACGCAGCACGCGCACCGCGATTTCGCCGCGGTTGGCGACGAGCACGGACTGGAAGGGCCATTTCGAGACATCAGGCAGGGTGTGGCTCATGTATGAACCTTTTGGGGGATGACGTTCTTGGAGGAGTGGGGAGTCGCCGCGATGCCTTCACACAGCACCGCCGTGATCTGCTCGGCGATCGCGTCGACGTCCAGATCGCCGCGACCGCAGACATAGTTCCAGCTGTGATGCTCGATGCCGCCGTAGACCATGGCGCGCAGCAGCGGGGGCGGCATGTCGGCTCGAAACGCCCCTGCTGCGACACCCTGCTCGAGAACCTCGATCAGGATTTGCGTGTAACGCCGGTTGAGGTCATGCAGCACGGTACCGCGATAGTCACGCTCGGATTGCACCTCGCGAAACATCAGCCGACACAGCAGCGGATAGTCATGCACCGACTGCAGGTGACGGTGCACCAGACGATGGAGCCGCGCTCGCGGCTGGGTCTGGCCGGCGAGAACACGCTTGTAGTCTCCGAACATTTCCTCGTACCAGTGCTCCAGCACCTTGAGCAGCAGCTCACGCTTGGTGGCGAAGTACTTGTAGATCAGGCCTTCGACAACCCCGACGCGCGCCGCAATCTCGGCCATCGCCACCGCCTCGAATCCCTTCTCGCAGAACAGGTCGCGCGCCGCGACGAGAATCGCGTCGATGCGATCCCCGCGTGCCAGGCGCGGCGCGTGCGTACGCAGGGCTCGGGCGGGCCGATGATTCATGCCGCTGCCAGCGCCGGATCGATCCAGCCATTGGACAACCATTCCGCCGGTACGTCGATGGGCAGGTCCATCAGGATCTGCGCCAGCATCTTGCCCTGCGGGTCATAGCGCAGGCTGGCCATGCCGCCGCCGCCCAGCGCCTGGGCCAGCAGGAAGTTGAAGCCGTGCAGGCCCGGAATCTCGTAGCGGGCGACCGGCCCCTGGGCCACGTGCGCGAGGTAGCGCTGCACCACATCGGCCGTGAGCCAGCGACGCAGCACCGGCACGAACTCGGGTCGGCGCGCCAGCACACCGATGTTGGCGCTGTCGCCCTTGTCGCCGCTGCGGCCGTAAGCCAGCGCGATCAGCGGGACCGTGCGCGTGGCGCCCTCGTACTCCACCCCCGCGTCAGCGGCGTCCACAGCCGCCGGAGCGGCGGCGCCTGCCGACGGCGGTGCCAGTGTGAACGGCACCGCGCCGCCGCCCACTTCGACGCCGATCTCCAGACTGGTCTTCGGCACCAGGCACGAGAACAGGCGCACCAGCGGCGTCGGCGATGGACGGCCACCGGAGAACCCGGTGATGCCCTGCGCCATCGCGGTGGCCGGCGGGATGAATTCCCGGCCGAAGATCTCCAGTGCCTGCTTGTCGGCGTGATGCACCGAGAGCTTGAGAATCACCTCGCGTGTGGTGCGCGCGCGACTGTTGGCACCCCAGTTGGCCTCGCTGCCCAGCACCTCGACATCGGTGCGGGTGTAATCGGCCAGGCCACGC
Organism: Nevskiaceae bacterium; assembly: GCA_040377605.1. Classification (GTDB taxonomy): domain Bacteria; phylum Pseudomonadota; class Gammaproteobacteria; order Nevskiales; family Nevskiaceae; genus Solimonas. The sequence continues at coordinate 15,883 of JBEIOK010000044.1, read as the reverse complement.
TCGGCGAACAGGCGACGCGTGCGCTTGAGAATGGCGGCCGCCACCGCCTCGGCCTTCTTCACCGCATCGCGGCCGCCGATCATCATCGTGCCGGTAGTCCGGAAGCCGTCCTGGAACGTGGCCGAGACCTTGTAGCTGTGCGTCGGCGCCCAGCCGCGTGCCCCCTTGACCTCGACGCGATCGCGTCCGACCTGACGCAGCGTGACCTCGCGGAAGTCGCAGCTGACGTCCGGCAGCAGGTAGGCCGCAGGATCGCCGATCTCGTAGACGATCTGCTCGGCCACCGTCTCCGGCACGACTCGCCCGCCCGTGTTGGCGGGCTTGGTGACAATGAAGCTGCCGTTGGGCTCGCAGATCGCGATCGGGAACCCCATGCGATCCCAATCCTCGGACACCTGCTCCCAATCCGTGGAGATGCCACCCGTGGCCTGGGCGCCGCACTCGACGACATGACCGGCGAGGCTGCCGGCGGCCAGCAGATCGTAGTCTGTGGGCTTCCAGCCGAACTCGTGAATCAACGCGCCGAGCACGACCGCCGAGTCGACGCAGCGGCCGGTGACCACGATGTCCGCACCGGCATCGAGTGCAGCCGCAATCGGGAAGGCACCAAGGTAGGCGTTCACGCTCCAGGGCTTGTCCGGAAAGCGCTCGCCGCTGAACATCTCGCGCACATCCTGCGCCTTGAGTTCCGCGGCACGCGGCAGCAGGTCGTCGCCGGTGACGATGCCGACCGTCAGCTCGATGCCCAGCGCCTTGAGTTTCTCCTCGATCGCTGCCTTGCAGGCCTGCGGATTGACGCCGCCAGCGTTGGTGACGACCTTGATGCCTTGCCGCTTGATCTTCGGCGCCAGCGATGCGACCACCGCCGGAAAGTCCGTGGCATAGCCGGCGTTGGGATCTTTGACGCGCGCGCGGGCCAGCAGCGACATCGTGATCTCGGCCAGATAATCGAGCACGAGATAGTCGATCTCGCCGGATTCGACGAGCTGCTTCGGGCCTTCGGCGGAATCGCCCCAGAAACCGGCGCCGCAGCCAATCCTGACTTGCTGTTTCATCACATGCTCCGTGGGTGGGCGATGCAGGCGCTCAAGTGCCCGTGAAGTTCGGGGACCGCTTTTCCTGGAAGGCCGCCATGCCTTCCTTGGCGTCGTTGGTGCTCGACATCACCGGCACCATCGCCTGCGCGTATTCCAGCGCCTCGCGCAGCCCCATGTCCCGCGTGGCGTTGAAGGCCTGCTTGCCGAGGCGGATCGCAGTGGGCGACTTGTCGACGATACGCGCCAGCAGCCAGTCGAGCTTCGTGTCCAGCTCCGCACGCGGCACCAGATAATTCAGCAGGCCCCACTCGTGGGCTTCCCTGGCGGTGAACTGCTCGCCGGTGATGCACATTTCCTGCAGCTTGCGCGGCGGCAACACGCGCAGCATGTAGGGCAGGATCATCATCGGCGTCACGCCGATCTTCGACTCGGTGGTACCGATGCGGATGTCGTCGGCGGCAATCGCCATGTCGCAGGCGCAGAGCAGGCCGAAGCCGCCGGCCATCGCATGGCCATTGACCCTCGCGATCACGGGCAGCGTGCACTCCTGCAGGCGCTTGAACAGATCGACGATGTAATGCTTCGGGCGCGAGAAATCGACGGCAAAAGCGAAGCCCTTCGTGCCCTTGGCGAGATCCGCACCGGCACAGAACGCCTTGTCGCCCGCACCGGTGATGACGATCGCCTTGACCTCACCGCCGTCGACCGCTTCCTTGATGCCACGGTCGATGGTCCGCACGACCTCTTCGTTGAGCGCGTTGCGACGCTCCTCGCGGTTGATGATGATCCACTGCACCGCATTGCGGCGCTCGATCAGGACGGGGTCGGACATGGCGGGTCTCCGGGGTTAGGGGTCTGGAATGACCTTTCACGGGCAGGCCAGAACGCCTGCCGGAAGCAGCCTTCCAGTGTCTGTCGCGAGACTAGGGTTGCGCTGGTGAGTCTGCCTCACCCATTCAGGCGAGGCCGCTGCGGGCAACGGCGAACCGGCCCGGCCGCAACCGGATCGCTACGCGGCGTCCTGTCATGCATGGCGGGCATCGGGCCCAGCCAACGCAAGGCTGGCCAGGAAACCCCTCGTCTGCGGGATAGGCTGCCGCCGAAGCGGCTGGCATCGTGGGCTGATGAACGCCTCCGTCCCGATGCCGCGCACGGCCCTGATCCTCGAAGATGTCACCGCGATCCGTCACTGGTTCGGCGATCTGCTGCACGAGCTGTTTCCGGGAATCGCGGTGCAGGCGGCATCGACGCTGGCACAGGCCCGGACCTTGCTGCGTGAAGGTCCGTCGCCACACCTGGCGCTGGTCGATCTGGGGCTGCCCGATGGCTCGGGTACTGAACTGATCCGGGCGCTGGCGGACGCGCAGTCGTCATGCACGATCGTCGTCACCACCCTGTTTGCCGACGATGAGCACCTGTTCCCCGCCCTGCGCGCAGGCGCGCAGGGTTACCTGCTGAAGGACCAGCCCCGTGAGCGCCTGATCGCGGCGCTGCAAGGCATCTTGCGCGGGGAGCCGGCGCTGTCGCCCGCCATCGCGCAGCGTCTGCTGCGCGTCTTCAACACCCCGGATCCCGGCCTCGACGGCCAGGTATCCCTGACACCGCGGGAGCGCGAAGTCCTGACGCTGATTGCCCGGGGCGCGCGCCTGCCCGATGTCGTTGAGCGCCTCGGGGTCAGCCGACACACGGCGTCGGACCACATCAAGAACATCTATCGCAAGCTGGAGGTCAGCTCGCGTGCCGAAGCCACGCTCAAGGCGGTGCGCCTGGGCCTGGTGCAGTAGCACGGCGTCCACCCCGCATCTGCGGGACATTTCAGCTGAAGTAAGGCACGCCTGGTCTCACGCCCCCCATCTGCGGGATGGGCTTTCCTCGCGCGGATTTCTAGATTGCCGACGTTCCCGCCGTCGCCTCAGGAGTCCGCATGACAATTCGTTTCCAACGCGTCTGGCCCGCCGTGCTCGGCAGCCTGGCCCTCGCCTCGTCACCCCTGCTGGCGGCACCGAGCGATCTCGATACCACCCTGGTGCACAGCAGCCCGCAGGCCAGCGGCTCGGGCACCGGCGCACTGGTGGGCTTCGCACCCCAGTCGTCGTATGTCGAACTCCAGTCCGACGGCAGGCTGCGCTTCATCGCGGCCGGGACTTCCTGCTACAACGACCCGCAGGTGACGGGCAGCGTCCTGGTCACGCTGGCGGCCAGCGGCCAGCTGCAGTCTGCGGCCGGTGCACCCTGCGCGGACGCCGTCGTACCCGGCAGCATCGCACGCGCCACGGCCTACAACGCGGTCAAGCTCTCCACCGGCAAACTGCTGCTGCAAAGCGACACCGAAGGTCTCGACATCCGCCTGCGTCTGATTCGCATGAATGCCGATGGCAGTATCGACACCGGCTATGGCAACAACGGACAGCGGATCGCCAACAAGGCTGACGGCAGCCCGATCCTGAGCGGCACCGGCCTGCGCGACTCGGCCCGCATGGTCGTCGATGCGCAGGACCGGCTGTACCTCTCGGCCGGCGGCTCGCAGATCGCGCGCGTGTTCGCTGACGGCACACTGGACACCAGCTTCGGCACGGGCGGCTACGCCAGCTCACCGCTACCGAACGGCATCATCACCGAGCTGGCGCTCGACAGCAGCGGCCGCCTGCTGGTGACCGGTCGGCGGGAGGAGATCGTACCGCTGGGCATCGGCAATCTGAACGTGGCGGTGCAGCGCTACTGGCTCGCCCGATTCGACAGCAGCGGTGCGCATGATGCCTCGTTCCGCAACGACCTCGGTGGCAGCAGCAACATCGTGCGCGTGCAGGCGGTAAACACCGATGCGGCCATCGCAGCCGGCGCGCCGATCCTGGAAAGCACCGGCACCCTCGTGGTGACGGTCGGCAATACCGTGCAGCGCTACGACAGCAGCGGCACCGCACTGGGCTCGACCAGCGCCTTTACCGAAACCGATGCGGCCAGCGGCCGCGGTCTCGACATCACCCTGATGTTCGGCGCAGTCGACAGCAATGGCCGTATCGTGGTCGCCGGTCAGGGCGTCAACACCTCACAGCAGCCGCTGGTTCGACGCACGGTGATGGCGCGTCTCAATACCGATCTCGGTCGTGACACCAGTTTCGACGTTGGCGATGCCGCGCCCAACGGCCTGCGCCTCTACGACCTGGGCAGCGGCCGTGCATTCCCGGATACGCGCGGCGGCGTCCGCTTCGGCAGCACCGGCAAGATCCATGTGGTCGGTCGCGTCGATGGACAGGCTGGCAGCAGCGTCGCCGTCCTGCGACTGGTGGGTGACAGCAGCAGCGCACCGGTCAGCGACACCACGCCCGAGCCCTTCGATTTCGGCGTCAACGGCAACGCGACGGCCAACAGCTTTGATGTGTCGCCGGCCGTGACCATCACCGGCATCACTGTTCCGGTGGCGATCAGTGTCGATGGCAGCGCCCAGGCGCGCGGTTACTCGATCGGCTGCAGCGGCACCTTCACTGCGACGGCGGGCACGATCGAAAACGGACAGAGCGTCTGCGTCCGCCACGCCACTGGCAGCCCCGGCACGCGCATCGTGACCACGCTGACGGTTGGTGGCGTGACGGGGAGCTTCGAATCGGTCGTGCCGGCCCCGATGATCGATACCGAGCCCGATGCCTACGACTTTCCGGCCCTGATCGACGCCGATCCGGCCAGTGTTGTCGAGTCGGCGGATCGCGCGATCAGCGGCATCAACAGCACCACGCCGATCGGTATCAGTGGCGGCGAATACCGGCTGTCATCCAGTGGTGTCTACACCTCGGCTCCGGGCCAGCTTCAGCCGGGACAGTCCGTACAACTGCGACTGACCGCCTCCGCCACCGATGGCGAGACCCGCACCGCGACCGTGACCATCGGCGGCGTCAGCGCTACCTTTTCGGTCACCACCCGCATGCCGGCTCAGGCCTCGACGGCGACCATCACTGGCGCGACCGGCGGCGACATTCGCCTGTCGACGGCCGGCGGCACGCTGGTGAACGCGCGCACGGTCCCGCTTCCCGGCGCCGCCCCGTCGGGCTTTTCGTATCCGAACGGCTTCTATGCGTTCGACGTCGATAGTGTGGCCCCGGGCAGCGAGATCACCGTGCAGGTCACGCTGCCGGCGGCCAGTCGTCCGAACGCCTATGTGAAGTGCAATGCCGATGCCAGCAGTTGCAGCGAGTTTGCCGGAGCCAGCTTCAGCGACAACACCGTCACGCTGCGCCTGCAGGACGGCGGCGCCGGTGATGCCGACGGCCTCGTCAACGGCCGCATCGTCGATCCCGGTGCACCAGCGGTCCGCGCGATCGTGGCCCCCGACCCGGAACCAGAGCCGGAATCGTCGAGCAACAGTAGCGGCGGCGGGGCCCTCGGTGGACCCCTGCTGACGATGGCGATGATCATGCTCGGACTGCGACGTCTGCGCGAACGCCGGCCGCACTGAGCACATCAGGCGGTCACGCTCGGCCCCTGCGCTCGCGCAGGGGCCTTTTTCACGGGCTTCGCCACCAGGTTGGGGGGCATCGGGAGCGACGGTGATTCTGCACACTGTGTCAGCCTGCATCACGTCCCTGACCCAGATCGCCGCCTCATCCATGATCTCCATTGCCCTCAGCCGCGCCTTGATCGCTCTTCTTCTGCTGATGCTCAGCGGCGGCACCGCCGCCTACGATCCCAAGGCCGGCGACGGCAGCGTCGAGGCCAGCGAGGCCTATGCCTTCATCAACAAGAAGGAGTACGTCTTCGCGTTTCCGAAAGCGGACATTTCTGCCAACAAAGGCCACGCACGCGGCATGCAAATGCTCGGCTGGCTGCACCACGAGGGGCATGGCACGCCGCAAAACTACGCGTTGGCCCAGCAGTGGTACGAACGCGCCGCTGAAAAGGGCAGCGTGGTCGCCATGTTCAACCTCGGCCTGATGCACGAGTACGGCAACGGCATGCCAGCCGACGAGGCGCAGGCCCGGACGTGGCTGCGCAAAGCCGCCGATGGCGGTTACGCCCTGGCGACCAGCGCCCTCGCCGTGCTGGACCAGCCGGGCGGACCCGCATTTCGCCGCGCGACCCATGTCGAAGCGGCGAAGGACTATGCGCAGGCAGCGCAGCTTTACGAACAGGCCGCCGGGCTCGGTCAGGCCAAGGCCGCGCTGTATCTGGCCGACATGCATCACAAGGGCATCGGCATGCCCAAGGACATCGCTGCGGCAAAGCGCTGGTACCAGCGCGCCTCGGATCTGGGCGACGCCGACGCCACCACCAAGATCGGCTGGCTCTACTACTCCGGCGAGGGGGGCGAACAGAACTTCGCGGAGGCCCTGCGCTGGTACCGGAAGGGGGCCGAACAGGGCAGTCCCGCCGCGATCTACAACGTCGGGGTGATCTACGCCAACGGTGATGGCGTGCCCGCCGATCTGGAACTGGCGCGCCAGTGGTACCAGAAGGCTGCGGACAAGGGCGAAAAAAATGCCATCGCGAAGCTCGCCAAGATGGCGCCCGCAGCACCCGCCGCGCAGCCGGTCGCACAGACTGCGAATCAGCCCGTCGCCGGAGAGGCCGAGTACCAGCAAGGCCTGAAGTTCCATTTCGGCGACAAGGCAAAAGCGTTCGAGCGGTATGCCAAGGCGGCGGCGCTCGGTCACCCGCAGGCAACCATCAATGTCGCCGAGGCCCATCTCACCGGCGCCGGCGTGGCCAAGGATCTCGCGCGTTCGCGCCAGCTCTATGGTCAGGCCGCTGCCGCCGGAAGCGCGTATGCATCGATGGTCTATGCCGACTTCCTGCTCAACGGCAGCGGTGGCGAGCAAGATATCGCCGGCGGCATCGCGGCGCTCGAACGCGCCGCCTACCAGGGCAGCGGCAGCGGTACCACCAACCAGGATGCGATGGGCCGCCTGTTTCAGCTCTACGACGAGGGCAAGCGCGTGCCGCGCGACATGACGCAGGCCCACTACTGGCTGCAACTCTCTGCGAGCAAAGGCAACATCATCGCGATCAACACGATGAAAGCGCGCGGCCTGATCCAGAAGCCGGCCGACCAGCAGGCCTTCATCGACCGCATCGACCGCGATGGCCCTAGCGCGCGGGATCTCGCCAGCTTCAACTATGACGTCGGCGTTTACTGCCAGTACGAAGGTCCGCGCTGCAACTACTGGCGCGGCCAGTACCAGCGGATGGAGAAGCGCTGGAACGACCGCGCCGCGACGCAGAACCAGCAGCGCCTGTGGAATGTGTACAGCCGTCCGCCGCCGGCGGCGAGCAGCGGCACGCCCTGCAGCGCCGCCAGCGGCTGCTACGGCGCCCAGCAGCAGCGCTACGAGATGGAGAAGCAGCTCGACCAGCAGATCAACCGCCGCTAGCGGGCGTCGGACATCTCCGCCATTCGGATGGCGCTGGCGCGCGTACGGCGGCGATAGAGTCCGGTGCATCACCCGCCGAGCCCGACCCCGACCGCCATGAAATCCGAACCCGTTGTCCTGATCACCGGTGCCGCCGGCAGTCTCGGCAGAGCTGTTGCCGCTGCATTCGGCGAGGCCGGCTGGCGGCTGGCGCTGATCGATGTCGCCGAGGCCGGACTCAAGGCGGCCTACCCGGAGGCCGACCCGCGTCGCCTGCTGATCGCCGCCGACCTGATCGATCCGCTGTCGACCCAACGCGCCGCAGACGGTGCCTTTGCGCATTTCGGTCGCATCGACGCGCTGTGCAACATCGCCGGCGGGTTCACGATGGGGACTCCGGTGCATGCCACGCCGGCTGCCGACTGGAAGAGGATGATGGATCTGAATGCCGGCACGATGCTGAACTGCGTGCAAGCGGTGGTGCCGAAAATGCTGGCGGCCGGGGGCGGCTGCATCGTCAACGTCGGCGCCGGCGCCGGCCAGAAGGCTGCGGGCCTGATGGGCGCCTACAGCGTTTCCAAGAGCGCCGTGATCCGCATGACCGAGGCCATGAGCGCGGAATTGCGGGAGCAGCACATCAACGTCAACTGCGTCCTGCCCAGCATCATCGACACCCCGCCGAATCGCGCCGCGATGCCGGATGCCGATCCGCGGAAGTGGGTTGCCCCGCAGGATCTGGCCGCCGTGATCCGCTTCCTGTGCTCCCCGCCGGCACGCGCGATCCACGGCGCCGCCATTCCGGTCGTCGGCCTGAGCTGAGGGGCTGCACATGACCGCCAAGACCCGCGAGCAGCAACTCGACGAACTGCTCGACAAGCAGGCCATTACGGAGCTGGTGATGGCCTACTGCAACGCCGCTGACCGTCATGACCACGACAAGATGCGCGCGCTGTACCACGAGGATGCCATCGACGATCACGGTCATTTCGCCAAAGGTCCGGCGATGGACTTCATCGACAAGCTGCCGGCGATCCAGGCGGGCATGGACATCCTGCACCACAACGTCACCACGGTGAATCTGAAGCTCGACGGCAACAAAGCCGAGGGCGAGATCTACATCCTGGCGTTCCACAAGGTGAAGGCTCCCGCCCAAGGCGAGGGCACCGATTACGACGTGCTGATCGGTGGGCGCTACTTCGACCGCTACGAGAAGCGCGACGGCATCTGGAAATTCAGCCATCGCGCCATCGTCGCCGACTGGGCCTATCCGGCCACGCCGTCGGCCGTGAATCTCGACCATCCATTTCTGGCCGGCGCCTACATCGGCAAGCCCGGGCCGATCGATCCCTCCTACGCCTTCTTTTCGCTGTTCAGGCGCGGCCAGCGGTAAGCTCTGCGGATGCCCACCGCGCATCCTGACTGGCCGCTGCTCGATGCCCATGCGCTGACCGCATTGGCGCTGGATCCGGCCAGCGCGCTCGCATTTTCCCCGCTGTCGGACACCCCGTTCCTGCTGGTCGATACAGATGGCGATGCAGAGGCCGGAGACAGGCCCGCGATCCAGGCCTGGCTACGGGCGCTGCCCTGCCCGAGCCTCGCACTTGGCGAGCGCGATAGCGTGCTCGCACGCAGCTGTGATGCACGTGTCGCCACCCGTGAAGAGGCACGGGCGTTGATTGAAAACATCCAGCAGGCACCGCGCGCGGCAACCATCTGCGTCCACCTGCTGCGTGCAACAGAATCCCTGGCCATTGAAGACGCCCTGATCGCCGAATCCTTTGCGTACGCGACCGTACAGGCGGGCGCAGAGTTTCAGGCCTGGCGGCTCGAGAACCCCGCAGTGCCCTCGACGGTGCAGGTCGACAAAGGTCCTGCCGTGCTCATCGAGCGCCACCACGACGCACTGCACCTCACGCTCAATCGTGCCGCCAACCGGAACGGCATGACCGTGGAAATGCGTGACGCCCTGTGCGAGGCCTTGCAGCTGGTGCTGGCCGACGATTCGATCGCGCGGGTGCGGCTGGATGCGCGCGGCAAATGCTTTTCAACCGGTGGCGATCTGACCGAGTTCGGCTCCGCGCCCGATACCGCGACCGCGCATGTGGTGCGCAGCCTGGCGCTGCCCGGTCGCCTGCTGCATCGCTGCGCCACCCGCGTGACGGTCGAGGTGCACGGCGCCTGCATCGGCAGCGGCATCGAGTTCCCGGCCTTTGCCTCGCGCGTCCAGGCGCGTGCAAATGCCTGGTTCCAGTTGCCGGAGCTGAAGTACGGCCTGATTCCGGGCGCGGGCGGCTGCGTCTCCGTGGCGCGTCGCATCGGTCGCCAACGCACCGCGTGGATGGTGTTGTCGGGCGAGCGCATCGATGCGCGCACGGCTCTTGAATGGGGTCTGGTCGATGCGCTGATCGACGACGCATCGCGATGAATTTTCTCGCGCACCTGTGGCTCGCCGATCGTACCGGTACGTCGCTGGCCGGCGCCGTGCTCGGCGATGTGGTGCGCGGATCCGACCTGACGGCGTATCCCGATGACCTGGCGCTGGGGATCCGCCTGCATCGCCGCATCGATGCATTGACCGATCGCCATCCGACGCTGCAACCCCTGCGGGAGGCCTTCCCGGCCGGCCCCCGCCGCTACGCCGGCATCGTGCTCGACCTGGCCTGCGATCATGTGCTGACACAGGACTGGCCCACCTATACGGCCGAGCCGCTGGCCGACTTCTGCGCACGCGCTGGCGAGGCGATGGCGGCGGCGGGCGCATGGTTCGAACAGGCCGGCGGCCGCGCACCGAGTGCTCAGGGCTTCACCACGCTGCTGCTGTCGTATGCCACAGCCCCGGGGATCGATCGTGCACTGGCACGGACCGCCAGCCGCCTGCGCCATGCCGATCCGCTGCTGGATGCCGCGCGCGACTGGCCCACCCTGTCGACGCAGCTGCGACCGCAACTCGGCACGCTGCTGTCCGATCTGCAGCAGCAGCTGCACCTCATGATCGCGACGCGCTGAGCGCCTCAGGGCGCGATCGCCGCCATCAGTTTGGGCAGCGCCCAGGCAAAGGCATCCCGGTAGTACGGCCAGTCGTGAAAGCCCGGCCCGTAGAAGAAAGTCTCGTGCTCGACGCCCGCACGCTGCAGCGTGGCCGCAAACGACAGGTTCATCACGTACAGCAGCGGCTCGATGGCATACAGCTCGGGTGAACCGAGCTGTTCGTGTGGACCACCCGGCAGGCCGTTGCCGCTGGCCAGGTAGATTTTCATGCCGGCCAGCCCGTCCACGTGCGTGCCCGGGTCGTGTGCGCGCCACACCGGGAAGTTCGTGACGGGATCTCCCCAGACCGGGCCTGCCGGCATGCTCAGCAGCGAGGCCGCCAGTGCACTGACGCGATCCAGTGCCAGGAAATCCACGGCACCGGAGAATCCTGCAGCCGCCTGAAACAGCCCGGGATGCGTCGCCGAGTAGTACATCGAACCGTAGCCCCCCATCGACGGGCCGGCAACGGCACGATGCCCCTCACCGAGCACCCGAAGTCGCTGCTCCACGTACGGCATCATCACCTGAAGGTGATAGGTCTCCCACTGGAACTCGCCGCTCTCCCAGTCCGAATACCAGCCGGGATTGCCGCCACCGCCATCGGGCATCACCGCGATCACGTCGAGCCCCTGCGTGAAGGCCTGTGCATGACCCAGCCGCGTCCACGCGGTGTAGTCGCCGGGAGCGTCATGCAGCAAGTACAGCAGCGGATAGCGCTTGCCGGACGCGCCGTAGTCCTCGGGCACCAGCACGCGCACGCGGTTGTTGGTGACGGCCACGCCCTCGGGCAGCGGGATGGTCAGCTCGAAGCAGCGCGGTGCCGTGCAGTGAGGATCGTCGGCAACGAATTGCGCACCCTCGGGCAACGGCCCCGCACCCGTCGTCGGGTCCACATCCATCTGGCTGGAGCACCCCGCCCCCATCACCATCATCCCCACCCCCACGACCGCCTGTCGAAAGCGCATGCGCCGCATCCCCCCGGATTCTGGCGTCGCATGATAGCGGCCGGCGCCCCCGCCCCGTGCTCTCATCAAATCGGACGAAGCCCGCAGTGCAGCGTGCAACCTAAGCTTCTGGTAAGTCCGACTCACCATGAACAGATCACTCTCATGTCCAACTCCGAACGCCCTTCCGTGATGCAGGCTTTCACCGGCCTTTCCAGCGACGAGATGGAAATCCTCGCGCAGGCCGACCGCTTCGCACAGAACGAGGTCTATCCGCTGGCCCAGCGCATGGATGACGAAGAATGGTGGCCGACCGAGATCTTCCCGAAGATCGGCGCGACCGGCTACTTCGGCATCACCGCCCCAGAGCAATACGGTGGCTCGGGCATGGACGTGTTCACCTCCGGCCTGATCCTGCAGGCCCTTGGCCGCTGGAACCACGCGCTGGCGCTGGCCTGGGTCGCGCACGAGAACCTGTGCCTGCACAACATCCTGCGCAACGCCAACGAAGAACAGAAGCAGAAGTACCTGCCGGGCCTGTGCAAGGGCACCAGCATCGGCGCCCTGGGCCTGACCGAGCCGGGCGCCGGCTCCGACGCGCTGGGCTCGATGCGCACGACGGCGCGCCGCGAGGGCGGCCATTACATCCTCAACGGCCGCAAGATCTACATCACCAACGGCCCGGTCGCCGACGTGCTGCTGGTCTACGCCAAGACCGACAAGGACAAGGGCGCACAGGGCATCTCCGCCTTCATCGTCGAGAAGGATTTCCCGGGGTTCAAGGTCGCGCAGAAGCTGATCAAGATGGGCTTCCGCGGCTCACAGACTGCCGAACTGGTTTTCGACGAGTGCAAGGTGCCGGTCGAGAATCTGGTCGGCGGCGAGAACCGCGGCGTCAAGGTGGTGATGTCGGGTCTCGATCTGGAGCGCGCGATGATTTCGCCGATCTGCCTGGGCATCGCCGAGCGGGCTCTGACCCTGGCGCTGGACTATGCCAAGCAGCGCAAGCAGTTCGGCCGTCCGATCGCGGACTTCCAGATGGTGCAGTCGATGCTGGCCGAGATGTATGTCTGGGTCGAGAGCATGCGCCTGTTCAACTACCAGACGCTGCGTGCCGCCAATGTCATCGGCGAGGACGAGGGCGGCCGCGGCGAGATCCACAAGATCACCGCCGCCGGCGTCATGTACGTGGCCGAGACGATGAACAAGGTGCTCAACCACGGCGTGCAGGTCCACGGCGGCAGCGGCTATATCTGGGAATCCGAGATCAACCGCCTGTATCGTTCGATCAAGCTGCTGGAGATCGGTGCCGGCACGACGGAAGTGCGCAAGATGATCATCAGCAAGGAACTGCTGAGCGGCTGAGCCCATGAACGTCGATGTCGATACGCTGAATTCGCCCGACCATCTCTGGACCACCGAAACCGTCTACCGCCCGGACCTGTTCAAGGGCAAGGTAGCCTTGGTCTCCGGCGCCGGCAGCGGCATCGGTCGCGCGTGTGCGCTGCTGTTCGCACGCCTGGGCGCAAAGCTCGTGATCTGCGGTCGCACGGTCGAGAAGCTGGAGGCGGTCGCCGCCTTCGTGCGCAGCAAGGGCGGTGAGGTCCTCGTGGTGCCGACCAACGTCCGCGAACCCGAACAGGTCGACGCCCTGTTCCAGCAGGCGCAGGCGCACTACGGCCGCATCGACTACACGGTGAACAACGCCGGCGGCCAGTTCCCGCAGGCGGCGATCGACTATGCGCCCAAGGGCTGGAACGCAGTCATCAACAACAACCTCAACGGCACCTGGCTGATGATGCAGCGCGCCGCGCAGTACTGGCGTGATCAGGGCGACGCCGCACAGGCCATGGCGCGCTCGATCTGCAACATCGTGGTCGTCATCGAGCGCGGCATGCCGGGCGTGGCACATACAGTGGCCGCGCGTGCCGGCATCATCGGCGCCACGCGCACGGTCGCGGTGGAATGGGCGCCGCTGGGCATCCGCATCAATTGCGTCGCCCCCGGACTGATTGCCACCGAAGGACTGGAGGTCTATCCACCGGAGGCACGGAAGGAATTTCCGCTCGCCAATCCCTTGAAGCGCCCGGGCACGCCGATGGAGATCGCCGAATCCTGCATCTACCTCAGTGCGTCCAGCGGCAGCTTCATCACCGGCGAAGTCCTGACCGTGGACGGCGGCGGCAAGCTGTGGGGCGAACTGTGGACGGCCGGGCGGCCGGATTACTACAAGCTGTCGGGCTGAAGATCGCGGCGGCCGGCCTTCCAGGCCGCCTCCAGCGATACGATCGCCTCGCGGACCCGATCCGCGGACATGCCGCCGCTCATCAACTCCGATCCCATGGCGCGCATCAGGGTCAGCCAGACCGGAGACGGGGGCTGACCCGGCTCCAGACCATCGAGCTGATCGAGCATCTTGTCCATCAACGCCAAGGCCGACTTCCACTGTGAATGTTCGGCGCCGAACTGCAGCAGGCGCTTCACCATCAGCGGCCCCCAGACCGTGTTGAGGAACTTGATCGCTTGCTGCGGCAGCGCTCTTCCGAAGGTTGCCAGTTCGAGCTTGCGTACGACCTGACGCTTGGCCTCGGCGACGATCGCCTCGCGACGCTGCCGCGCCTGCTGGCGCTGCATCTCGAAGAAGTTCTGGATGTGCGAGTCATCAATCGGCTGCGCGTTGAGCATCGCGTCACGCACGAAGTCCGGCGCCAGATCGAACTGCACCAGCACCTGGCGCAACACATCCGCCATCTGCCGCGCCTCGACGCTGCCGGTGATGCGCGACGTCGCCGATTTCAGCATCAGTTCGTTGACCAGACTTCGCAACGGATGCGTCACCGCCGTGAACAGCGTCGAGTCCGTGAGGGCCGACTTGACCAGCGGGAAGCGCACCGCCTCGTGCTGCGGGCGCAGGTCATCCGAAACCAGCGGGTCGGAGATCGCATCATTGAGAAACTGGCCTGCCAGCTCGATGCGCTGCAGCGGCACCCAGTTGCGCTCCGGTTCGAGCCCACTGACGGGCTCGTTGCGGTTGAGCGACAGCAGATCGTTGGCCAGCGCGCCGTCGTTGTAATGGCCGCCCGCAGCCTGATTGGCGTAGGTGCGCAACATGGCCTCGGTCTTGTCGTCGACCTTCGCGCCAGGGCCCACGGTCGGCGCGGCGCCCGGCTGCGGCGGTACTGTCGCCGCATCGCCCGCAGGCGACGGATCGGCCTGCGGTGATACCGGGGCACCCGGTGCAACCCGGGCGCGGATGTCCGTCAGCGCATCAATCAACGACCGGTACAGATGCTGGAGTTCGCCCACCACCCGTTCGTCGAACTGCTCGAACAGGATGCGGCGCTGCGCATGGTTGCAACCCAGCACGCTGGCCGTATCCTGCAAGGCACGGCACAGACCGGCCGGCGCCACGGCACGCGCATAGACCGGAACGTACAGCGTGCGACGCACATGATCGAGCTTGGCGTCGAACTCCCAGATCAGGGCCTGATGCAAGGCTTCCGCGCGCAGTTCGATATTGGCCAGCGCGATCGAATCTTCTATTTCAGAGGGCGCTTCGGCGCCCTCGGCCGGCAGCGCAGCGACATCGCCGATCAGATGGACATCGACCTGGGTGATGAAAGTCTCGAGCCAGCGCGCGGCCTGCGCGGTCATCGAACGGGCGAGATCCTGACGCGCCTGACGCTCGGCCGGAATCTGCAGGGACGCCAGATCGCCACGCGACAACACGGCCGGGACCTGTTGCAGGAAGCCGTCGAACAGCACCGTCAGGGCCTGGCGCACGGTCTGACGCAGGGCCTCGGCCGCCGGGCTGCTCAGACGCTTCATCGGACGCGACTCCGACCCGCCGCAGGGCGGACCACGAGAAAGCCGACGTCGCAGGCAAGACGCTGGATCAAAGGGGAAACCGGGTCACAGGACACCACATCTTACGCCGCCGGCCGGCGAAGACCAGTCTCCCCAGTCTGGCTGCCAGGGACAGCAGCGCGCCGGATCAGGCCACCGCAGCACGGGCCGGCAGCGCCGAGACGCTCGCCGCCGACGCGGGCGCAGGCGCCACGAAGCTGCGCGCCGCCGCCTGCAGCAGCTGCCGGGAATGATGGCCGTCGACCGGAAAATGTCCGCTGCCGACATGCGCCTGCGGCAGAATGATCCGGTCGCCCATCTGGATCGGCAGGGCGCAGGCCACCAGCAACTGCTCACGCAGCCGGTTCGGCAGATCGGCCTCGTGCAGGCGTCGCCGCAGCAGGGTCAGCTCGGTTCGGCTATAGCGGGCCAGCAGATCATCGTGACGGATCAGTGGCTTGAGCCGCTCCGCAATCACCCGCATCGCCTCGTGAATGTCGTCTTCCCGATCGAGTCCGGGAAACCGAAGGGCCCCGTAAAACAGATCAAACTGCTTGCCGCTGCGCTCGCACCGCTGGATCAGGCCCACCACCTCCTGCTGGAAGGAGGCTCGGTTACGCATCATCGTGACGCCGTCATACAGCGCCAGCACTCGCGCACGCTCTTCCTGCGCCCGTTGGTGCGCCTC
>JBEIOK010000013.1:0-37450 GCA_040377605.1 Nevskiaceae bacterium | reverse complement strand
TCCATCGCGGTGACACAGGCCGTGTTCGGAGAGGTTCACCTGATCGCGCTGGTGTTCGGCTCCAGTCTGATCGGCGTCGCGGTCGACTACTCCATCCATTTCTTCGCGGATCAGTTCCGGTCGCCGGCCACCTGGCGCGGCGCCGACGCCGTGGCCCATGTCGGGCCGGCCGTCACGGTCGGCATGCTGACCGCCTCACTGGGGTACCTCGCGTTTTTGGTGCCGCCGTTCCCGGGACTGCGGCAGATGGCGGTATTCAGCATCGCCGGCATCTTCAGTGCCTGTCTCTGCGTGCTATTGGCCTATCCGCTGCTCGCTGGGCGCGGCCGCGCGGCACCGGCCCTGGTCGATCACCTGATGGCGCGACTGACCCGGCTGTCGGCCCCACGCGGCCGCGCGCGCGGGGTGCTGCTGCTGGTCGGTACCGCCCTGACCGTGATCGGGCTGGGGCGCTTGGGATTCACAGATGACGTCCGTCATCTGCAGTCCTCGCCTGTTGAGCTGCTGCAGGAGGAGCAGCTGGTTCGTGAGCGGCTCGGCGGCGGCATTGATACGCGCTTCTTCCTCGTCCGCGGCGCTGACGCCGAGCAGGTGCTGCAGCGGGAAGAGGCGCTGCGACAGCGGCTGGATCCAGCCGTCGCGTCAGCGGCACTGAGCGGCTACAGCGCGCTGTCACGACAGATTCCGTCGCAGCAGCGTCAGGCCGAAAACGCCGCGCTGCTGGCACAGCACATCTATGCCGCCGAGGGCGCGCTGGGTGCGCTGCTGGGCGAGCTCGGTTTCGATGCGTCGATTGCCGAACGTGATCGTGCCGTATTCGAGGCCGCGCGAGCGCATCCGCTGGCATTTGCCGATTGGCTGGACAGTCCGGCGGCCGCCACGTGGCGTGAGCTGTGGCTGGGGCCCGTCGGCAGCGGTGCGGGCAGCGTGATTGCGCTCAGCGGCGTACGCGATCCGCTGGCGTTGCAAGGACTGGCCGATGGGCTCGACGGCGTGCAACTGGTCGATCGCGTCTCCGATATCTCCACGGTGCTGTCGCACTACCGTCGCATCGCGCTGCTGGCGCTAGCCGGGGCACTCGCGGCGATCGGCGTCGTGCTGATGCTGCGCTACGGTGTCGGCAGCGGGCTGCGGCACCTGATCGCGCCATTGGGCGGCGGACTGCTGACCCTGGCCACGCTGGGACTGTTCGGCATTCCCGCGACGCTGTTCACGGTGCTGGCCCTGTTGCTGGTACTGGGCCTGGGCGTCGACTACACGGTGTTCCTGCGCGAAGGTCAGCATTCTCGCCCGACGACCTTGCTGGCCATCACGCTGGCCGGCCTGATCACCCTGCTGTCCTTCGGGCTGCTGGCGGCCTCGGTAACCCCGTTCATCCGCAGTCTGGGCCTCGCGGTCCTGCTGGGTGTCAGTTACACCTGGCTGCTGGCGGTGCTCTGCAGCGCACCGGCCGACGGGGCATCTGCCAAAATGGGCGGACAGGATCGTCCACCTCCCGGCTGATACCCCCGAATCTGCCGCAGCGCCGGTCACCGGCCCGTTCCGCGAATCATGGAATCAACACGCATCTCGACTCTGCCGCCGACCCGCGGTATCGGCGCTGCCGCGATTGCAGCAGCCCTGGTGCTGGCGCTGGGACTCGGCGCCTGCGCCTCGATGGACGCACCGGCAACCCCGGCAGCGGACGCCGCCCGCTTCCCGATGCTGACGCCGGCCAGCTTCGGTCGCAGTGCACAGCTCGATCAGGTGCTGCACGCGGCCTATGGGGATCAGGAGGCCAGCATCCAGTGCCTGGTGACGATCACGCCGCAGCGCATCTCGATGGTCGGGCTGACCGCGCTGGGGCAGCGCATCTTCACGCTGGAATACGACGGCACGGCCCTGCAGGCCGAGCGCGCCAGCTTTGCCCCGGACCGGGTGCAGCCGCAGCGCATCCTCGCCGACTTGCAACTCGCGCTGTGGCCGCTGGACGCGCTGCAGGCTGCCACCGCCGCAGGACCATGGCGGGTGACCGAGCCGCGGCCGGGACTGCGCCGCCTGCGGCGTGAGGGCGTCCTGATCGCCGAGGTGCATCGCGCGGACGCCACGCGGCTGTGGCTGACGCAGCTACGCGACGGCTACTCGCTGGATATCAGCAGCCGCGAGGTCCAGCCATGAATTCAACCCGCTATACGCCGGCGCAGACGCTGCCGCACGGGCCCACGATGACGCTGCTCGACGAGGTGCTCGACTACGACGCCGACAGCGCGCGCTGTGCGCTGACCATCCGGCAGGCGTCACGGTTCTTTGAGGCCGGCCGCGGCGTGCCGGGTTGGGTCGGCATCGAGTACATGGCGCAATGTGTCGGCGTGTGGGCCGGCATCCACCGCCTGCAGGCTGGCCAGCCGATCGTCATCGGTCTGCTGCTGGGAACGCGCAGCTACGAATGCAGCCGCGAGGTGTTTGCCGAAGGTCAGCGCCTGATCGTGCGGGCCGAACTACTGGTCCGCGACAACGAGGGCGTCGGCGTCTTCGCCTGCGAGCTGGGAGACGGCGACACCGTCTGGGCGCGCGCCGATATCAAGGCCTTCCAGCCGGACGACATCGAGAACTATCTGAAAATGCTGGTCGGGGAGGCATCATGAATCGCTGGGCATTGGTCACGGGTTCCAATCGAGGCATCGGCAAGGCGATCGCCGTCGGTCTGGCCCATGGCGGCTATGACCTGGTGTTGCACTGCCGGCGCGATCCGCAGGCGGCAGCCGAAACCCTCGCGGCAGTGCAGGCGGCCGGGCGTCAGGCGCGCGTGATCTGCTTTGACGTCGCCGATCGCGAGCAGGCGGCAGCGGTGCTGCAGGCCGATATCGAACAGCACGGTGCTTACTATGGCGTGGTCTGCAACGCTGGCATTGCCCGCGATGGTGCCTTTCCCGCCCTCTCCGGCGAAGACTGGGACCAGGTCATGCGCACCAATCTCGACGGCTTCTTCAACGTGATTCATCCGCTGATCATGCCGATGATCCGCACGCGCAAGCCGGGCCGCATCGTAACCCTGGCCTCGGTGTCGGGGCTGATGGGCAATCGCGGGCAGGTGAATTACTCGGCGGCCAAGGCGGGTATCATCGGCGCGACGAAAGCGCTGGCGGTGGAACTGGCCAGCCGCAAAATCACGGTCAACTGCGTCGCACCCGGCCTGATCCGGACCGACATGATCGACGAGGTGCCGGTCGACGAAGCGCTCAAGCTCGTGCCGGCGGGGCGGGTGGGGGAACCCGATGAAGTCGCTGCGCTGGTGACGTTCCTGTTCTCGGACGGAGCGGCCTACATCACGCGGCAGGCGATCTCGGTGAACGGCGGGATGTTCTAAATGAAGAGAGTGGTCGTCACCGGCATGGCCGGCATTTCCGCGATCGGGTCCGACTGGGAAACGATCGAGCACAGCCTGCGCAACAACGTCAGCGGCATCAAGACGATGCCAGAGTGGGACGTCTTCGAGGAGCTGAACACGCGCCTCGCCGGGCCGGTCACCGACTTCAAGGCTCCGGCGCATTACACGCGCAAGCTGACCCGCACGATGGGTCGCGTTTCGGTGCTGTCGACCCGCGCAACGGAAATGGCGCTGGAGCAGGCGGGACTCAAGGACGATCCCGAAATCCGCACCGGCTCGATGGGCGTTTCCTACGGCTCGTGCAGCGGCAGCGCCGATGCGACGATGGAATTTGGCAGCCTGATGCTGACGGGCAAGCTCGGTCGCTTCAATGCGACGACTTACTTGCGCATGATGAGTCACACGGCGGCGGTCAATATCGGCTTGTTCTTCGGGCTCAAGGGCCGCGTCATTCCCACCTGCAGCGCCTGCACGTCTGGCAGCCAGGGCGTCGGCTACGCCTATGAAGCCATCAAGTACGGCATGCAGACCCTGATGGTCGCTGGCGGCGCCGAGGAGCTGGTGTCCGCACAGGCATCGGTATTCGACACCCTGTTCGCCACCAGCCTCAAGAATGACGCACCGACCACCACGCCTGCACCGTTTGACCGTGATCGTGATGGTCTGGTGATCGGCGAGGGTGCGTGCACGCTGATCCTCGAGGAGTACGAACACGCCAAGGCGCGTGGCGCCAGGATCTACGCCGAGATCGTCGGCTACGGCAGCAACTCCGACGGCGATCACGCCACGCATCCCAACCAGGAAACAATGGGCGGCGCCATGGATCTGGCGTTCAAGGATGCGGGCCTGTCACCCGATGCGATCGGCTTCGTCAGCTGCCACGGTACCGCCACCGAACAGGGCGACATCGCCGAGAGCAACATGACGCGGCGCTACTTCGGCCGCGCCATTCCGGCCGCCTCGTGGAAAGGCCATCTCGGCCACACCCTCGGCGCCTGTGGCGCGCTCGAAAGCTGGTGGGTCATCGAGATGATGAACCGCGGCTGGTTTGCGCCAACGCTGAACCTGAAGAATGTGGATCCGCGATGCGGCGAGCTCGATTACGTCGTCGACACGGTACGTCCGCTGCAGACCGAGTACGTGATCAACAACAACTTTGCCTTCGGTGGCATCAATACATCGCTGATCTTCCGGCGCATGAATTGACGCAGGCCACAGAAAACGCCGCCCGGAAATCCGGGCGGCGTTTTCGTTGATGCAGCTGCTTACTTTTGCGTCTGGTTCACGAGATCGTAGGTGATGTCCGGGCGCAGACCGATCGGCCAGTAGATCAGCGCCGCCGGCGGCCAGAAGATCGACACGGGACGGAACTTGGCCTCGAGCTTGCCCTCCTGCGTTACCTTGCCGTTCTGCTCCAGGCGATAGGGTACGCCGCCCGCTGCGGTCCAGAAGAACGGGTTCGTCGTGACCTTACCGTCACCCTGCACCTGCACCGGTCGCTCGTAGACATAGAGTTGTGAGCCCGGCGGCACACGGAAGGTGCCACTGGTCGAACAGCCAGCGAGCAGGCCCGCGCACAGCAGGGAGAGTGACACCAGGGTTTTTGATTTCATCGGCATAGGCTTCCGTCATTGGGACCGGTTGGCGGTCTCGGAGTGGACAGGACTTTTCTTGACGACCCGGCACCCGTATCGTGCAGCGCCAGCATCGCAACACACCCGGGACATGATATGCGCTTGTTGACGTGGATCGTAGTGTGGGGTGGCTGCCTCGTCAGCCCCGGCCTTAGCGCGGCCGACAGCAACGGTGGGGTGCGGCGCCTGTCGCCCGAGCAGCTGCAGTACCGCAGCGAGCCTCGTGCGCCGGGGGCGTCGATCGCCGTCGTCGCCGGCGATCCGGCGAGTCGCGGCGCTTACACCCTTCGCGTGCGCTTCGAGGCGGGGGTCGCCACGCCGCCGCATTCTCATCCCGATGAGCGCGTCGTCACCGTGCTCGAGGGTCAGTACCGCTTTGCGGTGGGCACCCGCTTCGAGTCGGACGCGCTCGTGGGCTACGGGCCCGGGTCTGTGCTGATTCTGCCCGCCGGGACCGCACATTTCAGCGCGGCGGGCGACCACGGCGCCGTCGTGCAGGAGTCCGGCACCGGGCCGACCGCACTGGTCCCGGTGCCGCCGGTGCCGTGACTTACGTCGATTTCACCCGCACCACCGCATCCCGCCAGCCGGCATACAACTGATCGGCCCGCGCCGCGTCCATCTTCGGAGCGAAACGTGCCTGCGCCTGCCAGAGCTGCGCGATTTCCTGCAGCGAGCCGTAGACACCCGCCTGCAAGCCGGCGAGAAACGCAGCGCCTTGCGCGGTAGTCTCGACGATCTGCGGCCGCACCACGGGCAGCTGCAGGACATCGGCCAGGCACTGTGTCAGCCAGTCGTTGACGACCATGCCGCCGTCAACGCGCAGCTCGGTCGGCGCGAGCGCATCCTCGCGCATCGCCGCCATCAGATCGCGTGTCTGGTAGCAGACGGACTCCAGCGCCGCCCGCACGATGTGCGCGATGCCGGAATCGCGTGTCAGGCCGAAGATGGCCCCGCGGGCCTGCGGATCCCAGTAAGGCGCACCCAGACCGGTGAAAGCCGGCACCAGATAAACCCCCTGCGTATCCTCGATCGAGCGGGCGAGATCTTCAGTGTCTCCGGCGGCGCGGATCAGGTGAACGGCATCGCGCAGCCACTGCACGGCCGCACCGGCAACGAAGATGCTGCCCTCGAGCGCATACGTCACCTCGCCCTTCAACCGGTAGGCGACCGTCGATAGCAGGCGGTTCTTCGACAGGCGGAATTCCGACCCGGTGTTGAGCACCATGAAGCATCCGGTGCCGTAGGTGGACTTGATCATGCCGGGCGCGAAGCAGGCCTGGCCGATCGTCGCCGCCTGCTGATCGCCGGCAATCCCGCCAATCGTGATCGCGCCCCCGAACAGGGTGGGCACCGTGCTGCCGTAATCGGCGGCGCTGTCGCAGACCACCGGCAACAGCGCTCGCGGCACCTTGAAGAATTGCAGCAGCTCTTCGTCCCAGTCCTGCGTGCGCAGATTGAACAACGCCGTGCGCGACGCATTCGTGGCGTCGGTGGCATGGCGTCGACCGCCGGTGAGCTGCCACAGCAACCAGCTGTCGATCGTGCCGAAAGCCAGCTCGCCGCGTTCAGCCCGTGCACGCGCACCGGGCACCGCATCGAGCAGCCAGGCGATCTTGGTTGCGGAGAAGTACGGATCCAGCAGCAGGCCGGTTTTCGCGGACAGCCAGGCTGCGCGATCCTGATGCTGCTGGCAGAAGGCTGCCGTGCGACGGTCCTGCCACACGATCGCCGGATGAATCGGCTGGCCGCTCGCGCGGTCCCAGATCACCGTGGTTTCACGCTGGTTGGTAATGCCCAGTGCCGCAATCTGGCGTGCCTCGAGCCCCGCCTGCGCGAGCGCATCGCGGACGCAGGCCTGCGTGTCCGTCCAGATGCGCAGCGCGTCATGCTCGACCCAGCCGGACTGAGGATACGACTGCGGCAACTCGCGCTGGCCGGCGCCCAGCTTGCGGCCCTGACGATCGAAGACGATCGCGCGCGTGCTGGTGGTTCCCTGGTCGATCGCCAGGATCGCGGTCATTGGCAACTCCTCATTCTTTATGGAAGCATGGCTGACAGCCTTTGAGGGGAAGGTACACGTGGATTCAGCCCAGTTCCACCTGCGCGTCAGCGAAACACACAGCGCGTTCGTGCATCGCTGGGTGCCCGGCGCGCGCAAGGCGCCCGCCCGTGCTGTCGTACAGATCGTGCACGGCATGGCCGAGCATGGGGCCCGCTATGCCCGACTGGCGCGGGCACTGGTGGAGGATGGCTACGCGGTCTATGCACAGGACCTGCCGGGGCATGGCCGCAGTGTGCGTAGCGATGACGAGCTCGGGCATGTCGACGATCACGCCGGCTGGCCACAGACGCTGGTCGCGATCAACACTGTCCGCAGTCTCGCCGAACGCGAGAATCCGGGCGCGCCCTTCATGATGCTCGGCCACAGTCGCGGCTCGTTCCTGCTGCAGGACTATCTGGTCGAGCACGGCCAGGGGCTGGCAGCCGCGGTGTTTTCAGCGGGCAGCGGCGACATGGGACCCCTGCGGCTGATCGGTCAGGGCCTGCTGACACTGGAAGCGCTGTGGTACGGCCGCGCCCATCGCAGCGTGCTGGCCGATGCCCTGACCTTCAGGGACTTCAACCGGCGCTTCAAGCCGGTGCGCACCGACTTCGACTGGTTGTCGCGCGACGCCGGGGAGGTAGATGCCTATGTCGCCGACCCGCGCTGCGGCTTTCGCTGTTCCTGCGCGCTGTGGCTGGAGCTGATGGCAATGGGCGCACGCATGCACGATGCCCAGCGACTGCGCCGGATTCCGAAGACACTGCCTGTTTTGCTGCTCAACGGCAGCGACGATGCCGCCTGCCGCGGCGAAACCGGTGCACGGGCGTTGGAACGTCTGTATCGCAACGCCGGTCTGAGCGACATTACGCTCAAACTCTATGCCGGTGGCCGCCATGAGCTGTTCAACGATCTGTGTCGGGATGAAGTCACCCGCGACCTACGCCAGTGGTTGGCGCTCCATCAGGGCTGAGTACCTGCGCGGTGCGCTGCTGACCCTGCTGCTGACGCTGAGTGTCGGCGTCCAGGCCGCGCCCAAGGCCGACCTGTGGCCGCGCTGGCAAGCACACGACGCCGCCAGCACGCGGCAGGTTGACCACGGCGTCTGGGATCGATTTCTGCAACAGCAGGTGATCGTCGGGGCCGACGGCATCCACCGGATTGCGTATGGAAAGGTTCCCGCCGCGCAGCGTACCGCGCTCAAGGCCTATCTCGTGGCGCTGCAGGCCGAACGTGTCCGCTCGCTGTCGCGCGCCGAGCAACGCGCCTACTGGATCAATCTGTACAACGCGGCAACCGTCGACATCGTGCTGGCACACTATCCAGTCGACAGCATTCTGAAGATCTCGATCTCGCCGGGCCTGTTTGTCCGCGGGCCCTGGGGCGCCAAGCGGCTGCGGGTCGAGAACGAGGCCCTGTCACTGGACGACATCGAGCACCGCATCCTGCGTCCGATCTGGAAGGATCCGCGCACCCACTACGCCGTCAATTGCGCGTCGCTGGGCTGCCCCAATCTCGCCACCCGCGCCTATACCGCAGCGACGATGGAGAGCCTGCTGGACCAGGGCGCTCGCGAGTTCATCAATCATCCGCGCGGTGCGCAGGTACGCGACGGCCGCCTGACCGTCTCCAGCATCTACCGGTGGTTTGCAGAGGATTTCGGCAATACCGATGCCGGCGTGCTCGCGCATCTGCGCCGCTACGCCGACCCGGCACTGACCCAGTCGCTGCGCGGCATCACGCGCATCGACGACGCGGCGTACGACTGGACGTTGAACGACGCGCGCTGAGCGCCCGTCTCAGCTGGCACGTAGCGCAGGTGCAGCCAGAATCACCGGACCAGTCGGAAGGCCGGTCGGCGAGCCCCCCATCGGCTCCTTGCTGACGGCAAGCGTCGGACGCGCCGGCATGTTGATGCCGCGCGGCATCTGCATCTGGCCTTCGCCGTCCATCGGCAACACACCAAGGGAGCTGGGCTTGCCGTCTTCGCCGATGACCCAGAGCTCCAGGCATTCGCTGCTGGGCAGCGCATAGCCGCCCGTGGCCGCGACCTTGATCAACTTGCGTTCGGGCGAGACGCTGACCATCCACTTGGCCTCGCCCCCTGCCGGCTGCAGCATCGCCACAAACGGCAGCGGCTGGGCAACCGGCACTTCGACCCGCACGATCTGCGGGGCCGGCGGCGGCAGGTTGCTCTGTCGGTAGAGCGCAACCGTCAGCACGACCGACGCCGCCGTGGCGACCGCCGACCAGGTTCGCCAGAACGCTACCGCTCCGCGGGCCGATGGGTTCGGCAGCGTGGTAACCGTACTCGCGTTGATGCGGCGGTCGATCTCGGCCCAGATCACGGCCCGCGGCGCTTCGGGCTGGAAGCCCGCCTGCAAGCTGGCCAGGCGCGATTCCCAGTAGCGGACTTCCGAACGCAGATCGCTGCGTTGGCCAAGCAGGCGCTGGAAGCGTGCGCGCGCTGCGCCGCGCAACGTTCCGAGCACGTACTCGGCCGCCAGCATCTGCTTCAATTTCGAATCCTGAATCTTCATTCGCCTAAGCACTCCCGCAGCCGCTGTAGGCCGCGACGCACCCAACTCTTGACCGTACCCAAGGGCGCATTCATCGCCTTTGCCAGTTCCTGATGCGTATATCCTTCGTAATACGCCAGCAGCACACTTCGCTTCTGTTCATCCTGCAGTCCCTCCATGCATTCGGAGAGCCTGCCCATTCCTTCCTGCTCGACGGCCCGCGACTCCGGATCCAGTGTTCCGGTCTCGTCGGCAAACGTCATCGGCGCCGCCTCACTTTCTTCCGGCATCTCGACTTCAGGCCGCTTCATGCGCAGGAGGTCCAGCGCGCGATAGCGAGCCACCGTCATCAGCCACGTCAGGGGGGCACCCTTCTCAGGCGCGTAGGTATCTGCTTTCTGCCAGATCTTCAGATAGCAATCCTGAAGCGCCTCTTCCGCCCAATCCCGACGTTTGAGCATACGGATGAGCAAGCCGAACAGATGCGAACTGCTCGCGTCATAGAGCTGGCGGAAGGCGCGTTGGTCGCCACGGGACGTGGAATCGAGCAGGCGGATGAGGAGTTCGGCGTCAGCCATGCGAGGGGTCAAAGTGGGACACGAAGGACTATACCCCAGGACTCAAACAGGCCGCAGAGGCTGGGCCAGCAGGGCAAGGGCCCGTTGTTCATCTTGTGTCCGGAATTGTTCTACTCCGAGCCTCATCGATGTATGGCCATCCCGGGGCTGCGCGCGATAGCTGCCGAATAGGTGATCCCACCAGGGGACACTAAACCCGTAGTTGCTACGCATCTCGTCACCGTGCACCGAGTGATGCACGCGGTGCAGATCGGGGGTGATCAGCAGCCCCCGCAGCGCCCGATCCAGGCGCGGCGACAGGGTGAGGTTGGCGTGGTTGAACATCGCGCAGGCATTGAGCATGACCTCGAACGCCAGGACCGCAAGTGGCGGAGCGCCGAGCGCGATCACTGCCGCCATCTTCAATCCCATCGACAACAGGATTTCGACCGGGTGGAAGCGCAGCGCCGTGGTGGCATCGACCTGCAGGTCACTGTGATGCACGCGGTGCAGACGCCACAGCAGCGGCAGCGTGTGGAATAGCCGGTGCTGGCTGTAGATCAGCAGATCGAGCAGCACCAGACTCAGCAGGACCTCCAAGGCCTCCGGCAGCAGCAGCACCGCGAAGACTCCCCACTCCTTTGACTGCGCCAGGACAGCGGCCCCCATCGCACCGGCCCCCAGCAGCCCTCGCATCAGCACGGTCGAGCCCAGGCTCAACCCCAGGTTCGCGGTCCAACGCAGACGCCATTGCGACGACTCCTGCCGCCGCGGCCACCGTCGTTCGGCCACCAGCAGCAGCAGCAGCAAGCCCAGCGCGATCGAGATCCGCCACAGTGCCGTGGCCTCCATTTGGACCCTCCGGGGACGGCCACCGACGGGATCGTCAGCGCCCGTCGATATAATGCCTGCCCCGTCGTACTCACGCCGCCAGGAAAATCCCGTGACGCAGTCTGCCTATCCCGCCGCCCGCTTGCGGCGCACGCGCCAGTCGGCGTTCATCCGCGAGATGGTGCGCGAGACCCGTCTGGTACCGGGCCAGCTGATCCAGCCGCTGTTTGTGGCCGAAGGTTCGCTGAAGGGGCCGATTGCCTCGATGCCCGGCATTCAGCGCCATGATCTCGACGAACTGGTCCGCGAGTGCCAGCAGCTTCAGCAACTCGGCGTCGGCGCGGTCGCCCTGTTCCCGGTCACACCGCCGGCGCTGAAGACCCCGAACGGTGACGAGGCGCTGAATCCGGAAAGCCTGATGTGCCGGGCGGTTAAGGCGATCAAGCAGAGCGTCTCCGGCCTGGGGGTCGTCGCCGACGTCGCGCTGGACCCGTACACCAGTCACGGTCAGGATGGCGTGCTCAATGAACAGGGCGATGTCGACAACGATGCGACCTGCGAGATCTTGCGGCGGCAGGCGCTGATCTACGCACGCGCCGGAGTCGATATCGTCGCGCCCTCCGACATGATGGATGGCCGCGTCGGCCACATCCGTCAGGTGCTGGAGCGGGATGGTTTCAAGAACACCCTGATCCTGGCGTACGCCGCGAAATACGCTTCCAGCTTCTACGGACCGTTCCGCGACGCGGTCGGCTCGGCCGCCAATCTCGGCAAAGGCGGCAAGGAAACGTATCAGATGGACCCGGCCAATACCGACGAGGCCCTGCGTGAGGTCGCGCTGGATCTCGCCGAGGGTGCCGATCTGGTGATGGTCAAGCCGGGCATGCCGTATCTCGACATCATCCGCCGTGTGAAAGAGACGTTCGACGTGCCGGTCGCCGCCTACCAGGTCAGCGGGGAATACGCGATGCTGAAGGCCGCCGCACAGAACGGCTGGCTGGACGAGCGTAAGGCGATGATGGAAGCACTGCTGTGCTTCCGTCGCGCCGGAGCCGATATCATCCTGAGCTACTACGCCAAGCAGGCGGCGCAGTGGCTGGCTGAATAACCTTCCGACCCCGAACCTCTTCATGGACCGCTACGCCGTCATCGGTTACCCCATCACGCATAGTCGCTCACCGCAGATTCATGCGCAGTTCGCCAGACAGACCGGCCAGGCGCTGAGCTACGACGCAGTCGAGGTTGAGGCCGATGTGCTGCCCGCTGCGCTTCAGGAGCTGCACGCGCAACCCTTTCTGGGCCTCAACGTGACACTGCCGCACAAGGTCGCGGTCATGGCGCTGTGCGAACACTTGTCCGAACGGGCGGCTCTAGCCGGCGCCGTCAATACGCTGGTGCGCACCGACACCGGCTGGCAGGGCGACAACACCGACGGCGAGGGTCTGCTGCGTGACCTGCAGCGGCTCGGTTACACCGTGAAGGGGCGGCGCGTGCTGGTGATCGGCGCGGGAGGCGCCGTGCGCGGCATTCTCGGTCCGCTGCTCGGAGAACGCCCGGCGGAGTTGGTCGTTTCCAACCGCAACCCGTGGAAGCCGGAGGCGCTGGCCGAGCACTTCAAGGCGGTTGGACCGATCCGGCCCTGCACGCACCTCGCGCTGAAGGGCGATCGCTACGACTTGATTCTTCACGCCACCTCCGCCGGGCACGCAGGTCAGTTTCCGAAGCTGCCAGGGCAACTGCTGGCCCCGGGTGGCGCCTGCTACGACCTGTCGTATGGCGCTGCCTACGAGCCGTTCCGGGGCTGGGCACAGGCGCAGGGTGCGACGCGCATTGCCGACGGCCTCGGCATGCTGGTGGAACAGGCAGCGGCGGCGTTCGAACGCTGGCGCGGAGTGCGCCCGCAGACGCAGGCCGTCATCGAAAGCCTGCGCAGTTGAGGCCGCACCCCTACTTCAGCTTGGACAGCAGCCAGCGGAACACGACCGGATAGGCTTCTGGCGCCCAGCGCTGCACACGCTCCATGAACTTTGCGTCCGCGCCGATCAGCACGCGCGGACGTTCCCGCTCAATGCCGTCAATGATCGCCCGTGCCGCCTGCTCGGGCGTCGTGCGCGCCACGCGCTGGAACTGGTCGATCATGCGGCGCGTGTCGGTATTCCCCTGGCCATCGACGTAGAGACGTGCATTGCGCACGATGTTGGTCTTGATGCCGCCCGGATGCACGCTGATCGCATTGATACCGCTGCCGTGCAACTCCTGCCGCAGGCACTCGGTGACACCCCGGACCGCAAACTTCGCGGCGTGATAGGCACCATTGGTGGGCACCGCGATGATGCCGAAGATGCTGGAGAGATTGACGATCGCACCTTCCCCTCGCGCACGCAGCTGCGGCAGAAAGGCCTTGGTGCCGTAGACGACGCCCCAGAAATTGATACCCATCAGCCACTCAAGGTCCTCGTAGCTGGTGTGTTCCAGGGTCTGCGACACCGCGACGCCGGCATTGTTGATGACGACGTGGGCACCCCCGAGTTCGTCCCGGACTCGGTCGGCGAAGGCATAGACTGCCGCACGGTCGGCGACATCCAGCACCTGTGTCAACGAAGCCTTCGGCAGCAGGGCGGCGGTTTCCGCGAGCGTCACGGCATTGATGTCGCTGAGTGCCAGCCGGCAGCCCCGAGCCGACAGCTGCTGCGCAAGCGCGCGCCCGATTCCCGATCCGGCGCCGGTGACAACAACCACCTTGCCCTGCAGTGCGTACATGGGACCCCCGAGTGTTCAGGCCTGCATCATATCGGGCAGGGGGTACGGGACGGCAGCCGTAAATCGAGACTAGCGTTCGGACTTCTGCTGTTCTTCGACTTCGCGGCTCTCGGGCACCAGGATGCGGGCCGCGACGATGCCAATTTCATAGAGCAGGTAGACCGGAATCGCGAGCATCAGCTGCGAAATCACGTCCGGCGGCGTGAAGATCGCACCGAGGACAAAGGCCCCCACCAGCACGTACTCACGCACCGAAGCGAGCTTGGCCGGCGTCACGAATCCGGTCTTGACCATCAGCACCAGTGCCACCGGCGTCTCGAAGGCAAAGCCGAACGCCAGAAACAGGGTCAACACGAAATCGAGGTACTTGCTGATGTCGGTCATGACCGCCACGCCCTCGGGGGCAATACCGACGATGAAGCCAAAGACCGTCGGCAGCACCAGGAAATAGGCGAAAGCGATCCCGGAGTAGAACAGCAGTGTGCTCGACACCATCAGCGGCACGGCCAGACGCTTCTCGCTTTTGTAGAGTCCGGGCGCGACAAACGCCCAGATCTGCCACAGCACCCACGGCACGGCAATCGTGAACGCGACCATGCCGGCAAGCTTGATCGGCACGAAGAACGGCGAAGCGACCTCGGTCGCAATCATCGACGTGCCTTCGGGCATCAGCCGCAACAGGGGGTCCGCCAGCCACGCGTACAGGTGCTTGGCGACCAGCGTCAACGGCAGGAAGACCAGCAACACCCCCCAGACGATCTTCAGCAGGCGGTCGCGCAGTTCCAGCAGATGCGCAATCAGGGGCTGCTCGGGGGCGGCTTCGGGGGGCGTCTGGCTCATCGTCAGACGCTCAGGCGGTCGTTGACGGGGGCGGTGGATCTTTCGGCGGATCGTCCGAGGACGGCGGCGGCGTGACCGCATCCTTGAAATCCTGCGTGATGCCGTAGGCACCGGTCGTGGCCTTCGTCATCAGGTTCTGGACGGCACGTTGCTGGTCGCGCACCAGCTGATTGGCTTCATCCAGCTGCTGCTTAAGCTCGCCCAGACGCGATTCGCGATCCAGCTCCGATGTCAGGTTGCGCAGGTAGACCCGTGCCTGCCCGGTCCAGTGCCCCACGGTGCGGGCCAGTTTCGGCAACCTCTCCGGCCCCAGCACCACCAGGGCCACGATGAAGCACAGCAGCAGCTCGGAGAACCCGACGTCGAACATGGCGGCGCAACCGCAGCGGGGCGGTCGATCAGGCCTTGGTGCTGTGCGAGTCCTGCTGCTTGGCGGCGTCGGTCTTCTGATCAGCCGTCAGCTGCTGGGCGGCCTCGCCCTCGCCTTCTTTCATCGACTGCTTGAAGTTCTTGATCGCACCGCCGAGATCGCCGCCAAGATTGCGCAGCTTCTTGGTGCCGAAAATCAGCAACACGATGACCAGAACCACCAGCCAGTGACCAATGCTCAGGGAACCCATGTCGCAATCCTCGCTAAGTGCTGCGGGCGGCCTTCTCGGCCAGACCCGAAGTCCCGGTGCGTCGCGCCAACTCGTCGGTCAGCCGCTCCAGCGGCAGATCGCGATGCGCCATCAGCACCAGGGTGTGGAACCACAGATCCGCCAGCTCATAGACCAGTGCCTGGTCATCCGGGTTCTTGGCGGCAATCAGCGTTTCGGCGGC
Organism: Nevskiaceae bacterium; assembly: GCA_040377605.1. Classification (GTDB taxonomy): domain Bacteria; phylum Pseudomonadota; class Gammaproteobacteria; order Nevskiales; family Nevskiaceae; genus Solimonas. The sequence goes on along the minus strand of JBEIOK010000013.1, from coordinate 22,076 downwards.
TTCCTCGCCCACCTTCTTCAAGATTGCATCCAAGCCCTTGGCATACAGGCTGGCGGTATACGACGACGAAGGCGCCGCCGTCTTGCGGGCCTCCAGCGTGGCATACAGTGCGCTCAGTACTTCACCGGCAGCGTTCAAGTCTGGCATCCGTCCGTGACAGTCGCGCGTCAGTGTACGCCCCTCAGCCGCGCCGCACCCGTACTCCCTTATCGGCAAGGTAGTCCTTGGCCTGGCGCACGGTGTAGGTGCCCTGGTGGAAAATGCTGGCCGCCAGCACGGCATCCGCGTGCCCGGCCGTCAGGCCGTCATACAGGTGTTCCAGGGTGCCGACGCCGCCGGAGGCGATGACCGGCACCGCCACCGCATCGGCGATGGCGCTGAGCAGTTCGTTGTCGTAGCCCCCTTTGGTGCCATCGCGGTCGATGCTGGTCACCAGCAGTTCGCCGGCGCCCTTGCCGACGATGGTCTTGGCCCACTGGATGGCATCCAAGCCCGTCGCCTTGCGTCCGCCATGGGTGAAAACCTCCCAGCGCAGCGGCTCCTTCTTCTTGTTCACGCGCTTGGCGTCAATCGCCACGACGATGCACTGCACGCCGTAGCGGTCGCCCGCTTCGGTGACGAAGTCGGGACGCTCCACCGCCGAGGTGTTGATGCTGACCTTGTCGGCACCGGCCGACAGCAGGGCACGCACGTCGGCGCAGTTGCGGACCCCACCACCGACGGTCAGCGGAATGTAGATTTCCCGCGCGACGGCCTCCACCGTCTGGAACAGCGTCGGACGGTCGTCGACGCTGGCCGTGATGTCGAGAAACACCAGCTCGTCGGCGCCCTGAGCGTCGTACTTGCGCGCGACCTCCACCGGATCCCCGGCGTCCTGCACGTCTTCGAACTTGATGCCTTTGACCACGCGACCGCGGTCGATGTCGAGGCAGGGGATGATGCGTTTGGCGAGCACGGCGGGATCGATGATGGTGTTGCGTAATGAGGCGCGACGGATGGAGGGCTCGTACTGCGACGAATCAGCCATCCCGCTGTTTCAAGCCTTGGCCAGCTTGACCGCTTCCTTGAAGTCGAGGCCGCCTTCATACAGCGCACGACCAATGATGGCGCCGCTGACGCCGTCGCTCTCAATGTCCTTGAGGCGGCGGATGTCGTCGAGACTGCTGACGCCGCCGGAGGCGATGACCGGGGTCTTCACCGCCTGGGCCAGCTTGCGCGTCGCCTCGGCGTTGAATCCCTGCATCATGCCGTCACGGGCGATGTCGGTGTAGATGATGGCTTCGACGCCGTCACGCTCGCAGTGGATTGCGGTCTCGATCACGTCGTGGCCGGTGACCTTGGCCCAGCCATTGAGGGCCACGCGACCATCCTTGGCGTCGAGCCCGACGATGATGTGCGTCGGAAACTCGATGCACAGATCGTGGAGGAAGTGCGGGGCATTCACCGCCTTGGTGCCGATGATCACGTACTGCACGCCGACATCGAGATATCGCTGGACGGTTTCCTCGTCGCGGATACCGCCGCCGATCTGCACCGGAATATTCACCGCGCGGACAATTTCCTCGACCTGCTTGAGGTTGACGGGCTGCCCCTTGAATGCGCCGTCGAGGTCGACGACATGCAGGCGCTCGGCACCTTCCGCCGCCCAGCGCCGCGCAACATCCGCAGGTGCATCGGAGAACACCGTGGCGTCGTCCATGCGGCCTTGGCGCAGGCGTACGCACTGGCCACCCTTGAGATCAATAGCGGGGATCAACAGCATGAGCCGTGAATAGGGTCAGGTGGATTGCGGGAGCGGTGCGGAGAAGGACAACCCGGAAGCGTGGAGGCGCGGCAGCTTTTGATGATGGAATCCTGACGTTGCAAACACTGTGCCGCAGTCATTGGGCCTTGGCAAGCGCCGCACGGGGCGCCCGCTCAGGGCTCCCACTGGGTGAAGTTGGCGAGCAGCATCATGCCGACATTCTGAGATTTCTCGGGGTGAAACTGGAACGCCGCGATATTGTCCCGGGCCAGCGCTGCGGCAAACGGTTGCGGATAGTCCGCGGTGCCGAGCACCTGGGTCGCATCGGCCGGCTGTGCGTGATAGCTGTGCACAAAGTAGAACCAGGCCTCGTCCGGCACACCGGCCCACAACGCATGCGGACGGCTCTGGCGCACCCGGTTCCAGCCCATGTGCGGCACCTTCAGACGTTCGTCATCGCCGGCCGTACCCGCCGGCGGCGGATCGGGAAAGCGGACGACCTTGCCCGGGAACAGTCCCAGTGCCGGCACACCGCCGTTTTCGTCGCTCCACTCCAGCATGACCTGCATGCCCAGGCAGATGCCGAGCATCGGCTTGTTGCGCGCAGCCTCGACCACCATCTCGTTGAGCTCGAGACGCTTGAGCTCCTTCATGCACTCGCGCACGCCGCCCACGCCCGGCAGGACCAGACGATCGCACTTGAGCAGCTCCTCGGGGTCGTAGCTGATGATCACGCGACTGGACGCCGAGACACGCTCGAGCGCCTTGCCGAGCGAGTGCAGATTGCCCATGCCGTAGTCGATGACGCCGATGGCTGCCATAGAAGCCGTGATTGATATCGGTGATTCGGAATTGGAAGAGGCGGCGACGACGAGCGGTGCTGGCTTCTACAGATCACCAGTCACGAATCACCAATCACGCCTTACCTAAAGAGAACCCTTGGTGGAAGGCATGACATCGCCCATGCGCGGGTCCGCGCTGACGGCCATGCGCAGCGCGCGGCCGAAAGCCTTGAACACGGTCTCGATGATGTGATGGGCGTTGCGGCCCCGCAGGTTGTCGATGTGCATCGTCAGCTTGGCGTGATTGACGAAGCCCTGGAAGAACTCGCGGAACAGGTCGACGTCGAATTCGCCGATGCGTGCCCGCGGAAACTCGATGCCGTACTCCAGGCCGGGACGACCGGAGAGATCGACGACGACGCGCGACAGCGCCTCGTCCAGTGGCACATAGCTGTGGCCGTAACGCACGACCCCCTTCTTGTCGCCCATGGCCTTGTCAAAGGCCTGGCCCAGGGTGATGCCGATATCCTCGACCGTGTGGTGATCGTCGATCTGGCGGTCGCCGTTGGCGATCACGGTCAGATCGATCAGGCCATGACGGGCCACCTGATCCAGCATGTGATCGAGGAAGGGAATGCCGGTCTCGAAGCGAGACTCGCCCGAACCGTCGAGGTTCAGGTCCACGCGAATCTGCGTCTCGCGGGTATTGCGCTCTACGCTGGCCTTGCGGGCTTGCATGCGGCTATCACGGCGAAAAGGGCGCAAAGGATACTCCCCGACCCGGCAAATTTGAACCGGCGTTCGGATTCGGCGGGTCACGCCTAGCGCGATTCCAGCCAGAACGTGACCGGGCCGTCATTGATCAGGCTGACCTGCATGTCCGCGCCGAAGCGGCCGGCCGCCACCTGCGGGTGCAGGTCGCGTGCCCGCGAAACCAGCGCTGCAAACAGCGGTTCCGCCACACCGGGCGCCGCCGCCGTCGAGAATCCAGGACGAGTCCCTGCGGCGGTGTCGGCCGCCAGGGTGAACTGCGGCACCAACAGCAGCCCCCCCTGACACTCGCGTAGCGAGCGGTTCATGCGCCCCTGTGCGTCCGCGAACACCCGGTAGCCCAGCACCCGCTCCAGGAGCCGCTCGCCCTGGCGCTGATCGTCATCCGGGCGAACGCCGACCAAAACCAGCAGGCCGGGGCCGATGCGGGCCACTTCCGCGCCGTCAATGCGGACCGCAGCTTCCGCGACGCGCTGTAATAAACCAATCATTCAATATCGACGATTTCCTACATGCCGCGACCGGCGGCAGCGGACAGCCGGGTCGGAAACACCCGTGCAAGCTTAGATGGCCGTTGTGGCCCGGGTTCCCGGGGCAGGACGGCACATGGTTTTTCCTCCTCCTTTAGACCCGGCCTTACCGCCGGGTTTTCTTTTTGCGGCATCCCGCCTCGCCCGTCACAATGCGGTGCCATGCGCTTATTGTTCCATGTCCTCGCCCGCTTTCCGCTGGTGATTCTGCACGGCCTCGGCAACCTCATCGGATGGTGTCTGTGGCTGGTTCCCAACGGTCGCCGTAACACCGCCTACCGCAATCTCGAGGTTTGCCTGCCACAGCAGACCCGGCGCGAACGCAGCCGTCTGGTGCGCCGCTCCCTGTGCCACGAGATCAAGACCGTACTGGAAATGCCGGTGATCTGGCTGGGCGGGGAGTCGCGCGTACTGGGCATGGTCCGGGAATGGCGGGGGGCCGAGGTTATCGATCAGGCCCTGGCTCAGGGCAAGGGCATGATTTTGTTGACCCTGCACCAGGGCAACTGGGAGGCCTGCGCCATCCCGTTCTCGCGGCAGTACGTGGCCACCGGCCTGTACAAGCCGCAGCCCGGGGCCGTCAACGATCTGTCCCTGATGGGCCGTGGCCGCTTCGGCGGCCAGATGCTGGCCGCCGAGGGCGGGGTGGGCCGCGCCCTGGTCAAGATCCTGGCGCGCCAGGAGACCGTGTACTTCATGCCGGATCAGGACCCCCCCGAAGGACGCGGGGTCTATGCGCCGTTTTTCGGGGTCCAGGCGCATACCCCGACCCTGGTCGCCAAGCTGGTGCAGGCCTCCGGGGCGCCGGTGGTGTTCTTCTACGGCGAGCGGCTGCCTTGGGGTCGCGGGTTCATCGCGCACTGGTTTGCCGCTCCTGCCGAGATCTACAGCCCTGACGTCGAGACCTCGGTGGCCGGCATGAATGCCGGTCTCGAGCGGTGCGCGCGCGACTGTCCCGAGCAGTACTGGTGGGGCTACAAGCGCTTCCGTCGGCGCCCGGCGGGCCAGGCACGCATCTACTAAGCTGACGTATCGCCGTCATGGCGACGACATTGCGGGTGCGGACTTGAACCGTACAATCCCGCCCTTATCGGAACTCCTCGATGAAGCGCCCGGTCACAGGGCGCGCGGCTTTCCGTCCTTTACCCATAAACCAGAAAAGAGCGAGATGGATAACGAAGTCCTGATTGAGGCGCGTGGACTCACGCGCCGCTATGGACCGACCGTAGCGGTAGCAGGTCTCGACCTGACGCTACGGAAGGGGGAGATTCTCGGTCTGCTGGGGCCTAATGGCGCCGGCAAATCGACGACGATGAAGATGCTTACCGGCACGCTGGCCCCCAGCGACGGCGAGATCCGCATCAACGGCGTGTCGATGCGCGAGCAGCCCAAGGCCGCCAAGCAGCACCTCGGCTATCTGCCGGAGCAGCCGCCGGTCTATCCCGAGCTGACCGTCGACGAATATCTGGGCTACTGCGCAGGGCTGCATGGCGTTGCCGGCAAGGCCCGTGCACAGGCCGTGACCTCCGCGAAGCGGGACTGTGGCCTCTCCGATGTTGGTCAGCGCCTGGTCGGCAATCTGTCGAAGGGGTATCAGCAGCGCGTCGGCATTGCGCAGGCGATCATCCATCGTCCGCCGGTGGTCGTGCTTGATGAGCCGACCGTGGGCCTGGACCCGATCCAGATCCGCGAGATCCGTTCCCTGATCGCGGAGCTCGGCAAGAACCATTCGGTGATCCTGTCGAGCCACATCCTGCCGGAGATCCAGGCCGTATGCGGTCGCGTGATGATCATTGCCCGCGGCAAGGTGGTCTACAACGAATCGCTGGATGCGATCCGCGCCGGCATCTTCGGCAGTGTCGTGGCTGCATTCCGCCGGCCCTCGACCGACCTGTCGGCGCTGAGTCTGATCGACGGGGTCAAGACCGTTACCGCACTGGGCGACGGGCGCTTCCGGTTCGATTGCGTGGACAACGCCGATCCGCGTGAAGCGATCGTCAAGGCAGCGGCCGAGCGCAGCTGGGGCCTCTACGAGCTCTATGCACAGACGCGCACGCTGGAAGAAACCTTCGTCGAACTCACCTCCGGCGACGAACTGGGGAAGGCGGCATGACCAATGTACTGAACATCGCGCGCACCGAGCTGCGCCGTATCTTTCTTTCACCGCTAGCCTGGGCCGTGCTTGCGGTGCTGCAGTTCATCCTCGGCTTCGTGTTCATCAACCTGCTAGTGGAGTACGCCGCCAGTGCTGGCATGGGCGGCAATGATCAGTTCGGAGTCTCCGACTACATCGGCGGTTCGCTCTATGGATTCGCGACGATCCTGCTGCTGATGGTGATCCCGCTGATGACCATGCGCCTGTTTGCCGAGGAGCGGAAATCCAACAGCCTGACCCTGCTGCTGTCAGCACCGGTGTCGCTGACGGAGATCGTGCTGGGTAAGTTCCTGGGGCTGCTCGGCTTCATTGCAGCCGTGCTGATCCTGATGCTGCTGATGCCGCTGTCGCTGAGCTGGTCGACAGATCTGGATTGGGGGCGTCTGGCCGCAGGCCTGCTGGGTCTGTTCTTGCTGATGTCCGCCTTCGGTGCAGCCGGTCTGTTTGTCTCCTCGCTGACGCGCGAGCCGACCATCGCAGCGGTCGCCAGCTTCGGCCTGCTGCTGGTCATCTGGTTGATCAACATCCTGGCCTACAACGACAGCATCCCGTTCAAGGAGGTGTTCTCATATCTGTCGCTGATTGATCACTACGAGAGCCTGCGGCGCGGCGTTTTCAATACCGCCGATGCGCTGTATTACGTGCTGTTCTCGGCACTGTTCCTGTCGCTGACGGTGTTGCGTCTCGACATGGAACGCAACTGATCCCGGGCCTGAACGACCATGAACAAGAAACAGACCCTCCTGCAGCAGCTGCTCAACGGCGTGCTGGTGCTCGCCGTCATCGTCCTGCTTGGATTCCTGTCGGTCCGCTTCAAGGCTGAAATCGACTGGACCGCCAACAAGCGCAACACGTTGACCGAGGCCAGCCTCAAGCAACTGGCGTCGATGAATGAGGCCGTGACGTTCTACGTGTTTGCGCCCAGCGGAGCCGAGACCCGACGCGGTATCGAGACGGACCTGGCCAAGTATCGTCGCGTCAAACCCGATCTGAAGATCGAGTTCGTCGATCCCAGTGCTTCACCGCAGAAAGTGCGGGAATTCAATGTGACCTTCGTGGGTCAGGTGGTCGTCGAGTATCAGGGTCGCCGCGAGACCCTCACGGCGACGACCGAGCAGGCCATCACCACGGCACTGCAGCGGCTGTCCTACGGCGGTGAGCAGTGGGTCGTCTTCCTGGAGGGTCATGGCGAGCGCTCGACCCTGGAGGCAACGCCGGATTCGTTCTCACGCTTCGCGACGGCGCTGCGCGAGAAAGGGCTCAAGGTACAACCCCTGAATCTGGTGAAGAACCCGCGGGTGCCGGACAACACCAGTGTCCTGGTGCTGGCCTCACCGCAGTCCGCCTTGCTGGACGGTGAGATCAAGCTGATCCAGGAATACGTCGAGCGGGGCGGCAATCTGCTGTGGCTGGCCGATCCGGATTTTCCGGCGGGCCTCGCACCACTGGCGCAGTTCCTGGGCGTCACCTGGCAGAACGGCTACGCCATCCTGCCGGAGTACCAGTTGCTCGGCACCGGGCACCCCGGCTTCTTCGCTGCCGTCGGCTATCCGCCTAATCCGGTGACGCAGGGCTTCGACATGGTCACGCTATTCCCGCTGGTGCGCTCGCTGACGACGCAGGCTCCGGAAGGCTGGACCGCGCAACCGTTGCTGCAAACCTCGGAGGCTGCGTGGTTGGAGACCGGCAACATCGAAGGCGGCGCAGTGGCGCTTGATCCGGGCGATGTTCCGGGGCCGCTGACGATCGGCGCCACGCTGACACGGGCCTATACGCCGAAGACCCCCGCAGGCGCAGAAGCCCCGAAGCCGCACCCGCAGCGCGTCGCCCTGATCGGCGATGCCGACTTCCTGTCGGACGCCTACCTGGGCGAGCTAGGGAACCAGCAACTGGGGCTCAATCTGGTGCAGTGGCTGGCCTCGCGCGACGCGCAACTCAACATCGACGTGCCGAAGGCTCCGGATACCGCGCTCTTCCTGCCGGGCTGGGCAACGATGCTGATCGCCGGCACGTTCGTCGTGCTGTTGCCGCTGCTGCTGATTGCCATTGGCGTTGCCCGCTGGGCGATTCGTCGTCGTCGGTGATGCCATGAACCGTCTGCAGCTCAATCTGGCACTGTTGGTCCTGGTCGGCGGCCTTGCGGCCACGCTGTACTTCACGCAGGAAACGGAGCAGAAAGGACCGCCGCTGACGCCGCTGACCGATGCGACACTGGAACGCATCCGCATCCAGCACCCGGATGCTCCCGCGATTGCCCTGACCAAGCAAAACGGTCAGTGGCAGTTGATCGAGCCGGTGCAGGCCGCTGCCGATCCGCTGGAAGTCGCGTCGATCGTCACGCTCGCGACGATGGAAGCAAAGCGAAAGCTCGCGGTCACCGATGTCGATCTGAAGGAGCTGAAGCTGGATCCGCCGAACTACCGCGTCACGCTGAACGACATCGAGCTCGGCATCGGTGACAGCGAGCCGATCGAGTACCGACGCTATGTCCGCGTCGGCGATGAGATCGCGCTCACGGATGACCCCCCGAGCGCTGCCCTCGATGCCGACTACTCGGATCTGGTCTCCAAGGCACTGTTGCCGGCGGGTGCCCGGCTGCTGCGTATCGAAGTTCCGGGCCTGACGCTGACGCGAAGCGAGGAGGGTCAGACCTGGATCGAGTCACCGGCGCAGCCCGCCGCCAGTGCCGATCAGAAGCAAAAGTTCGTAGAGGGCTGGAGCAGCGCGCGCGCGATGTGGAACGCTGCCTCGCCGACCGGCGAAGCGGGTGCAGCGGGCGAACCCATCACGCTGGTGTACGACGGCGGTGAGTTGAAGTTGACGCTCGTTGCGCGCGAGCCGCAATTGGTTCTGGAAAATCCGGCACTGAGGGTGCGCTACACGCTGTCAAAGGCGCTGGAAAACGAGATCCTGAGGCTCCCGGATCCCCCGGCGGCGGATGAAGCGTCTCCGCAAGCGCCGGCGACGCCTCCGACCTGAGCGTCGATGATCCGGCTCTGCGAAATCCTTCCGGCCCGCCTCGTGCGGGCCTTTTCATCGGGAACCGGTCATGCCTGAACTGCCGGAGGTCGAAACGGTTCGTCGCGGCCTGGAACCGCACTGGGTGGGGCGGCGCATCGAACAGGTCATCGTTCGCGAATCCCGGCTGCGCTGGCCGGTGCCGGCGACACTGGGCCGCCGCAGCACCGGCCGCGTTGTCGAATCGCTGACGCGCCGGGGCAAGTATCTGATTGCGACACTGGATTCCGGGGATCGTCTGATCCTGCACCTGGGCATGTCGGGCCGCCTGCTGGTCCTGGATGCCGCGCATCCGCTGAAGAAGCACGATCACATCGACTTCCTGCTCGAGGGCGAGCGTGTGGTGCGCTTCCACGATCCCCGTCGCTTCGGCGCCGTGCTGTGGTGGGCACGGAACGAGGCGGAGCATGTGCTGCTCGCCGGCATGGGTCCCGAGCCCTTCTCGGACGCCTTCGACGGCGACTATCTATTCGCCCGCTCGCGTGGCCGCGTGGTCCCGGTGAAAAGCTTCGTCATGGACGGCCGCATCGTGGTCGGTGCCGGCAACATCTACGCCGCCGAGTCACTGTTCCGCGCCGGCATCCGCCCCACGCGCGCGGCCGGCAAACTGACGCGGGGCGAATGCGCACGCCTCGCGGAGACGATCCGCACCGTGCTGGCCGAGGCCGTGGCGCTGGGGGGCACCACGTTACGGGATTTCTTCGGCGCAGACGGCGCATCCGGCTATTTTCAGCAGGAATTGTTTGTCTACGGCCGTGAACATCAGCCCTGTCGGGTGTGCGGCACGACGATCAAGCCGCTGGTCCTGGCCCAGCGCGCGTCCTGTTACTGCCCTCGCTGCCAGAAGTAAGCCAGCCTTCGCCGACATTGCGGATCGAGACGGCGCTCTACATACTGATCGGTATGTAATCGATTGAAGGGAGTCGTGCCGTGACCGATCTGCTTGCCCAACCGTTTCGCCTGCCCTGCGGCGTGACCCTGCCGAATCGCCTATGCAAGGCTGCCATGACCGAGGGCCTGGCCGATCCCTGGCTGCGGGCAACCGATGAGCTGGCAACCCTGTACCGCCGCTGGAGCGAGGGCGGCGCCGGACTGCTGCTGACCGGGAACGTGATGATCGATCGCCGCGTGCTGGAGCGGCCCGGCAATGTCGCGATCGACCGCAATGGCGGTATGGATCAGCTCAAGCGCTGGGCCAAGGCCGGAACCGTTGCCGGCAATCAGCTGTGGATGCAGATCTCGCACGCTGGTCGTCAGTCGCCCCGCTATGTGACCTTTCACCCCATGGGCCCGTCGGATGTGCAACTCGACATGCTCGGCAACTATGCGCGTCCGCGCGCACTGCGCGAGGAGGAGATCCTAGACTTTGTGGAGCGCTTCGCCCGTGTCGCGGTGACCGCTCGCGAAACCGGCTTTACCGGCGTACAGATCCACGCCGCTCACGGCTATCTGCTCAGCGCCTTCCTGTCGCCGGTGACCAACCGGCGCACTGACGCCTGGGGCGGATCGATCGAGAACCGCGCGCGCTTTCTGCTGGAGGCGTTTCGCGCGACCCGCAGGGCGGTGGGCCCCGACTTCCCGATTGCGATCAAGCTCAACTCCGATGATTTTCGCAAGGGCGGCTTCTCCAATGAAGATTGCCTGCGTGTCGTCGAGATGCTGAATGCCGAGTCGGTGGATCTGCTGGAGATTTCCGGCGGCACTTACGAGCAGCCCAAGTTGCTGGGCTTCGAGGGCCGTGCCGAGACGGCTGAACCGCAGCGCGCCAGTACCCGGCAACGCGAGGCCTATTTTCTGGACTATGCCGCGACGATCCGCGGGGTCGCGAAGATGCCGCTGATGGTGACCGGCGGCTTCCGCACCCGCGCTGGCATGGAGGAGCCGCTTCGCGAGAACGCCTGCGACGTCATCGGCCTGGGCCGCCCGCTCTGTACCGATCCGGATTTCCCGAAGCGCCTGCTGGCGCATGACATTGACGAGGCGCCGCGATATGAGCGCACGGTCAAGCTCAGTGACCGGCGCTGGCTGTCGGGCGCAAGCCCGATCCTGCTGCTGAAGCTGGTCAACGTGCTCGGCCAGCAGGGCTGGTATTACCAGCAGATCGCACGCCTCGGTGCGGGCCTGAGCGCCGACCGCGGGCGCGGCATCCTGACGGCATTTGTGGCGTACTGGATCGATGAGCTGACGCATGCCTGGCGGATGCGCCGCGCCCGCAGCCGCCTCGACGCCGGCGAGCTTCCGCCGGCCTGAGCGCGCCTACTGCGTGCCGTGCCGGCGCATGCCCTTGGGCGTGAAGAACCCGTCGTCGGCCTTCCAGCGGAAGTTGGTCATCTTTTCCTCGTTCTCCAGTGCGCCGACCAGATAGCGCCCAATGAAGAAGTCGTATCCCGCCTCGACGGCTGCCAGCACGGCCGGCACATCGTAGACATTGATCAGGTGAGACTCCTGCATGCGCCAGAGCTGGTCGCGGTTGTCATAGCAATCCACGAGTGTCAGATGCCAGGAGTCTTCGTCAGCGTAGAACGTGCGCCGCTTGTAGACGTGACTCGTGCCCTGCCGCAGGGTCGCATCGATAACCCAGACACGGTGTAGCTCGTAACGCGCGAGCTGCGGGTCGATGTGGTTCGGCCGAATGATCTGCTCGGGCTTGAGTCCACGTCGCTCCAGGCGATAGGCGTTGTAGGGGATATAGATCTCGCGCTTTCCGACCAGCTTCCAGTCGTAGCGGTCCAGCGCGCCGTTGAAGGTGTCGATCTGATCCTGCGTCGCGAGCGAATCCGAGGCCAGCGTCGGATTGTCGTGCCCCAGCTCCGGAGCCCGGCGCACGCGACGCTGGCCGGGACTGTAGGACCAGGCCATGTTGGCCTGCTGATCCTGGCTGATGGTCTGATGCACCAATACGATGTTGCCGGACAATCGTGGGGGTGCCAGCACATAGGTCAGGTAGTACAGAAAAATATTGTCCTTCAGGGCATCCGGCTCGATCCCGATCTGGTTGTACTTGATTGATGCATAGCGCATCACGCGACTGAGGAAGAACGAACCATCCCGATTGGCAACTGCCACGTTGTAGTAGCCCTGCAACCCGGGGGCGATGTACTTGGTGCGGTGATTCCAGATCGCCTCGGCGCCGCTTCGTGGCATCGGAAACGCGGGTCCGGTCACCGCTCCCGCCAGGGAGTCCGTGCCGGTGAGCTGCGCACGCACCGCATTCCGCTTGACCGCCGCGTAGACGCCCACCGGGTACGATGCGCTGCGTCGCGTGGGATAGACGTTCATGCGATAGGTCTTGTTGCGCCGGAACATCTCCTGCTGCCCCGGCGTCAGGTTTGAGGCGTACCTGGCGGCGTTGTCGGCGGTAATCGTGAACAGCGGCTGGTCCGCGGCAAACGGATCCTCGTAGCCGCGGTGAATATCGACCGGCCGCGTCTTCAGGCCACCCGTCCACGCCGGGATGGTGCCCGCAGCATTCGCCGATCGCGTTGCACCGATCGGGGTGAGATCGGCGTCGAGGCGCGCAGCCTCCTGTGGCGAAACTGCGGCCTCGGCAGTCGACAGCAGAGCGGCGCAGAGCATCAGGATCCATGATTTGGCAGCGAACATGACAGGCCCTCAGAACGCGTACTTGACCGTGAACGACAGCAGATCACGGTCATGCAAAAGGTTGGTGTCGCGGTATTCCTCGCCGAGGCCGAAGTAGCTGACCCAGCTCAGGTCGAGCGTCCAGGCGCCGCCGTAGTCGAAGCGCAGCGACAGGGCGCTTTGCATCAGGTCTTCGGTGAACGAGCGCGCGGGTCCGGCGGGGGTGCCGTTGATGTCGTGAAAGAACGTGAGCTGTGGGTTGAAGCCCCAGCCGCTGCCAAACAGATTCGGATAATTGAGCTGGGTGAGGATGCGGTAGCCCCACCCGAACGACTCGGAGTAGTAGTCGTCGGAAACGCCCTCGGTTCCGCCTTTCTCGAAGGTGCCCGGTCCCTCGAATCGCAGATCCCGCTTTTCCGGCAAGTCCGGAATATAGGTTGCACCGAGTTCCACCAGCAGCACCCACTGTTGTGCGAAAAACGGGTTTTGAGGGCCGAAAAGATAGGTGCCCGTGAACTGCAGCTGCGCCATGTCATAGCGGCGATAGCCCTGGAAGTACGCGCCGGGGCTCGTGTTCTGGCCGAGCTGATTAGTGGGGAAGAACAGCGAGAACGCCGTCCCACCAACCGGTCCGGCCAGTTGCGTGACCGGGCTCAGTCCGTGATAGACCAGTTCGTAGTCGTCGATCTGGAACACCTGATCCTGCGTATAGGACAGTTCACCCTGCAAGGCGACGCCGATCGGCAAGGTGGTGTTGAAGCTCAATCCATAAATCTTGATGTCCTCTGGATACTCGAGCTGGTAGCCGCCCACGCCGAGACGCGCCTCGCGCAGCGTCTGGATCTGCCCGGGGGTCAGGCTCTCGGGGTTCAACAATCCCCGGATGATCAGCACGCCCGACAGCCCCGTCGGATCCTGCACGCCGGGCGCCAGTTCGTTGAGCTGTTCAAATTGCGCCGCGCTCATCGAATAGCCGCTGGTCACCGGCAGCATGCTGTGTACGTTCAGGAAGTAGAGCCCGAACTCGGTCCCCCCCAGTTCCGGCACCAATTGAGACAAGGCGACGCCGAACTGGCCGGCCTCCGATGCGCGCACATCCGATCGCCGGAAGATCTTGTAGCCATCGGGCAAGTCGTTCTGCTCGAAGAAACGGCTCTCGACAGCGAGAAAGGTTCCGCCCGCGACGAGACCGTCCAGTGGGCTGTAATAGCTGCCCTGCGGATCGGCGATCAATTCGCGCCGGTCCAGCAGATAGAACAGCGACAGGCCGGTGTCGTCACTGAGTTCGGTCTGCAGGGTCACCATGTTGACCGGCGAGAAGACATTGCGCAGGTCGGCACCGGCAAAGCGCAGCTTGGTGAGGTCGTAGCTATTGGCCTGATTGACACCGAACTGGATGAATGTACTTTCGCCCCAGCTGATCACCTGGCGCCCCACCCGCAGCGAAAAGGGATAGTCGCCCACCTCGAAATTGGCGTAGGCATAGGCGTCTAGCAGTTGCGCGTCGGCACCGATCAGACGCTGCACGTCACCCGGGCGACGGCCGCCGGCTCGAGCCGCTTCGTCGAAATCCGTGTTGACGGCATCGAAGAAGTACAGCCCGCGGGCAAACACACCATAGTCGGCCGTGCCGAACTGAAAATCCTGATTGACGAACGCCAGCGCGGAGATCAGATCGCCGCGGTCATAGTTCAGGTTGCCATCGTCGATATTGCTGCTCAGCCCGGTACCGCCGTTGCCCTCGCTGACCAGACCGGGGTCCCGCGACTGCAGACGCTGCACCACGCCCAGCGTCACGAACGTATCCAGCTTGCCCTCGTAGTCCCCGAGGCTGAAGTCCAGCGCCGCGGCCGGCAGCGACAGGCTGATCAGCACGCTGGCGGCCCACGCCCTGCCGCGTCGGAATCCTGTCAGGTGGTGCTGCATGTGTCGGTGCTCCCCCGATTGATGATTTGAATGCGCGCGGTCAGGCCTTCGGCCCGGCGCCGCCACAGCCACAGCCAGGCGAGCTGGGCAGCCGCCAGCGCATAGTGCAGCCCGATCAGGGCCTGCGACGTCGCCCCTGCGCGGGCGAAGCCGGCCGCGATCAGCAAGGCCGCGACCGCCAGTCCCCCCATGCAACGATCCGCTGCATCCATTCCCGCTCGGGTGGACATCCACACCGCCAGCACGAGGGTCGCCGCCGCTCCGGCAACCCGCGTCATCGCCATCGTTGAGGCCAGCAGCGCCACCACCAGGCCAGCGGCCACGATCCAGTACCCCATCGACACCGGGGCCTGGGGGCGATGGAAGGCCAGCATCAAACCCGCGGCCACCAGCGGCAATCCGAGTCCCGCAGCGCCCGTCGATAGCAGCCGGTGCGCCGGCTCCAGTGCCGTCATCCCGCCGAAGCGGAGCATGCCGAGTACGGCTGCTGCCGCGATCAAGCCCCAGCCGATGAGCAGCGCTGGCGCCGCGGCCCGCATCACCCGCGCGCGCGCGACCGTCAGCCATGCCGCCACGGCGCAGAGCGCGAGCACCGCGTCCGAGAAGGCCAGCGCCGTCACGGCGCCGCGACTTCCTTTTGCCCCGACGCACTCGCCGGCGGCATTGACGGTGCAGGGGTCCACTCCGGCGGACCAAAGACGGCCAGTATGCGGTTGCGCCAGCCAGGGTGCGCGCGCGCATCGCGCGCGATCTGCACGAAGTAGTGAAACGCGATCCACAACGGGTTGTAGCTTCCCAGGTTGTGCGTCAGTCCATAGCGTACCGGCGCACGCTCGGGTTCGAAGCTGCCGAACCAGCGGTCCCAGACGATCAGGATGCCGCCGTAGTTGCGGTCGATATATTCGGGGTTGCTGCCGTGATGCACGCGGTGATGCGACGGCGTGTTGAGCACCCATTCCAGTGGGCCCAACCGCCCGACGGTCTCGGTGTGCAGGAAGAACTGGTAGATCAGGCTGATGGACTGCAGCGTGTAGACCACCACCGGATGAAAGCCGAGTAACGGCAACGGCAGGAAGAACGCAGAGCTGTACAGCGGCGTGGTCCAGGACTGGCGCAGCGCCGTGGTGAAGTTGAAGGCCTGGCTGGAGTGATGGTTGACATGGGCGCCCCAGAACAACCGAACCCGATGCGAAAAACGGTGATACCAGTAGAAGCAGAAATCCTGCACCACGATGCCCAGCATCCAGACCCAGGCCAGGCGCGGATCGAGATCGAAGATCCGGAACTCGTAGAGCCAGACGAACAATGCGAACCACAGCGACTTCAGCGCCACGGCGATGAGGACATTGCCGACCCCCATGCCGAGGCTGGCCCAGGCATCGCGATCGTCGTAGGCGCGGCGGCGACGCTTCAGCCACACGGCTTCCAGCGCAACGCAGGCCAAGAAGGCCGGAATGGCATACAACACCAACTGGTCATCGCCCACTGAAGGCATGGTCGTGGCGTCTCCGGGCGCTCGTCGAACTGCAGCAGCCTAGCGCCCCGCCGCAGCCGGGTATTGCCCCCAGGGCCCGGCGCATGGGCCGCACGCGCCAGCGTGCTTGTCCAGCGCGGTCGCTGGGCCGTATCGTCTCGCGCCATGAAGCGCCCACCTTCCGGTACGACCGCCGCAGCGGGACAGGTTTATCTGTCCTACGTCCGTGCACTGTTTCAGCACCTCGAGGAGCAGGGGGTGGATACCGATGCGCTGCTGTCGACGATGGCCCTTGATCGTCAGCAGCTCGACGACGCGGACTGCACGCTGTCGGCCGCCCAGTACGCCGAGCTGTGGCGCTCGGCGGTGACCCTGTCGTCCGACGACTGGCTGGGCCTCCATGCGGGGGCCATTGCACGCCCGGGCAAGTACGGCATTCTCGGCTTTGCCATGATGGCCTGCGATACGCTGGGTGAAGCGCTGCTGCGGCAACGTCGCTATCAGGATCTGGTCGGCAAGACCGGGCACTCCGAGTTACATCTGCTCTCGTCCGAGATCGCTGAACTGCGCTGGCATTCGCCGCTGGCGCAGCTCTCTCGACAGATCGGCGAGGAACACGTCGCCAGCTGGATCGCATTCGCCAATTTGCTGATCGGCAGCAACGAGCGGCCACTGTATGTCTGCTTCGAACATTCGCAGCCGGGAGACGCGGCGGTGTACCGGCGCGTGCTCGGATGCGAGCCGCGCTTTGATCAGCCCTATTCAGCCGTGGCGTTTCCACCCTCACTGCTGGACCGTCCGATCCGCGACAAGAATCCGGCCCTGCGCGGTTTGCTCGACGGTCATGCCGAGCAGTTGCTGGCTCAGCGGCGACACGCAGACGAAACAGCTGTCCGCGATGTCTGGCAGGCGATTTCCGACGCGCTGGTCAATGGCCCGCCCTCGCTGGAGGACGTGGCTCGGCGTCTGGCCTGCAGCCCGCGCAGCTTGCAGCGGCGCCTGGCCGAGCACGGCGGACAGAATTTCAAGGAGTTGGTTGACGATGTGCGCCGGGGGCTGGCGCTGCAGTACATGCAGGACGTCACCTTGTCGCTGCTCGACATCGCGTTCCTGCTCGGCTTTTCGGAGCAGTCCGGCTTTCAACGTGCCTTCAAGCGCTGGACCGGCACCACCCCGGGCCTCTACCGCAGCAGTGGCGCTAGTTGAGTGCGCGCGGCATCGCCAGCGTGAACGGCGCGATCCGCGCGTCGAAGCGCTCTTCTCGATCCTGGACCTGCATCGTGAATTCGCCGTGCATGGTCCCCACCGGGGTCTTCAGCGGACAGCCGCTGGTGTACTGGAATTCCTCGCCAGGGCGCAGCAACGGTTGATAGCCCACCACGCCGGGGCCGCGCACTTCGTCGACGTGACCCTCGCCGTCGGTGATCACCCAATGCCGCGACAGCAATTGGACTGTGTCGCCGCCCTCGTTGCGGATCGTGATGTGATACGCAAACAGGTACTGACCGACATCCGGGTCCGATTGCTCGGGCACATATCGCGGCTGCACCCGGACGCGGATGCCACGGGTTACCGTTTCGGACATGCGCGGCTCCTCGGGGTCGGTGACGTCAGAACATGCCCGTGGCCAGACGCGCGGCCTCGGACATCATCGACTGGTTCCAGGGTGGATCGAAGACCAGATCGACTTCGGCTTCGACGACGGTCGGCACTGCCAAGGCCTTGGCCTTGACGTCGGCGACCAGGATCTCGCCCATGCCGCACCCGGGCGCCGTCAGGGTCATGGTTACCTTGGCGCGTCGCTTGCCATCATCCAGCGGCTCGAGCTTGCATTCGTAAATCAGCCCCAGTTCCACGATGTCGACCGGGATTTCGGGGTCGTAGCAGGTACGCAGCTGGGCCCAGACGGCTTTTTCGACTTCTTCGTCGCTGGCATCGGCTGCCACTTCCGGGCCCTTGAGGACATCCTTGCCGATGGCGTCGGCGTCCTTACCTTCGATGCGGAACAGGTGGCCCTGGACCTGTATGGTAAAGCTGCCACCCAGTGCCTGGGTGATCGCGCCCTGGGCGCCCTCCGGCAATTCGACCTTGGTGCCCTGCGGGATCAGGACGCCGATGACATCCCGGCTCAGGGTGACGGGTTCGTAGGTGGCGCTCATTGGGAATAAAGTCGGCCGTGCGGCCTGACGAAAACCTGGCGGTGTCGCGAATCGGGACCGCAGTTTAAACGGCCGGGGTCTAGGCCGCATCCAAAAAATCCTCCAGCGCAGTCGGTTGTATGGGAATGGCGATGCTCCGGAACTGCCGCCACGGGCTGTCGGTCATATCGTGCATGTGAGGGTGCCGCACATCAGGGCCTGCTGGCTCCGAGATCCCGTCGTGGTGGGCAGCGCCGAGACGCTGCATCATGGCAACACCGTCCCCGTCATAGGAATACGCAAGGTATGAACATCGAGAGCCGTCGTCGCTGGATTTCCGGGATCACCTCCGGTCTGATGTTGGCGACCGCCGCCATGCTGGCGTCGGTCGCGCAGGCAGAAGAGTCACCACGGCTGATTGCCGTGAACGGGCAGGGCGAGGTCTCGGTGAAGCCGGATCGCGCACGTCTGAACCTGGCGGCTGATGCCCTCAACGCCGATCTCAAGCTCGCCGAGGCCGAAGTCAACAAGGTCGTGCGGGCTTACCTTGCCGAAGCCAAGGCTCTGGGCACGAAGGAAGAGCACATCTCTACCGCGGGCATCAGCATCAACCCCGAATATGTGTGGGACGAAAAGGCGCGGCGACAGCAGCTGGTCGGCTATCGTGCGCGGCGCGAGATCAACGTCGTCATCGAGAATCTCGACAAGATCGGCGATTACCTGCTGAGGGCGACCAAGGTGGGCGTGAATAACGTCTCTTCGCCCGTGCTGGAGTCGAGCAGAAGCGGCACGCTGATCGAGCAAGCCCTGGTCAACGCGGCCAACGATGCCCGCACCAAGGCCAAGTTGCTGGCCGAAACGCTGGACATGAAGCTGGGCTCGGTACGGACGCTGCGCGTCAACGACTACGTGGCACCACCGATGCCGATGAAGGTCATGGCGATGCGAGCCGAGGCGGCCGACGCCGGGGGCAATCAGGAAATCGGCTTTGCGGCGGGTGAAATCAAGTACACCGCCAGTGCCGCAGTTGAGTTTGATCTGCTCAAGCCCTGAGCCTTTTTAGCTGCGATCGCCGCTTTGTTTGACTAAAAATCACGCCCGTCGTGTCCTCCCTCGACGGGCGTCTTGGTTCCGCAGGACCCGTGGCTGCGCCGGTCATCCGGCGATGCCATAATCCGTCGCTTCCTGCCTTTCCTAGGCCTGCACGAGGCCGATTCCGTGGCCAAGAAGTCCCGCAGCACCGAGAAGCATCCCGTCGTCGGCATCATCATGGGCTCCCGCTCCGATTGGGAGACCATGGCGCATGCCGCGCGCATGCTGGAATCACTGGCGGTTCCCTACGAAGCCCGCGTGGTATCCGCCCACCGCACACCGGACCTGCTGTTCGAATACGCAGATGCGGCCCGCGGTCGGGGCCTGAAGGTGATCATTGCCGGCGCTGGCGGCGCGGCCCACCTCCCGGGCATGTGCGCCGCAAAAACCTCGGTGCCGGTGCTTGGCGTTCCGGTGCAGTCCAAGGCGCTCAGCGGCAAGGATTCGCTGCTGTCCATCGTGCAGATGCCCGCCGGCATCCCGGTCGGCACACTGGCCATCGGCAATGCCGGGGCCACCAATGCCGCACTGCTGGCGGCCGCCATTCTGGCCAATGAAGACGCAGGCTTGCGGGAGCGTCTGGATGCTTTCCGCAGTGCACAGACCGACAAGGTCCTCAACGACGAGCCCTTGAAGCTTCCGGCATGAAAATCGGCATTCTGGGTGCAGGCCAGCTGGGACGCATGCTGGCCCTGGCGGGATATCCGCTGGATTTCGATTTCGTTTTCCTCGATCCGGCGACCGAGGCCTGTGCAGCGCCGCTGGGCCAGCACATTCATGCGCCCTATGACGACGAACGCGCGCTGGCCGAGTTCTGCGTCAGCGTCGATGTCGCGACCTACGAGTTTGAAAACGTCCCGGCGAAGACCGCCGAGTTCGTCGCCAGCCGGATTCCGCTGCTGCCGGCACCCGTCGCGCTGACCGTCGGCCAGGACCGGCTGTCGGAGAAGCAGCTGTTCGACCAGCTGCGCATCCCGGTGCCCAGTTACATGCCGGTCGCCACCCGTGAGGCTCTTGAGTTCGCGGTACGCAATCTGGGGCTGCCCAGTGTGCTGAAAACACGGCGCCTCGGATATGACGGCAAGGGGCAGGCCGTGCTGCGCAGCAACGAGGATCTCGATGCCGCCTGGCAGCGACTCGGCGGCCAACCGCTGATTCTCGAATCCTTTGTGCCCTTTGAACGCGAAGTTTCATGCATCGCCGTGCGCGGAAAGCGCGGCGAACTGGCGTTCTATCCGGTGGTAGAAAACGTACACCGAGAGGGCATCCTGCGCATCGCCACGCCGCGCCGCGAGGATCCGCTGCAGGCCGAAGCCGAGGACTATGCGCGGCGCGTGTTGGAACATCTGGACTATGTCGGCGTGCTGGCGTTCGAGTTCTTTGTCGCCGAGGGTCGGCTGCTGGCCAACGAGATCGCCCCACGCGTCCACAACTCCGGCCACTGGAGCATCGAGGGCGCCGAGGTTTCGCAGTTCGAGAACCACCTGCGCGCGATTGCCGGGCTGCCCTTGGGATCCACGCGGTTACGCGGCCATCCGGCAATGGTCAACTTCATCGGTGATGCACCCGCCAACGTCGATCTCGCCAGCATTCCCGGTGTTCACATCCATCACTACGGCAAGAGTCCGAAGCCGCAGCGCAAGGTCGGACACGCCACGGTCACATCGACCAGCGCACAGGAACTGACCGAACGCCTCGAGCGACTGTTGCGTCTGGTCGTTGCAGTCGAGTCCTGAGCGGGCTTCGCCTCACAGCCGCAAGGCGGCTTTAACCTCCAGCCAGAGCTCAGCGTAAGCCAGCAGCGCCGGATCCTCGCTCGGCGCATACGCTGCCATCGGCGCGCGATGCTCGCCCATGCGTTCCACCATCGCGGAGTACGGAATCACCGCAGCGAAGCTGCGGGCCATGCTCGCGGGCGGCCGCTCCAGCAATTCGCGATGCAACGATCGCCGGCGGTCGGCCATCGAGTAGAACGGTCGCAACCGCTTCGGATCGAAGCTTTCCTGCTTGAAGTACTCCTGCACTTGCTCGCAAGCACGCAGCGACAGGAAAGTCGGCACCACGGGGGCGGCCACCAGGTCGGCGCACTGGAACACGTTGTCGGCCAGATGAGAAAGCCCCGGCGGACAATCCAGCACCGCTAGCGCGTATCGCTCGGAGAAGGGTTTGAGCAGACGTCGCAGCGCCTCGCGTGGCGGCTCGACCTTCTTCAGCATGATGTCGAGATAACGATAGGAGAAATCCGCGGGGATCAGATCGAGGTTCGCGTAAGGCGAAGGTTTGACCAGCCGTCCAACCGGCGTGTACCCGTCAAACACCTTCTTGGCTTTCAGCGCCTCGGGCGTACCGTGGAAGTACCAGCTGGCGGCACCCTGGGGATCGAGATCCCACAACAGGGTCGGGATGCCATTGCTCGCAGCCAGGTAAGCCAGATTCACCGCCGCAGCGGACTTACCCACACCGCCCTTGAGGTTGTACAGCGCCAGCGTCTTCATCCCCGGACCTCCTGTCTAAAGGACTGAACGGACCCAGCTCAGTCTCCGAACGAGCGCAACTCCCCGCCATACGCGACGGCCACACAACGGGCCCCGACATTGACCGCCGCGGTGGCTGACATCGTGCTCACCAGCAGCTCGATCCCGGACTGTTCGGCTTTCTGCACCAGCGCCGGATAGCCTGGTAGCGTGTCCAACTCGGCAGCGTCACCGCCATAGCTGATGCAAATGTGTCGGGTGTCGATGCCCAGCTCGATCTGTCGCGATACGTGCTGGAACAGTCGCTCGACCGCCCGATCGTAACTGCGAATCTTGGCGATCGGCTGGGTTTCGCCGCGATAGCACAAGAGCACGGGCTTGATATTGAGC
>JBEIOK010000215.1:0-4161 GCA_040377605.1 Nevskiaceae bacterium | reverse complement strand
TCGCAACGTGTCCCTCCGGCCTTGCTGTGACGTCGCGGCCGCAAAAAACGCGGCACCCGTCACACCGGCGCCGATGGCGCAGCGCTACACTGGCCCGGTCCGCACGGCGACAGGGGACGGCCACAGGCCGCGGCGCCGGCATTCACCCTTCGGAGCATCCGCATGAAAAACACCTGGCGTGCGCTGGCCGCGTCCTGCGCCCTGGTTTCGGGCATCGCAGCCGCTGCACTGAGCGCTGGCGATCAGTACAAGATGGACCAGATTCTGAACGGCGGTCCGGTCAGCATCCGTAGCGCTGCGCAGAGCATTGCCGGCGGCGGTGCGTCGCCCGCCGTGCTGGATGTGCTGGCTGAAACCGCGCTGGCGCACATGAACGACGATACCCGCGCCGGCGTTGATGCCGTGGCCTGGAGCTGCAAGGCACTGGCCGCTGCCGGCGGCAAGCGCTACTACACCATCGTCAAGACCATCACCGACAACCCGGGCACCCATCGCAATGCGCGCAAGCATTGCGACCGCGCAGCCGGGGATCTCGGCGGCGCGGATGAGGCGCAGTACGTGGCCGGCACCGTGTCGCTGGACAAGGCGCGCGCCTCGGCCGGTGCCAGTGCCGCCGTCAGCGCTGGAGGCAACAATGCGCTGACCGCCGCTGCGGCCAAGGCCTCCGCCGCACCGGCGGCAGCCGCCAATGGCCAGTACAAGCCGATCACCGAGGTCAAGGTCGGCATGTCGCAGCAGGAAGCCTTTGCGATCGCCGGGCCGCCGACGGCGACCACCAGCCACGTGACCGGCAAGGCCTTCATCCCCTTCAATTTCAAGGGTGGCGATTCCTACCGGAGCTACGGCCTGTACAAGGGCCAAGGCCGCATCGTGTTCTCCAACAACAGCCACTACTCTTCCGGGCAGAGCGTGGTGGAAGTGCTGATCAACCCGAACGAGAGCGGCTACCCCTGATCTCCGGCGGCACGCCTACCCGAAACGCCCGCTGCTACGGGCGTTTCGGGTGGTGACCCGCGGGGCTCAGCGGCGATCTGCCCGATCCAGCTGGATATCGCCGCTGAAACTGTTGAGACGGATACTGCCCTTGCCGTTGCCGAGCGGCATTTCGAGGTGGCGCTTGTCGCCCGCGTCGGCAGCGGCAGGCGCGGCCACGAAGCCATTGCGCAGATCGCCGCTGAAGGTCTTCATCGTCAGCTTTGCGTTGGGCAGGGTCGGCAGGCGCACCTCGATATCACCCGATAGCGTCTCTGCGCTCAGCGTCGCGCCTTCTTCCAGACTCAGTCCCAGGCTGAGGTCGCCGGACACGCTCTCGATCTTGACCTCGCGGTAGGGGCCCCCAGAGATCTGCAGTTCGCCGGAGACCGTCTCCGCCGACAGCGTGCCGACACCACCGCTGGCCTCCAGATCGCCGCTGATGGACGCCAGTCGGGTCTGGGCTGATGGCGCGCGCAGCTTGAGATTCCCGCTGACCGTGCTGGCAGTCACGTGCTGCGACGTCACATCCATCTGCACGTCCCCGCTGACACTGGACGCCGCAATCGGCCCGCGCACGCCACTGACCCGAATGTCGGCGCTGACCGCCTCGAGCTGCAGGGTCACGCCGGCAGGGACCTGCAAGCGCAGCTCGGTGTCCTCCACGCTGCCGCGTAGCTTGCGTGGATAGCGCGCCTCGATGCTGAGACGCTTGGCATCGCCGCTGATCTCCAACTGCTCGGCGTCCTGGCCCAGCCAGCCACTGAGCTGGATCTCGTTGCGCGCCCAGGCCTGCACCTCGATCACGCCCGCCAGATTCTTCACGCTGAGCGTGGCATCCGCGTTGAGCGGGCGGCGTTCATTGATCGCCTCACCGGCCAGCACCGGCGTCACACTGCCCAGCAGCAGCACAGCGGTCAGCAGGGGTTTCAGCATGTTCGGCTCCATCGGATTCAGGTGTCCTGTGCGCTCAGGCGCTGCAGGTCGCGGCGCTGACTCTGCATCGACGCCAGCAGGCGCTGCAGGGATTCGGATTCGGGATCCCGCTCCAGCGCATAGCGCAGCTGCTTTTCCGCATCGCGGACGATCTTCAGATGGGCCTTGACCAGCGCGTGGTTTTCCCGGGGAGCGTAAGCCATCAGGGTTGCACTGCTGGCCTGCGGCAGAGCCGCCGTCGGGCCAGGCAGCACTGCCGCACCCGGATCCGGCACCTGGCGCCACAGGCCCACGCCAACGCTCACCACAATGCCGGCGGCGGCCGCGTACCCGATCCAGCCGCTGCGCCGCAACGGGCGGCGCGGTGCCAGTCGTGTCTCGATCCCGGGCCAGAGATCGCGTTCCGGCTGCACCTGCAGATCCAGCCCCTGAAGACCGGGGATTGGGGGCGACTCCTCCTCCGGCCGCCGGGATTCGTGCGTCATGACAGCCACGCCCGCATCAGGCGCCGCGCGCGATGCAGTTGCGCCTTGGACGTGCCGACCGCAATCCCTGTCAGCGACGCGATCTCGTCGTGTTGGTAGCCCTCGATGTCGTGCAGCATCAGCACCGTGCGGGCTCCCCTGGGCAACTTGGCCAGTGCGCGCTCCAGATCCATGCGATCCCCCGCGCGCTCCTGGGGGTGCTCCCCCCACTCGCCGGTCGGACCCGCATCCTCGTCATCTCCATGAGCCGTGCTCTCATCGAACGTCACCCAGCGCTTCAGCAGGCGATGCTCGCCCAGCACCAGGTTCACGGTCAGACGGTGCATCCAGGTCGAGAACTGGCTGTCGCCGCGAAAACCCGGCAGCTTCTCCCACGCGCGCACGAAGGCATCCTGGGTGTGCTGCTCGGCGCGCGCGCGGTCGCCGTCACAAAGGCGCAGGCACAGGCCGAAAACCCGTCCCAGATGGGCCCGGTACAGCCGCTCGAAGGCGCGGGAATCGCCGGCCACCGCCCGGCGGATCCACTCGGCCTCGTCATTCGCCGTCGTCGCGGCGGGTAAGGTCGCTTGCTGCACTCCAGCACCCCCCTCGCGGCTCAGCCCTGTCATCCACGTGATCGCTGTCATTTGCAGTCAGACGCAGCACCGGCATCCAGGGTTTGAACGCCTGGCAACGCACGTCGCCATAATGGCACGCGTTCCCACCGGTTCCACGATCCCTGCACCATGACCCGCTCTCTTGACCTGATCAGCTCCCTGCTCGCCAGCAGCGCCGCCGGCTGGCGCGGCTCCGTCGCGTTTCGCCCTGCACGCCGCCTGCCCGTCAAGCCGCTGGAACTCTATGAGTTTGAGGCCAGCCCCTATTGCCGCCTGGTTCGCGAGGCCCTGACCGAACTGGATCTGGACGCGTTGATCCTGCCCTGCCCCCAGGGCGGCAAGCGCTTCCGTGGCAAGGCCCGCACGCTGGGAGGAAAAACGCAGTTTCCGTTCCTGGTGGACCCCAATACCGGCGCGCGCCTGCACGAATCGGCCGCGATCATCGAGTACCTGGCCCGCACCTACGAGGGGCGCGTGCGCGCCACCGGCGGTCTGCGGCGCCGGCTGGCGGTCGGCGGCTCCTATGGCGCCAGCGCGCTGCGTCTGTCGCTGCGGGGCGTGCGCGGGCTCAAGGCACGACCTTCAAGAGCCCCCAAGAAGCCGCTGGAGCTCTACAGCTTCGAATCCAGTCCGTACTCCCGTCCGGTGCGCGAACTGCTCTGCGAGCTCGAACTTCCCTACCTGCTGCGCAATACCGGCAAGGGCCGAATGAGCGACATGGGGCCGGCCTCCTGGCGCGACCACTGGTTCAAGGGCCCCAAGGACACCACACGCAACCGCGCCGTGCTCGCCGCTCGCACGCAGCAGGTGCAGGTACCGTATCTGATCGACCCGAACACCGGCGTCGAGATGTATGAGTCGGCCGACATCCTCGACTATCTGCGCAAGACCTACGCCGTCTGAGCCGGGCATCGGCGACGCATCATGAGCTTCGTCATCGACCCGAAGCGACCGCTGCAGGACAGTCTGGTCATGGTCGCAAGAAGCGAGTCAGCCGCAGCGCTGCAGCAGTTACAGGGCGCTGACGTGACGTCGGTTCATCAGACCCGCAAGCATCTGAAGCGTCTGCGCGCCTGGTTGCGGCTGCTCAAACCCTGGCTCGACACGCACTATCCGCTGCTCGACCGACTGCTGCGGGATGCGGCGCGCCAACTCGCCGGCCGGCGCGATCT
>JBEIOK010000153.1:0-6451 GCA_040377605.1 Nevskiaceae bacterium | reverse complement strand
CGGCGTGCGCGCGTCAGCCGCACGGTGAAGACGCTGCCCTGGTTGGGTGTGCTGTGCGCCTCGATATCGCCGCCCATGTGCAGCATCAGCTGCCGCGACAAGGCCAGGCCCAGCCCGGTGCCTTCGACGCCGGCCTGTTCGGCCTCCAGCCGTTCAAACGGCGCGAACAGTCGCGGCAACAGCTCGGGGCGGATGCCGATGCCAGTGTCGCGCACGGCCACCCAGACCTGATCCTCGCTGGATCGCACGTCGATCTCGACGCGACCGCCGGGTCGGTTGTACTTGACCGCATTCGACAGCAGGTTGATGAGCACCTGACGGAGCCGCTGGCGATCGGCCCGCACCACGAGATCGGCGAGGCCCGGCTTCAGCTGCAGCGTGATGTTCTGGCGATCCGCCAGGGGCTTCAGCAGGTCGACGGCTTCCTGCGCCAGCGCATCCAGACGCTGCGGCTCCAGACTGAGCTTGAGGTCTCCGGACTCGATACGCGCAATGTCCAGCACTTCATCGATCAGCGACAGCAGATGCCGGCCTGCAATCCGGATGTGCTCGACCTGTCCGGCCTGTGCCGTGCCGGCCAGGTCGGTCTCCAGCAGCTGGGCAAAGCCGAGGATGGCATTGAGCGGTGTCCGCAACTCGTGGCTGGTCCGCGACAGGAACTGGGTCTTGGCCAGGCTCGCGGATCGGGCCTCGGTGGCGCGGGCGGCCAGCAGCACGCTCGCGTTCTGCAGGCGCTCGGCGAGCAGGCCCAGCTCATCACGCGCGGCGGGCAGTGCCTGCAGCGGTTCCCCCTGCGACAGCTGCTCCGCATTGGAGGCCAGCTGTTTCACGCGCTGCACCACGCCGCTGTACAGCAGCAGGAAGGCACCGATGCCACTGATCAGCACCAGCACGCTGGTCACGACATTCACCCACAGGTTGCGCTGGAACGCCTCGCGCGCAGCGGCGGTGTACTCGCGCACCAGCTGGGCTTCACGCACGTACATCGCCTGGACCTCGGCACGCAGCTCGTCGAGCACGCCCTTGCTGCCGATCAGATGCGCCTGCAGATCCGCCGGCGACAGCTGGCGGCCCTGTTGGCGCAGTTCCTCCAGGCTGGCCCGCTTGCGCTCCCACAGCTCGGCGATGCGTTGCAGATGGGCGGTGACCTCCGGATCGCGGATGTTGCGGCGCAGGGCGCCCAGCGTTTCCGGCAACGCCTCCTGCGAGAGTCGATAGGGTTGCAGGAACTCATCCCGTCCCGTGAGCAGGTATCCGCGCACCCCGGTGGCCGCCTCGGCAATCAGGCTGTGCAAGGTCTGGATGTCCGTCTGGATGGCCTGCGCGCGACGGACCTGCGCA
The DNA here is from genome assembly GCA_040377605.1 of Nevskiaceae bacterium. Classification (GTDB taxonomy): domain Bacteria; phylum Pseudomonadota; class Gammaproteobacteria; order Nevskiales; family Nevskiaceae; genus Solimonas. Next base: position 5,110 of record JBEIOK010000153.1, on the reverse strand, counting down.
TCGGCCGTGCTCAACTGCTGCTGCAGGCGATAGCTGAACAGCAACGCGAACAGCAGCATCGTCAGCGGTACCGCGACGGCGAGCGCGCTCTTGGTGCCCAGGGGCCAGTCGCGCCAGTGAAAGAGCCTGCCCCTCATGTGCGCAGTCCCCATTCCGTTGCGCGCACGGCCGCCTGCGTGCGGTCCTGCACGCCGAGCTTGTGCAGGATGCGCTCGATATGGATCTTGGCCGTGCCGGTGGCGATGCCGAGCTGCGACGCGATCTCGGCGTTGCTCAGTCCCCGGGGCAACAGCGCAAACACCTGCTGCTCGCGGGGCGTCAGCCGGGCGAGGGTGGCCGTTGCTTCGCGGCGCTGCGCGCGCGGCCGGGCCCCGGCCGGGGTCTGCAAGACACTGGCGATCAGGGTGGAGAATCCTTCCAGCGTCCGCAGGTCGGCGTTCGAGGGCGCGATGCGATGGTGCTCGCTCATCAATGCGAGGATGCCGGTCGCCTTGCCTGCCCATCGCAGCGGCAGCAACAGTTCGACCGCGACCCCCGGGCGCTGGCCCACGCGGAGCCGGCTTTCGATGTCCGCCCGCAAACTCGGCTGCATCGGGGGGCGGAGCACGGCGGCAAAGACGCCGCCGACCGGAATGCGCGCCCCGACCGGCAGCACATCGCCATGCGCGGCCTGCACCGTCAGGGCACCGCCTTCCTGGCTGAGGACCAGCCCGCAATCGGCGGCAAGAAACTGCACGGCCTGCGTCAGTGCCGTCGTCAGCGCGCTCTTCGCGCTGCTGTCCTCCGCCAGCGCCGTCGCCGCTGCCTCCAGCAGGCGCAGCCGCCCCGCGTCGCTCTCGGCGTTCCGGAGCTGGCCTCGCAGGGCGCGGGCCGATGAAACCGAAGATTGAGTCATGGGAAGCGATATGTCTTATGGCATATTACACACTATGCCGACAGGCCGACTCAGGCAAGCCCCCCGACCGGAAGAATGCATCCCGTCCACTACCGGACTGAACACTTACCTGGAGACGCCGATGCTGAAGTCACTTCCTACTCGCCCCCTGGCTCTGGGGATCGCCCTGGCGGGCGGTCTGGGCCTTTCCCAGGCGGCGCTGGCCCAAGGTGCGGTTGCCAAGCACGTCGGTGCGCCCGCCCCCGTGGTGATGCACCAGATCACGGAAGCCGAGGTGCTCGCCGCTCAACGCGCCTGGGGCGAAGCCCTCGTGCAGATCTCGAAGGACTACGAAACGGCCGGCCTCGCGAAAGCCAAGGCGACCGCGGCTGCGGTGCTCGATGCCGCCTATGGCTATCAGTATGGTCCGGTGCTGTTCAAGCCCACGCTGACCACCGCGCCGCAAACCTTCCGCACGACCCGGGAGGGCGCGCTCGCCTACTTTGTCGGCGACAACAAGCACTTCCCGGACGACAAGGGCTTTGCCCTGCGCGGCTGGCGCTCGGTGGAGGTCAGGAATGTCGCGCTGCAGCTGCATGGCGACACCGCGCTGTCGATGGGCAACGTGATGCTCACCGACAAGAGCGGCACCGTCACCACGGTGGACAAGACCTGGGGCTATGTCCGCGATGACAAGGGCGCACTGCGCATCGTGCTGCACCACTCGTCGCTGCCGGTCAGCAAGTAACGCCGCTGCCGACCGCCCTTCGTGCCACGCATCCATTTTTCACACTGACCGGAGTACACGCCATGTTTCCCCGATTGACCCCGATGGTTCTGGCCCTGAGCCTGGCCGCGGCAGTGCCCGCCGCCACCGCGGCGGGTGACGCCACGCGCATCTTCAACACCCCGACCGGCGCAGCCGAAGCCTCGAAGTCGAAGCGATTCGGCATCAACGACGAACTGGGCCGGGCGTGGGTGGAAGTCGAGATGTACTACAGCACCAGCGAAAGCACGGACTACCACCAGGTGGCGGTGCCCGGCCTGAGCTATGACCGCGAGCGCGCCGAAGTGGTGTTTGATGCCGAGGGTCGGCGGGTGGTCTGCGCGACGGTCGAGCAGCGCGGCCGCTGGATCTTTGCCCACCAGAAGATCGAGCCGACGGGTGCCTGCGAGCTGACGCACCGATACGTCAAGGTGCCGGTCGACAACGGCTTCGCCATCGAGCACATCGAGCACTTCGAGGTGCTGTTCAAGCCGCAGCCTGGTGCGGCGGCAACCAACGCCGGCTGAGCCAGCCTACAGTGTCACGAGCGGCGGCCTTGCGGGCCGCCGCTCATGCAGGATATAGCTGGTCACGCGGGGGATGATCGAGATCAATCTCCAGCAAATCCTGGGAGGGCAACGAGGTCACCCGTGTTGCGCACTCGCCGTGGAGCGCCGCCGCTGCACGATGACCGAAGCCGCTGGGCCCCACGACCGTGAAGGCGGGCGCAGAACGCCTGGGAAAGCAGCCGAAAATAACGTCGGCCCCTGGCGCCGCCGTGTTCAGCACCTGCACCAGTGCATGGCCGAGCTTTCGGGCGGCCGCGTCATCGGGCAGATCCACGTCACCTGCCCGAATCGTCAACCGGACATCGTTCGTCCGGCTCTGGCCGATGCACCGGGCGAGCCAGGGTCCCAGGCGAATCAGCTCGGGGCTCAGCAGCAGCAGTTGTCGCAGGGAGTGTTCTTCCAGGCTCGCCCTCGCCTGGACCGCGGGATCCGTGGCGGAGCATTTTCCGTCGGCGATGTCGCGGAGCAGCTCAAGTGCCTGCTGCAACTGCGCGTCTCGCCAGCGCTCCTTTGCACGTGATGCGCCGGCGAGCGCGGCCCGGTCTGCGGCGTCGCGCAGGGCCCGCATCCGCGAGGCATTCGAGTGAGCGGTGATGTCATTCAGAATTTTCACGAAGATCAGCCAGACGCTCAGCTGCACGAGCTCGATGCTGGCATGGGCGATGGCGATGGCAGCCGCATCCGGGGCGAAGCTCCGGACCCACCCCGCCGTCATGCCGGCTGCGATGGCGAGCGCGGCTGCGGCAGCCGCCACCGGAATCCAGGATCGCGCGGTGTTCAGCAAGATCACGAGCAGCGGTGTCAGTCCGATCGCCTGCCAGAAGATGGGATCGCCGCCGTTGAAGGTCGCCCCGACGAAGCCCAGGACGAACGCGACGGGAACCGCCGCAACCACGAGCCGCTCAAGCCAGGCCGGGAGGCGGCGGCCGTGCCTGCAGGCACGCCAGGCCCACAAGGCCATCAGCGCGACGAGGCCGCCGGACGCGAAAGTGGCGGGCGTCGGCGTCCCCACGGCGCCACTGATCAGACTGGCGATGCAGACACCGATACACCAGACCCACGTGCCCGTGCGCCGGATGCTGTCCGCGCTGCGCGCGAGGTCAAACGTCCCGGGCAGGCTCTCGCTGCCGGGATGGGTGCCATCCGGACAGCGCACGGTCGCCCGCGTGCCACGGCCCGGCACCGAGGCGATCCGCACGTCGAGGCCGACCTCGGTCGCGCGTCGATACACGGATTCGCTCAGTCCGCGACCATCCGGGCGGGACACGAAGCCGATGCCGTTGTCGGCAACCGTCACCTCGATGGAGCCCTCCGTTGCCCGCACATCGATGGCGACCTGTTCGGTGCCGGCATGTTTCTCGATATTGAGGAGCAGCTCCTTGATGACGCCTCTCAGCGCCGAGCGTCGTTCGGAGGACAGCCCGGCGATCCAGTCCTGGCGCGTGGCGGGATCGGCGCCGGTCCACTCGATTGAAAGCGACAGCCCGGAGCCGACCGCTTCGATGCCCTCGTCCGCGCCCGCATCGGGGGTCGACAGTGCCAGGATTGAGGCCACGTCCTGGGCGCATCGACGCCGCACCCGCTGGGCGTCCGCCACGGCCCGCCCGCCCGTCGCGATGGCCGCCAGCGTGTTGACGACCGTGTCGTGCAAGGTGCGTGAGAACTCGGCCGCCGCGCGTGCCGCGGCACGTTCCGAGACCAGCTGGCGGTGCTCCCGCAGGGCGGCCTCGTCTGCCTCGTCGACGTCATCGGCAAATCGCCGGAGAAACGTGCTGATGCTGAACGCAGCCACGGAGTAACAGACCACGGGGATCGACAGTGCCAGCGCGATTCGAGGGCTGGAGCCGTCGAGCAGCGAGAGCCAGACCGCTCCCACCACCGCCGTGCCTGACACTGCGGAGGCGAATCCCCACCCCAGCACGAGAAAGGGAGTGGCGGTGACCACGAAGGTCATGCACAGCACCGTGACGGCCAGGGCGTCCTGGGTCAGCGTGAGCTCTACGACCAGCAGCGCAAACAGGGCACTGAAAAACAGCACCCTGGGGCCTGGGTCACGGCGCGACCGTGCGAGCGCTACCCCCAGAACCGCGAGTCCGAGGTGCAGCAGCATCAGCAGCGCTCCGTACTCCGGGGTGCGCCAGGCGACCAGCAGTCCGGTCATGAGCTGCCAGGCTGCGAGCCCCAGTGCCGAGGACTGCCACAGGGCACGGTCCAGCGTTTCCGCGGCCCAGCCAGGGGACTTGTTCCGACGCATGCGCACGAGGCATTGTAGAAATTCGCTTCCCCGACACCAAGCGATCGTCATGCGGGGCGCGGTTTCGCTGCTCGGTAACGCAGAAAGCCCCTCCGGAGAGGGGCTTTCGGGGGATCACTGCGCCCAGCGTCGGCGCGTGTGGCGTGTTTCAATCCCAGCTCAGCGCGCCACCCGTCTGGTACTCCGTCACGCGCGTCTCGAAGAAGTTCTTCTCCTTCTTCAGGTCCATGACCTCGCTCATCCACGGGAACGGGTTCTCGGCGCCCGGGTAGAGCTGCTTGAGGCCGATCTGCGCGCAGCGGCGGTTGGCGATGAACTTCATGTACTCGTTGAACATGCTGGCGTTGAGGCCGAGCACGCCGCGGGGCATGGTGTCGTGCGCGTACTTGATCTCGAGCTCGGTGGCTTCCTTGATCATGCGCAGCGCGTCCTCCTGGAACGCGGCGGTCCACAGGTGCGGGTTCTCGACCTTGATCTGGTTGATCACGTCGATGCCGAAGTTCATATGCATCGCTTCGTCGCGCATGATGTACTGGATCTGCTCGGAGACGCCGACCATCTTGTTGCGGCGGCCGAAGCTGAGCAGCTGCACGAAGCCCACGTAGAAGAAGATGCCTTCGAACACGACGTAGAAGGCGATCATGTCG
>JBEIOK010000182.1:0-5217 GCA_040377605.1 Nevskiaceae bacterium | reverse complement strand
CCGCTGATGATCAGCGGCGTGCGGGCTTCGTCGATCAGGATCGAGTCGACTTCGTCGACGATCGCGTAGTTCTGGCCGCGCTGCACCTTGTCGGCGAGCGAGAAGGCCATGTTGTCGCGCAGGTAGTCGAAGCCCAGCTCGTTGTTGGTCGCGTAGGTGATGTCGCAGCCATAGGCTTCGCGCTTCTCCTGCGGGGACTGTCCGGCGACGACGACACCAACGGTGAGGCCAAGGAAGCGGAAGATCCGACCCATCCACTCGGCGTCACGGCGCGCGAGGTAGTCGTTGACGGTGACGACGTGCACGCCCTTGCCGGGCAGCGCGTTGAGGTAGGCGGACAGCGTGGCGACCAGGGTCTTGCCTTCACCGGTGCGCATCTCGGCGATCTTGCCCTGATGCAGCACCGCGCCACCGATCAGCTGCACGTCGAAGTGGCGCATGTTCATCACGCGCTTGCCCGCTTCACGGACGACGGCAAAGGCTTCCGGCTGCAGCTTGTCGAGGCTCTCGCCCTTGGCCAGTCGCTCGCGGAACAGCGTGGTCTGCGCGGCGAGTTCGGCGTCGCTCAGCTGCGCGATCCTGGATTCCAGCGCACTGACCTGCGCGACCAGACGCTCGAGGGGCTTGAGGATGCGCTGATTGCGGCTCCCGAAAACGCGGGCCAGCAGGGAATTGAGCATAGATATCTTCGAGTTGCCGCGCACTGGGGCGCGGTTGCGAGCGGCGATGGGGCGGCCGGTATTATGCCTTGGTGGGGCCTGCCCCGCGCCGATTCAAGGCGGCCGGGGCCTTGCAGCGTCGAGACGTCAGCGCGTGGCCTGGATGTATTGCTCGGGATTCACCAGGGCACCGTTGAACAGCACCTCGAAGTGGACATGCGGCCCGGTGGAACGGCCGGACGAGCCCACTCGCGCGATCGCCTGCCCTTTCGAGACCTTGTCGCCGACCTTCACCATCAGGCTGGCGTTGTGCGCGTAGCGCGTGGCGTAGCCGTTGCCGTGGTTGATCTCGACGAGGTTGCCATAGCCCTCGCGCATGCCGGCCTCGGTGACGATGCCGGTGGCGACCGACAGGACTTCCGCGCCGTTGCGGGCGGCGAAGTCGATGCCCGTGTGCTGCGTCAGGCGGCCGGTGAAAGGGTCGGTCCGCACACCGAACAGCGAGCTGATCCAGCCGCTTTCGATCGGCCAGCCCGAAGGCCGGACCTCCTTCTGCAGGCGGCTGGCGAGCAGCAGGTCCTCGAGGACACGGAACTGGCGTTCACGATCGGACAGCTGGCGCTCGAACTCGCGCAGAGACATCAGCACCGGGTCCAGCGTGGTGGCGGTGCCCAGTGCGGGCTCGGGGCCGCCGACGGGCGGCGGCTCGGTGAAATTGAATTCGCCCTCTTCCAGTCCGGCGATGGTGGTGAGGCGCTGGCCGGCCGCGTCGAGCCGAACCATGTGGGCCTGCAGCTGGGCCAGACGGCGCGCAAGGGCGGCCGCGTTCTGTTCTGCCTCGCCGCGGGCCACGCCCAGCGCCTGGCGCTGATCGTGGACTTCCTTGGCCCAGGCGGTGACGAGTGCCTCGGGCAACACGCCGGTCTGCGACGAGGAGCCGGCCCAGAAGCCCGCCGCCACGCTGAGCGAGACGACCAAAAGACCCAGGCACACCAGCGGCAGCCAGCTCAACAGGTGGCGATGATCAAGCCTGAACCGCCACGTGCGGCCCCGCTTGTTGCTGACAACTATAATGTCCATGTGCTGCGATGAACCCCGATTCCGCCCCCGACCCTCAGTCTTTCAAGCAATGCCTGCGCCAAGGCGGCAAAGCCCTGGATGCGACCCTGAGCCGGGCACGCTGGCTCGCCGATATCGGCCAGAGCCTGAGTGAATGGACGCAGGACCCCTGGATCCAGGAGATCCGGGTGGCCAACATCCGGGACGAGACTATTGTCATTTACGCAGCGTCCGCCGCTGCGCTGGTGCCTCTCAGACACCGAAGTCACGCCTTACTTGCCTGGCTGAATGCCCGTCATCAGCTCCGTTGCACCCGGATCGATACCCGGGTCCGCCCCCGCTGAACCACCGGCAGGCCAAACGCCAGAGCCGGACTATATAAGCCGCCTTCCAGCCGCCGCAACCCGGCAGCCGACCGGCGGCAGGCGCCGGATTCAGGCCGCCGAGGCCAGGGAGCTGCCGCGGACGAAGGCGATCGGAGACGGAATCGCTTGGTCTTCGTAGGTCACGATCTCGTAGCAGCCCGGGTCTTCGAGGACCGCGCGCACCAGCTTGTTGTTGAGCGCATGCCCGGATTTATAGGCGGTGTAGGCGCCCACGACCGGGTAGCCGAGCAGATAGAGATCGCCCACGGCGTCGAGAATCTTGTGGCGGACGAATTCGTCCTCGTAGCGCAGGCCGTCGGCATTGACGACGCGGTACTCGTCCAGCGCCACCACGTTGTCCAGGCTGGCGCCCAGGCCGAGGTTGTTGGCGCGCAGGGTGTCGAGTTCGCGCATGAAGCCGAAGGTGCGGGCCCGGGAGACCTCGCGCACGTAGTTGGCCGTCGAGAACTCGATGACTGCCTGCTGCGCCGAGTGCTTGAACACCGGATGCTTGAAATCGATGCTGAACGACAGGCGGAAGCCCTCGAACGGCTCGAAGCGGGCCCACTTGTCGCCGTCCTGGATCTGGACTGGCTGCTTGATCCGCAGGAAACGCTTGGGCGCCGCCTGTTCGTGGATGCCGGCAGACTGGATCAGGAACACGAAGGGCCCGGAACTGCCGTCCATGATCGGCACCTCGGCGGACGACAGTTCGACCCGGCAGTTGTCGATACCCAGGCCGGCGAATGCCGACATCAGGTGCTCAATGGTCATGATCTTGGTGCCATCGTCGGCGACCAGGGTGCTGCACATCACCGCTTCACGCAGCAACTGGGCGTCCGCCGGGACCTCGATAGACCCCGGCAGGTCGGTGCGGCGGAAGACGATGCCGGTGTTAGGCCCGGCCGGCAGCAGGGACATGAACACCTTGCGGCCCGAATGCAGCCCGATGCCGCTGGCACGAATCGCCTGCTTGATGGTGCGTTGACGAACCATTCACGTCCCTACGGAAAAAGAAAACGCGGCGCACTGGTCGTGACGCCGCGCCGATATGACACGGAACTTTAACACGAGTTTCCGCCCCCCTTCGCAGGGGCGTCTGCGCAGGGGCGGAAACCCGGGACCCTCAGTCGGCCTGATTCCGCAGGAAGGCCGGGATATTGATGATGTCGTCGTCCACCAGCGGGAACGCGCCAGAGGCCGCGGCCTTGCGCTGCACGCGGGCGTAGGCCGGCACGTCGAGGTTGTGCGGCGTGCCCAGGCTCGGCATGGTCGGCCCCTGCGGCATCGCCATTTCCGGACGGATGAACTGGGTGACGCGCGGGTTCTGCGTCTGCGGGTTAATGACCGGCACGGCCGCCGCCTTGTGACCGGCCAGTCCGGTCGCCACGACGGTGACGCGCAGCTCGCCATTGAGGTTCGGGTTGATCGACATGCCAACCTTGGCATCGGCCTCTTCCGAGGCGATCTCGCTGACGCGGGCGCTGATGTATTCGTACTCTTCCAGCGACAGGCTCTCGTCGCAGGTGACGTTGACCAGCAGGCCGCGCGCGCCCTGCAACTCGATGTCGTCAAGTAGCGGGCTCGACAGCGCCATCTCGACCGCACGCTGGGCGCGATCTTCACCGGTGGCGATGCCGATACCCATCATCGACATGCCGCGGTTGGTCATGACCGTCTTGACGTCAGCAAAGTCGACGTTGATCAGGCCCGGACGGGTGATCAGGTCGGAAATACCCTGCACGGCGTTCTGCAGCACGTCGTTGGCCGACTTGAAGCAGTCGAGCAGCGTGACCTTCTTGCCCAGCACGAGGCTGAGCTTCTCGTTTGGGATCAGGATCAGCGAGTCGGTGTACTGGCGCATCTCCTCGATGCCACGCAGTGCAACCGACATGCGCTTCTTGCCCTCGTGCGCGAACGGCTTGGTCACGACCGCAACCGTCAGCACGCCGAGCTCCTTGGCGACCTGGGCGATGACCGGGGCCGCGCCGGTGCCGGTGCCACCGCCCATACCGGCGGTGACGAACAGCAGGTCGGTGCCTTCGATCATCTCGCGGATACGGTCACGATCTTCTTCCGCGGCCTGACGGCCGACTTCCGGATTGGATCCGGCGCCGAGCCCGCGCGTGATTTCGACGCCGAGCTGCAACTGGCTCGTCGGCACGCACCGTTCCAGATGATCGCGATCGGTGTTGGCGCAGATGAAATCAACGCCTTCGATGCTGGCTTGCGCCATCTGGTTAACGGTGTTGCAACCACCACCGCCGACGCCGATGACGCGGATGACCGCGCGCTTGCGCTGCCCGTCTTCCAGCTCGAATACCTCTTTTGCCTGTCCGCCCATGTCTCGCTGCTCCTGCGCGCGAACGCGCTGTGTTCGTTCAATCAACGCCCCGTGACCGCTGTGACGGGGCTGCCGTGCCGTGTCTTGTCGCCGACTTTTCTGTCGTTCTTTTTTATTTAGTTTTTTGCCAATTTAATATGATTTAAAACTGTTTAAATGTCAATGACAAAACTACATAAACATCTGATAACGCACTCTGCGTACCGCACCGGAAAACTTCATTTTTCCGGCTCCTTCAAAAGCTGCCCTTGAACCAGTCGCCGACGCGCTGGGCCCAATGGCCGAGTCCCGCGCGCGGGGTCTGCGCGGTCTGCGGCTGGTTCTGCCGGCCGTACAGCAGCAGGCCCGCCGCCGTGGCATAGGCCGGGTTGCGCGTGACGTCCTTGAGTCCTTCCACGTTGTTCGGCAGACCCAGGCGTACCGGCAGATCGAACACCTGCTCGGCCAGCTCGACGACGCCGGGCATCTGCGCCGAGCCACCGGTGAGCACCAGGCCGCCGGCGATGAGCTCGTGCCACTCGGCGCGATGCAGCTCGCGCCGGATGAAGCGGAACAGTTCTTCGTAGCGCGGCTTGATGACCTCGGCCAGCGTCAGGCGCGACAGGCGGCGCGACGGCTGATCGCCGACGCCCTTGACCTCGATCTCGTCGCTGTCGACTGCGAACTCGGGCAGCGCGCAGCCATAGTTGACCTTGATCTCTTCTGCGTAAGGCCCCGGCGTGCGGAACGCGACGCTGATGTCGTTGGTGACCTGGTTGCCGGCGATCGGCAGCACGGCGGTGTGGCGGAT
>JBEIOK010000007.1:0-42889 GCA_040377605.1 Nevskiaceae bacterium | reverse complement strand
CGCCGTGGTGCTCGGCGGCATTCTGCTGGGCGCCCACGCGCAGCGCGAACGCGGGCACCGCCTGAAGCTCGAAAGCCTGTGGGCCGGATTCTCCGCGCCGCATCTGCAACCGCTGCTGCTGCTCGGCCTGGTCTATCTGGTGCTCGGCCTGGTCATCGGCGTCATCGCTGGCGGCCTGGTCTTCGTCACGCTGGGCTCTGCCGTCATCGGCAGTGATATCAGCGGGGTGAACCTCGGGCTCGGCAGCCTGCTGTCGCTCCTGGTCGTGCTGCTGCTGATCGTGGCCTTCTCGCTGGCGACCTGGTTTGCGCCCGGGCTGATCGTGTTTGCCGGTCTCTCGCCGATCGAGGCACTGAAAGTCAGTTTTTCCGCAGCGATGGCGAATCTGGGCGCGCTGGCCGTCTACGGGCTGCTGACCATCGTGATCGCCCTGGTCGCCAGCATTCCTTTCGGACTCGGGCTGCTGGTCGCGATCCCGGTGTTCATGGCGGCGCTGTACTGCGCCTATCGCGACGTCTTCGGCATCGCCGAACGCGATAGCCTGCCCTGATCCCGATCAGGGGACGGCGGGCTTCTCGCCGGACGTCTCACTGGCGTCAGTCCGCGTCGCGTCCGGAGCAGACGCTTCATCCGGCTTCTTGGCCTGCAGGGCATCGAACTTGCCCAGGGCGATGTGCTTGAGTTCCGGCGGCAGGCTCCATTCGCCCAGGTCATATCCGCCCTGCTTCATCGACTTGGCCAGTCGCTCCAGCTGTACGTTGTGGCCGCGCGTCACGGCTTGAGTGCCGGGTCTGGAGATCAGGACCGTGAATTGCTCGAACAGTCGCCCGCGATCCGTCATCGCATTCTGCGAAGCAGTCTTCGACTGCCCCCACTTGCGTACCTGCATGAAATCCTGGGTCATCACCACAAAGGCACCGCCACCGTCGATGACGACCTGCGTCAGATCGCCCTGACGGATGACGCGCGCACGCTTCAGGGCAGAGTCGAACAGATTCAGCGTATTGGCCACCACGAACTCCGACAGCGGGGAGCCGCAGCTTACTCGAACTCCATGCCCGTGGTGCCTCTGCGTACAGCGCACCGCATGGACCGCAGTGGGCCCACTCGATACCGCTCGGACCCGAGACGTGCTTGCGGATAGCGCTCGGCCGGTGACTCGACCTTCGCGTCGCGCGATGACGACCCGGACACCCGCCAACGTCGCGATCACGCTCAGCGCTTGGACTCGCGGGAGCGGGTACTGCTGACCTTGCCGTCGATAAAGACCACGGTTACCCGCGCATCGTCGAGCAGGTAGTTCCAGGTCTCGCGGTCGGCCTTGCCCTTCTGATTGCGGCTGACGACCGTGGGCTCGCCGTGGATGCGGCGGACGTCTGCCGGGCTCATGCCCTCGACCACGACCCCCTGCGCACGCGCGCGCTGCAGGCGCTCGGCGTCAGCCTTGGCCTGCGCATGCTGGGCTTGCCACTCGCCTTCCGCCTTGCGCTGGGCCTGCGTCTCCTGCTGCTCGCGTTGTTCGCGCTGGCGGGCCGCCTCCAGCAGATCGGACCGCGGGCCGGCCGGAATGACGACGGCCGGCGGCAATTGCACGGGCTGGGCGTTGGGGGCACAGGGCTTGTCGGAGAACACGGTGGTATCGCCCTGCTGGCAGCGGTAGACCTGGGCCGACGCAGTGGCGACCGGGAGGACGACCAGCAGCGCGGCCGTCGGCAGCAGGGGGCGTTCCATCACACGCATGTCCCGGATTATGGCCGCCCCGCCGCGCCCGTGCATCAGGATCCGGGCGGTCGGGACCCGCGGGCCTTCCGGTAGAATTGTCGTCTTCCCACTGCCTGAAGCCCCCTCCGGACCCATGTCCCAGTACGTTTTCACAATGAACCGTTGCGGCAAGATCGTGCCGCCCAAGAAGGAAATCCTTCGCGATATTTCCCTGTCCTTCTTCCCCGGCGCCAAGATCGGTGTGCTCGGCTACAACGGTGCCGGCAAGTCGACACTGCTGAAGATCATGGCGGGCATCGACAAGGATTTCGTCGGCGAGGCGCGGCCGATGCCGGGCCTGAAGATGGGCTACCTGCCACAGGAGCCCAAGCTCGATCCGACCAAGACCGTGCGCGAGAACGTCATGGAGGCGCTGTCGCACCTGACCGACGTGCAGGCCGAACTCGACAAGGTCTACGCCGCCTACGCCGAACCTGACGCCGACTTCGACAAGCTCTCGGCACGGCAGCAGGAGCTTGAAGCCATTCTGGCCTCCGGCGACGGCCATAACATGGACGTGGTGCTCGACAAGGCAGCTGAAGCGCTCAACCTGCCGGACTGGGACGCCGACGTCACCAAGCTCTCGGGTGGTGAACGCCGCCGTGTCGCGCTCTGCCGACTGCTGCTGTCCAAGCCGGACATGCTGCTGCTCGACGAGCCCACCAACCACCTCGACGCCGAATCGGTTGCCTGGCTGGAGAAGTTCCTGAAGGACTTTCCGGGCACGATCATCGCGGTCACGCATGACCGCTACTTCCTCGACAACGTCGCCGGATGGATTCTCGAACTGGACCGCGGGCACGGTATTCCCTGGCAGGGCAACTACTCCAACTGGTTGGAGCAGAAGACCAAGCGGCTGGCCGACGAGCAGAACAAGGAAGACGCGCGCCAGAAGGCGCTCTCCGAAGAGCTCGAATGGGTGCGCAAGAATCCCAAGGGGCGCCAGGCCAAGAGCAAGGCGCGCATCAAGGCGTATGAAGAACTCGCGTCGCAGGAATATCAGAAGCGCGCGGAAACCCGGGAGCTGTACATTCCGCCCGGTGCGCGACTGGGCGACATCGTGGTCGAGGTCAAGGATCTCGGCAAGACCTTCGGGGACCGTCAGCTCTACTCGGGCGTCAATTTCACGGTGCCCAAGGGGGCGATCGTCGGCATCATCGGCGCCAACGGCATGGGCAAGACCACGCTGTTCCGCATCCTCACCGGCCAGGACACCGACTTCCAGGGGGAGGTCAAGATCGGCGAGACGGTGAAATTCGCCTACGTCGACCAGAGCCGCGACGCCCTGGACGGCGAGAACACGGTCTACAAGGAAATTTCCGGCGGCAACGACATGCTGCGCATCGGCAATTTCGAGATGCCCAGCCGCGCCTACATCGGCCGCTTCAACTTCAAGGGCGAATCACAGCAGAAGCGGCTCAAGGAACTGTCCGGCGGTGAACGCAACCGCGTGCACCTGGCCAAGATGCTGCTGCAGGGTGGCAACGTCCTGCTGCTCGACGAACCGACCAATGACCTTGACGTCGAAACCCTGCGCGCGCTCGAAGAAGCCCTGCTCGACTTCCCGGGCTGCGCGATGGTGATCTCGCATGACCGCTGGTTCCTCGACCGTGTCGCCACGCACATCCTCGCCTTCGAAGATTCCGGCGAGGTGATCTGGCACGAAGGAAACTATCGCGACTACGAAGACGATTTCCGCCGCCGCACGGGTGCCGAGCCCGGCGTCAACCGCCGCTCGCGGCACAAGAAGCTGGGCTGAGCATGGCCAGGTCATCGGCGCGCGCATCACCGCGCAAGCGGCCGGCGCCAGCCGGCCGGAAGGCAGCCCGCAAGGCCGCGCGCCCGGCACCGGTGCTGGCGTGGCGCTGGCATGACCGGCGCCTGCAGCCGGTGCCGTTCGCGCAGCATGTGGCGCTGGACGGCCTGCTGAATATCGATCTGCAGCGCGATGCGCTGATGCAGAACACCCGGCAGTTTGTCGAGGGCAGACCTGCCAACCATGTGCTGCTCACCGGCGCACGGGGGACCGGCAAGTCATCGCTGGTCAAGGCCATGCTGGCAGCGTTCGCGGACCGCGGCCTGCGTCTGATCGAAGTCGCACCGCATGATCTGACCGACCTGCCGGACATCGTCGCCCCGTTGCGCGGCCAGCCAGAACGCTATGTCCTGTACGTGGACGACTTCAGTGTCGCCGCCAACGATCCGGCCCTGACCGCGCTGAAGACCGCGCTGGATGGTGGCGTCGAGGAGCCGCCGGAGAACGTGCTGATCTACGCCACCAGCAACCGCCGGCACCTGATGCCGGAGTTCAAGCGCGACAACGACGAATACCACTGGCACGAAGGCGAACTGCACCCAGGCGAATCCACCGAAGAGAAGATCTCGCTGTCCGAGCGCTTCGGGCTCTGGTTGTCGTTCCTGCCGTTCAATCAGGACCAGTATCTGGCGGCGGTGCGCCTGCATCTGCGTGCACTGGGCCATACGGCTTGGGACGAGGAAACACAGAAACTGGCCTTGCGCTGGGCCTTGAACCGCGCCTCACGCTCGGGCCGCGTCGCCCGCCAGTTTGCGCGCGACTGGGCAGGTCGCGGCTGACGCTGCTTATTTTTCGACGACTGTCGTGACCGCCTCGACCTTCGCGCCGTTGAGCGTGAATTCGCGGTGGTCGTTGGCGTTGAGCGTGACCCGGATCTGGTGACTGCCTGGCCCCAGCGGCTCCAGATGCACCCAGGCACCATAGACGCGCGCGTACTTCTTGCCGTCGACATAGACATGCGCATGGCCTTCGCCCGGCACATGCGCCTGATTGACGCGCTCCGGGGCGAATGCGAACCGCGTGGGCAGGATCTGCAGGTTCCAACCGGACATGGCATCAGCCTCGACACGGATCGCCACCGACGGCGCACTCGCAGCATCGGTCAGCGCAATCGCCTCGTGATGATGGTGATGATGATCACCCGCCGCTGTGGCCAGGCCATATGGCAACCATAACAGCAGACACCACCAGCGACGCATCTGGATCACCTGCATTCTCCCGGATTTTGTTTTTTCTACCGGTCGCTTACGGCAAACCGGGCATCGTGGATGCCGACGCGGTGACAAAGCTCCAGCTGAATGCGTTGCGCGGCACCTGATTCAGGTGGTCGCGGAGCTGTCGGGTCACCACAACGGTGTAACGATGATCCGGCTTGAGATCGGCAACCGGGGTGAACGCCAGGACGTGTCCGTACTCCGGATCATAGATGCCGGAACGCACGTCGCCGGCGACACGGGCACCCGATTCATCGAAGACGCATAGCGTGCCCGGCAGCTCCGCCGAAACCTCCGTATGAGACTGCCCGGTAAAGGCCCGGATGCTGAGCCCCGCCGCCTCGCGTCCGGTTGGTATTCCGACAGCCCCGTGCAGCGGATGCATGCCGATGATGGCAATCGGCCGCGGCGCGCCCAGCAGCTTGGCCCACAAGTGCTGATACAGCTGCGCCACCATGTAGCCCGAGTGAACGATACCGCCCGGCGCCGTGTAGTAGTGGGTGCTCGCCCACGGCATTTGCAGGCGGATACGCAGATGGTCTGCCGCCGCGCCCAGGGCCTCGGCCTGGACCGCTGCGCGTGAGAACGCCGTGCCGCGCAGCACCTGCGCCGCGGTCACGCCCTGCTCCGGGCGGTTGCGGCGATAGACCTCGACCAGATCCGCCACCGGCGGAAATTGCAGCGTTGGCGCATCGAGCCACAGATGACGATCGACAATCGCCACCATGTCCATCGCGTACTCGATCGCGTTCAGCGGTGTGGCGCCGAACAGTTCGTAGATGGGCCCGTAAACCGCGTCCGGCACCACCGCGCGCAAGGGCGCCAGGAAGGCGGCCGGGTTGGGATCCTCGCCGCGCTCGCGCACGACCGGCTCGAACAGGCTGTCCCAGGTTTCGTCGGTGAGGCCGTGCGCGGCGTTGCCGAAGGCAAAGGCGATCAGACTGCCGCAACGATCGCTGAGCTGGTTGAGGTCGAGCGTGCCGGACGTCGGCAGCCAGGGCGGCAGCGGCAGCGTCGCGCGGACCTCGCCATCGCAGCCGATCTCCCGCAGATAGCCCACGAACTGATCGGAGAAGTCTTCCCAGTGCGCGCGCTCGGCCATCTCGCGATCGGCGGGAAAGGCTAGACCGCTGCCATAGCCACCGTCGGGGTGAATGGCCCCGGCCAGCAACGACGCCCGATGCGCGCCGAGAATCTGCTTGAGCGGACTCTCGGGCAGCGCGTCGCGGCCGAAATCCGCCATCGCCGCGTGTGTGCTCATGCCAGCGCCCTGCGCGCCGAGGGAAGCACCAAGCACCAGCAGCGCCGCGAGACCGCGCAGGGCATTGCACTTCATGAGGACCGCTCCTCCACGTCCGGGCAGCAGCCACGCTCCACTTCACGCAGACGCTGGAACTCGCCTTGCGCCTCCGCCGAGCCGCTCGTCTGCGACAGGTCGCCATCGGCACCAGCCAGCGGCTGACTGTCGGTGCAGGCACCCAGCACCAGCAGGGCAGCCAGCAACACACTCGGACGCAGGCACTTCATGGTGTCCAGCCTACGCACCGACGATGACGCGGCGATGGCAGCGCGCGGATACGCGCAGCCCTCAGCGGTGCGTCTTCAGCAGCGAGGCCACCTTGTCGACATACAGCTTCATTGCGGTATCGGGCTTGGTGCCCTTGAGCTTGGCCCACGCGTCGTACTTGGCGCGACCGACCATGTCGAGCATGCCCGGGCGCGAGCCCTGCACGTCGCCCTCGGCGGACTGCTTGAAGTGTGCGTAGAGGAACAGCATGTCATCGTTCCCCGGGCGCTTGGTCAGGGTCTTCACGTCCTTCTGCGCCTGTTCGAACTGGGTCTTGATGTCGCTCATCGGTGTGCTCCCCCGTGAATGATGAATGTCGGCGGTGAGCATACCGCGTCGGCCGCAGCCGGCGAAACGCCAGCGACTCACCGCTTCTTGACGCGCTCCATCAGGCGGCGCTTCTTCTTGATCTGGCGTCCGCTGAGCTCGTTCTTCTTGCCCTTGAACGGGTTGTCACCGGTCTTGAACGCCAGCAGCAGCGGCACTCCCTTGAGCTTGAAGGCCTCGCGGAAGCGGTTGGCCAGATAGCGCTTGTAGCTGGCGGGCAGCTTGTCGGTCTGGTTGCCATGGATCACGACCGCCGGTGGATTGCGCCCGCCCTGGTGGGCATAGCGCAACTTGATGCGCCGACCCAGGACCGCCGGCGGCTGATGCGCCTCGACCGCAGCCTCCAGCACGCGCGTCAGCTCGGGTGTCGGCAGCGTGCGCATCGTCGACTCGTAGGCGTCGCGGACGTCCTGCATCACCACGCCGACACCTGTGCCATGACGCGCGGAAATGAACTGCAGCGGCGCGTAGTCGAGAAACGGCAGCTTCAGCGAGACCTGGTATTTCACCTGCTCACGGGCGTGCGGATCGAGTCCATCCCACTTGTTGACCGCAATCACCAACGCACGCCCGTACTGCGCGACCAGGCCCATCAGGCGTGCGTCCTGCTCGCTGATGTCGGTCTGCGCATCAACCACGGCAACGACCACGTGCGCCCGTTCGATCGCCTCCAGCGTCTTCACGATCGAGAACTTTTCCACGGCCTCCCAGACCCGCGCCTTGCGGCGGATGCCCGCGGTGTCGATCAGCTCATAGGTCTGGCCGTCGTATTCGAACGGCAGGCGGATGGCATCGCGCGTCGTGCCCGGACGGTCGGCGGCCACAACACGCTCCTCGCCGAGCAGCCGGTTGACCAGCGTGGACTTGCCGACGTTGGGACGCCCGACGATGGCGACGCGAATGCGCCCGGCCTCGCCCTCGTCATCCGGATTGACGACCGGCAGGTCCGCCAGCACCTCGGCCAGCAGCGCCTTGACGCCATGACCATGCTCGGCCGAGATGGTGTGCGGCTCGCCCATGCCCAGCGCGAAGAAGTCGGCCGCGGCCTGCGCGCGCACCTGCCCTTCGGCCTTGTTGACCACCAGCGTCATCGGTTTGCCCAGCTTGCGCAGGTGTCGCGCGATCGCCTCATCGGCGCCGGTGCGGCCGCTCTGGCTGTCGACCAGGAACAGCACATGGTCCGCCTCGGCCAGCGCCAGCTGCGCCTGATCCTCCGCCAGCACCGCCAGCGGATCGGCGGAATCGGGCATCAAGCCCCCGGTATCGACGACCACGAAGCCGCGCTGCTCGTATCGCCCAGTGCCGTACTGGCGATCGCGGGTCAGGCCCGGCAGATCGGCGACCAGGGCATCGCGTGTGCCGGTCAGGCGGTTGAAGAGAGTGGACTTGCCCACATTGGGGCGACCGACCAGGACGATCGTGGGCATCTTGTCTTGCATGGCGCGCATTGTCCGCGAAGTGGGGTTTGCGCGGTAGCAAGCCGGGCACCCCGGCAACCTCACCCATTGAGCTTAGGACGCTGCCGGTGGCCGAGTCTAAGCTGCTGGCACCCCCATGCCGGTCCCCCGCCGATGCTCAACAAGATTCCCGTCCCGCTGCTGATTCGCGACCTGCTGCTGATCACCCTGACGCTGGGGCTGTGGTGGGCCTCACGCAGCCTCGGCGAGGCCCGTACGCCGGATGCCATCGGGATCGCAATCGCGGCCGGCGTGATGACGGCGCTGAGCGGCTACCTGGTCCACGAATGGGGGCATCTGATCGGGGCCCGGCTGGCCCATGCCGTCGTGGAGCTGCCGCGCACGCCGCTGGCGGTCTTCCTGTTCAAGTTTGACGTGGTACGCAACAGCCGCCGCCAGTTCCTGTGGATGTCGATGGGCGGTTTCGTGGCCAGCGCGGTGGTCGTGGCCTTGCTGCTGGCGGTGCTGTCACTGGACCGGCTGGCGGATCAGGTGGCGCTCGGCCTGACGGCGGCCGGCGTGCTGGCCACCGCTGTGCTGGAGCTGCCCCCCGCCTGGCGCGTCTATCGCGGCGGCGAGCTGCCCAGCGGCGTGGCCTTCGTCGGCGTGCCCCCTCCGGGTCGGTAACCGGGGCGGCCCGGGGGCGTTGATCGCCTCAGGGGTGCACTTCTTCCAGTTCGCTCAGCTCGTCGCGGCTGAGACCGTACTTGCGCAGCTTCTCCACCAGCGTGGTGCGCCGCGTGTTGAGCAGCTTGGCCGCATGCGCCACCACGCCACCGGCCTGCGCCAGCGCCTGGCGAATCAGCGAAAGCTCAATCCCCTCGATGTGATCCTTGAGATTGACGCCCTCGGGCGGCAGCTGCTGCAGACTTGCCGATGCCGGTTCCGCCGGTGCCGCGACAAAGCTCGCCGGCGTCGAGCGCACCAGGGTCAGCGGTGAAGCCACCCCGCCGCTGGTGGCCTGCAGGCGCACGGGTTCCACGGTCAGTTCCTGCATCTCGACCACGGTCGTTTGCGCGCGGTAGCGTGCCGGCAGGTCCGCGACGCCGACGGTGGCATGCGGATGCAGTACCGACAGCCGCTCGATCAGATTGGACAGTTCGCGCACATTGCCCGGCCAGTGGTAGGCGCGCAGCGCATGCACAGCCTCCGGGGACAGGCGCACGTGGCCATGCCCGCTCTTTTCCAGGCTCTGGGTCAGATCGTCGATCAGCGATGGCAGGTCTTCGAGGCGCTCGCGCAGCGGCGGCATCTCGATCGGAAAGACGTTCAGACGGTAATAGAGATCCTCGCGAAAGGCACCCTTGACGATCGCATCCTCGAGATTGCGGTGCGTGGCCGTGATGATGCGCACATCGCAGTGCGCGCTGCGGTTGGACCCGACGCGCTCATAGGTGCGCTCCTGCAGCACGCGCAGGATCTTGACCTGCATCGGCAGCGGCATGTCACCGATCTCGTCGAGAAACAGCGTGCCGCCATCGGCCATCTCGAAACGGCCGCGACGCGCCGTGATCGCACCGGTGAATGCCCCTTTCTCATGACCGAACAGCTCGCTCTCCAGCAGCTCGTGCGGAATCGCGCCGCAGTTGACCGCCACGAAAGGCTTGCCCCGGCGCGGCGAGTGTTCGTGGATCGCGCGTGCCACCACTTCCTTGCCGGTGCCGGACTCGCCCGTGATCAGAACCGTGGTTTCAAACCCGGCGACCTGCTCAATCATGCGGCGCAGGCGCCGCACCGCGGCAGACTGGCCCGTCGGCCCGGTCGGACGCGATTCGGCCACCGCCTGTTCACTGATCAGCAGGCTGGCACGACGCAGCAGCTCGGTCAGTGCGCCATGGCGCACCGGCAGCTCCAGCGCGAAGCAGGCACTGCGATCCAGGTGAAAGCGCTCCAGTGCTGCCTCGTGCTGCGGCTGCGGCACCAGCAGCGGCGGATGCAGGCGGTCACGGCGCAGCCACTCGACGAATCGCTCGATGCCAGCGCCCTGGGTGCGGCCAACGATCACGGCGAGCCAGTCCCGTGGCGTGGCGTGGCTCAGGTCCAGAGCGGCCGGATCGTCGACGACCTGCGCGCGATGGTCAATGAATTCGAGAACGGTGCGCAGCGACTCGGCACGTTCCGCATCGCTGTCGATGACCAGTACCCGTGATTCAGACATGGGTCACCCCCACGCTAGCCGACTGTCCCGCGTACACATTTTTCATGGCCCCGCCTCCTGAACCGCTGCCGTCCCTTGCCCCGGACCTCATGCCATCAGCACTGCCCTGCCGACCCGCGGACGGACCACCCGATCCTTCGCCTGGGGGATTCGCATCGCTTCGCGATACTTGGCCACCGTGCGCCGCGCCACATGTACACCGTTACGGGCAAGGATCGCGGTGATGTCCCCATCGCACAAGGGAGAATTCCTACTTTCACCGTTGATGATCTTGCGAATCATCGCCCGCACCGCGGTTCCCGACGTATCACCGGCCGCACCGATGATCTGGGACGGGAAGAAAGCCTTGAGTTCATAGACGCCCCAGGGCGTCTGCACCCACTTCTGCGTGGTCACGCGGCAGATCGTGGATTCATGCATGCCGATGGTGTCGGCGATCTCGCGCAGGTTCAGCGGCGCCATCCCCTCCTCGCCTCGCTCCAGAAACATCGCCTGGCGCTCGAAGATCGCCCGCGCGGTGCGCAGCAGCGTGTCATGACGCATCTCCAGGCCACGCACCAGCCAGCGCGCTTCCTGCAGTTGATCTCGCAGGGCCTTGTGGCCGCTGGTCTGCGCGATCGTGCGCTCGTACAGCCGATTGACGCGCAACCGCGGCAGGCGCGCGGCGTTCAGCGACACGGTCCACGCCCCCGGACGACCGCTGACCACCAGATCGGGCTCGATGGCCTGGGCCGGCGCAACCACCGAGCTGGCGGGCTTCGGGTCCAGTGACAGGATCAGATCCAGCGCGACATGCAGTTGGTTGGCGTCGATGCCCAGCGCCTCCCGCAGCTCGGCGAAGTCCTGGCGTGCCACGCGATCGAGGCAGGCGCAGACGATGAACTCCGCCAGATCGCGGCCCGGCGTGCCGTCTGGCCGCATCCGCAACTGCAGCAGCAGACATTCGCGCAGATCGCGTGCACCAAACCCGGTGGGCTCCACGCTCTGCACCAGGTCCAGCGCAGCCTCCAGTTCCGCCTCGTCGGGCTGCGGATCGAGCGCACAGGCCAGCGCAATGCCATCCAGCGGCTGTGTCAGGTATCCGTTGTCGTCGATGGCGTCGAGCAGTGCGGCGACCAGTGTCGCCTCACGCGGCGTCCGCACGATCAGCTGCAGCTGCTCCAGCGCGGCGGTGCGCGGATCCTGCGCCTCGGGCGCTGCCGTACGTGCCTCCCAGGTCTCGCCGTCCTCGTCCTGCGGCTCGCCGCCGGACCAGGGCTCGGCACTGCTCCAGTCGAAGTCGGATTCAACCTGATCGCGCGCGCCCACATCAGCGCCGCTGACCTCGACCGGCGCATCGACGTCGGCCGGTGTCTCGAGCGTCGCGTCGGCGGCGGTTGCATCGTCGTCCTCATCGCCCTCGTCGGCCGCGTCTTCCAGCAGGACGTTGGTTTCCAGCGCCGTGCGCAACTCCTGTTCCAGCTCAAGGCTCGACAATTGCAGCAGGCGGATCGACTGCAGCAATTGCGGCGTCATCGCCAGCTGCTGACTCATGCCGACGTTCATCTGGGCTTTCATGGCATCCTCCCTACGCGATGGAAGTTCGCGTCCTTGGGAGGCACTTTCCCGAAAATCAGCCAGCGCCCAAAGCAAAATATTCCCTACGGCGCGTCAGGGAAAACCTGACAGACGTCGGGAATCCGCCATCCTGGAATCCGGGGCTGCGCCCCGCGGGTCACGCGCCCTGATTGAGCGTCTTCGACAGGTTGTCGATGTAACTGCGGATGCTGCGCTCGAACTCCGCCAGCACGAACGGCTCGGCCACCGACTTCAGCAGGCGCGGCACCGGGACGTCGAGCGTGCCCTCGGTTTCAAAGCTCACCACGGTGCCGGTCTTCGACGGCTTCAGTGTCCAGCTGCCGCGAATCGACCCGTTGCCCTCGCCCTTGACCGGCGTCCAGGTCACGCTGCCTTTCCCCGCATCACCCGCGTAGGTGCAGGCGTAGCGCACCTGGTGCGAGATGCCGGCGGTGCCCATCGGCTCCATCTCCCAGCGATAGCGACCACCGCCCAGCGCCACCAGTTGTTGCACCTTCGGGAAGTGGCCCACCGAGCGCGGCACGTCACTCAGCAGCGCAAAGACTGTCTCCGGCTTCGCCTTGACCTCAAATTGTTTTGCGACCTTGACTGCAACACTCACCGCCATGGCGTGCGCGCTCCTGCGTCTGAACCGATTGGAGGGCCGTGAGCTTCACATGCGTCACCGATAGCGCCATTGGCGGCGGCGACAGCGCCGCAGTGCGCAGCGGCGTCTCAGCGCGCGGGGGCCGTGGTCGGGCGCAGCATCTGCCAGCCGATGGCGAACAGGCCCAGGCAACCGGCCATGCCCAGCACCAGCATTTCCTTCCAGCGGGCGCTCATCGGCACGTGCATCAACAGCCACAGTGACACGCCGGCCAGACCGAAGACCCCGTAGAGCATGAACATGCTCAGCGCGCGCAGACGCGCAGCGATACGCAGGCCAGTGCGGCGGGTGCGATACCCGGGAACCGAGCCCAGTGATGTGCGGAGAGGGTGGTACATGACGCGCTCCCTGAAGCCGATCGGGACGCGGAGTGCGGCCCGTGGCTATTTGTCGGCCATGCACAGCGCCACCGCCAGTCCACTGATTGCAGGCAATGCGGCCGCTTGTCGGCACCGCCGCCGGCGCCGGCCGGTCATCGTGTGCCGATGGCCGCCGATCCGCAGCGCGAGGCAGGTGACGTCAGGGCGCGCCGCGCTTGGACGAGGACCGGCGGGTCGCACTGCGACGCGACGGCTTCTTGAGCGCGGCCGGCTGCTGCTGCGCCACGTCCTGCAGAAAGCTCGCGATCTGCGGCCACAGGCGATCCGGCCGCACCCGCAGTTCGAGAATCGAGCGCGCATCGAGCAGGCGCGCGTTCGGCATCTGGCGCGACAGCGCCTCGGCATCGCGGTTGTGGTGCAGCTTGTCGCCAATATGGCCGATCACCAGCGCCGGCATGGTCAGGGCACGCCGTGCTGCAATCGGCGGCACGATCGGCCCGACCAGCGTGCCGTGCAGGATCGCCGTGATCGTTTTCGGATTGTTGGACAGGGCGTTCATCGCGCTCGCTGCCGGCCCGAAGGCCGGGCGCTTGCGACGCGACAGCCAGCGCGCAAACGGTGTGTATAGCGGCCGTCCGAATCGCGTGATCGCGAGCATCGGCGCCAGGATCACCGCGGCCCAGGGCGCCGACCACTCCATCACCGGCATCTCCAGAAACAGGCCCAGCACGCGCTCAGGCTGACGGGCCGCTGCCGTCAGTGCGGTGATGCAGCCCAGCGAGACGCCGCCGATGAGGGCCTTCTCCCACCCCAGGTGATCGAGCAGCCCCAGCATCTGGTCGGCGAAGAACTCGGTGCGATATTCCTTGGGGTCGATGGACCGCGAGCTGCGCCCGTGGCCCAGCAGATCCAGCAGCGCCACCTGATAACCCTCGGCTGCAAAGCGCAACGCCAGATCGCGATTCATCAGCGAATCGAGCAGGATGCCGTGGACCAGCACGCAGGGGATTCCGCTCTCGCCGTAGACCTCGTAGGCCAGCTCATGCTGACCGACCTTGAATCGCCCACTGCGTACGCTGACCGGTGCCGGCATTGGTATCCCCGTTCGTCCCCTGGAAGTCCTCGAGGATAACCGCATTGCCCGCCACGATGCCCCGCCCGGCCGGGTGGGATCGGCGGCCACCCCGGCGGGCCGGGCCTGTGTCGCTGGCGCCAATGGTTCGCCGCCGCCGTCCGCCTAGCATCGTGGCATTCCTGACTGGCGAGACCGCCTCATGGTGGGGTTCTGGCGCACCTTGTTTGTCCTGCTGACGTATCGGCGACGCGGACGCATCGGCCTGTTCGAGCGCAGCCGGCTGTCGCTGCGCGTGATGCCCGGTGAAATCGACTTCAACTTGCACATGAACAACGGCCGCTACTTTTCCGCGGCCGACATCGGTCGACTGGACTGGGGCCTGCGCAGCAACCTCTGGCGCCGCGCCCTGCGGCACGGCTGGCGTGCCGTAGCCGGCGACTCCAATGCCCGCTTCAGCCGCTCGCTGAAGCCGTTCCGCCGCTACGTACTGGAATCGCAGTTGCTGGGCTGGAACGAAAAATGGCTGTTCTGCGAACACCGGTTCCTGCGCCACGACCAGGTCTATGCCACGGTCCTGGTGCGCTATCTGTTCCTGAGTTCGCGCGGCAAGGTGCCGCCGGCCGTGGTCCTGGAAAAAGCAGGCCACCCCACCGGGTCGCCACCGCTGCCGGACTACGTGCTGCAGTGGCATGCCACCCAGGAAGCCCTGACCGCTCGGCTGCGCGCCGAATCCCGCACGAGCGCCTGAGCCGCTACCCTATTCCGATTGTCCCTCTCCTTTTCCGATTCGCCAGCCTCCTGGAGACCTTCCTTGGCCAGCCCCTATCCGCATCTGCTGCAACCGCTCGACCTTGGCTTCACCACGTTGAAGAACCGCGTGCTGATGGGCTCGATGCACACCGGCCTCGAAGACCGCGCCAAGAACTTCCCACGCCTGGCGGCGTATTTCGCCGAGCGTGCGCGCGGTGACGTCGGCCTGATCGTCACCGGCGGTTTCTCGCCGAACATCGAGGGCTGGCTGTTTCCGTTCGCCTCGAAGCTGACCAGCAGCGCGGGTGCGCGCAGCCACCGCCAGATCACCGACGCCGTGCACCAGGAAGGTGGCAAGATCGCATTGCAGATCCTGCACGCCGGCCGCTACGGCTACACGCCGATCTCGGTGTCGGCGTCGAAAGTGAAGTCGCCGATCACGCCGTTCGCGCCGCGTGAACTCTCCAGCCGCGGCATCGAACGCCAGATCAAGGCCTACGTGCGCTGCGCCAAGCTGGCGCGCGAAGCCGGCTACGACGGCGTCGAGGTGATGGGTTCCGAGGGCTACTTCATCAACCAGTTCCTCGTCAGCCACGTCAACCAGCGCACCGACGAATGGGGCGGCAGCTGGGCCAATCGCATGCGCCTGCCGGTGGAGATCGTCACGCGCATGCGCGAAGCGGTCGGCAAGGACTTCATCATCGTCTACCGCCTGTCGATTCTCGACCTGATTCCCAACGGCCAGACCTGGGAAGAAGTCGTCGAACTCGCCAAGGCCATCGAGAAGGCCGGCGCGACCATCATCAACAGCGGCATCGGCTGGCACGAGGCGCGCATCCCGACGATTGCCACCTCGGTGCCGCGCGGCGCCTTTGCGTGGGTCACGCAGAAGCTGAAGTCCGAAGTCTCGATCCCGGTCTGCACGACCAACCGCATCAACGATCCGAAAGTCGCCGAGCAGATCCTCGCCTCCGGCCAGGCCGACATGATCTCGATGGCGCGCCCTCTGCTCGCCGACGCCGAGTTCGTGAAGAAGGCCGCGCAAGGCCGCGCCGACGAGATCAACACCTGCATCGCCTGCAACCAGGCCTGCCTCGACCACACGTTCTCGAACAAGACCGCGAGCTGTCTGGTCAATCCGCGGGCCTGCCACGAAACCGAGCTCAGCTACACGCCGACACGGCACCCGAAGCGCATTGCCGTGGTGGGTGCCGGCCCCGCTGGCCTGGCCGCCTCCACCGTACTCGCCGAACGCGGACATCAGGTGGATCTGTTCGATGCCGCGGCCGAGATCGGCGGGCAGTTCAACATGGCCAAGCGCATCCCGGGCAAGGAAGAATTCCACGAGACGCTGCGCTACTTCCGTCGCAAGATCGACACCACGGGCGTTCAGCTGCATCTCAACACTCGCGTCGATGCCAGCTTCCTGATCGACGGCAAGTACGACGAAATCCTGCTCGCCACCGGCGTGGTTCCACGCAGTCCGAAGATTCCGGGGCAGGCCGAGCAGGAAAAAACCGGCAAGGTCGTCACCTACATCGACGTACTGCTGCATCAGAAGCCGGTCGGCGCCCGTGTGGCTGTGATCGGCGCCGGCGGCATCGGCTTCGACGTCTCCGAGTACCTGGTGCACGACGGCCACTCGCCGACACTGGATCTCGCTGCCTGGAATCGGGAGTGGGGGGTCACCGATCCCCAGACCGCGCGCAGCGGCCTGACCCAGCCGCAGATCACGCCGCCCGCCCGCAAGGTCACGCTGCTGCAGCGCAAGGCCGAGTCCCTCGGCAAACGTCTGGGCAAGACCACCGGCTGGATTCACCGCGCGCAGCTGAAGATGAAGCAGGTCGAGATGATCGGCGGCGTGAACTACGAGAGCATCGACGAGCGCGGCCTGCTGATCAGTTACGGCGAGAAGCGCGAGAAGGCAACGCTGCTGGAAGTCGACACCATCGTGCTGTGCACCGGCCAGGAGCCGCTGCGCGAGTTGCAGGCACCGTTGCAGGCGGCGGGCGCCAGCGTGCACCTGATCGGCGGTGCCGACGTAGCCTCCGAGTTGGACGCCAAGCGCGCCATCGATCAGGGCTCGCGCCTCGCTGCCACCCTCTGATCGCAGAGCCGCTGGCCGCAGACCGGCGCGTCAGCGCCGGTTCAGCTGCTGCATGCAACACGATCCACGCATTGACATTGCGGGCTGCGCTGCGCACAGTCCCTCCATGCTGCTGAATCCGACCTATCTGCGTCACCTGCCTCACACGGGGCCTCTGCTCGAAGGCTGTTAAGCCCCGGGCCCGGCCTCGCGCCGCGACGTCAGCAGGTCCGGGGTTCATTTCATCCGCATCCTTTCCGGCCGCAGCAGCGGCCCGGTGTTCCTCCCCATTCAGATGTCCGCCCCCCTGTGCCGCAGCGCCCCGCGCCGGTCCGGTCGGGCCTACCGGAGTTTCCTGTCATGAATACCCCTGCTGTTTCCGATCCTGGCCAGCGCCTGCAACCACCCCTGATCATTGACAGCCGCGATCACAGCCGGCTGCGCCAGCTGGCCGAGGACGCGCTGGATCGCGCACCCGACGTCGCGGAGCGCCTGCTGGAGGAGATTGATCGCGCAGAAGTCCTGCCCCCGGACGCCATGCCCGAGGACGTCGTGCGTATCGGTTCTCTGGTGACCTATCAGGACGAGCGCAGCGGCAGTATCCGCACGATTCGGCTGGTGCTGCCACACGAGGCGGATCTGTCGACCCTGCGGATTTCGGTGATCAGCCCGATCGGCGCGGCGCTGATCGGACTCTCCGTCGGGCAGTCGATGAGCTGGGCGCTGCACGACGGCGAGCCGCAGACCCTGACCGTCACGCGCGTTCTGGATTGAGTCCCGCGCGCCCGTGCCCGGACCCGCCGGGCACGGGCGGCTGCCGGCTCAGAACACCCGTTCTGCCGCGCGGTAGGTCAGCGCCAGCAGCACCAGCGACGAGATCACGAAGACGGCAAAGCGCAGTTCGATCTTGTTGACGACAGCCTGCACGAGGCTGTGCACGACCCGCAGACCGACATAGGCCCAGGCCAGGCCGAGGCTCGCCGATGTCGCATCACCCAGGAGCGCCAACGCCAGCGCGACGGCATAGAACAGCGTCGGCTGTTCCATCAGATGGTTGTAGTTGTCAGCCTTCCAGCGCACGCGCGCCGGCAGCTCCGCCATCTGCTCGCCCGCAGGACGCATCCGGTCCAGCTTCATCTTGGCGCGAATGATGGCGGGAATGCGGGTAGCGTACATCCAGGCCCAGATCACGAAGGACCACAGCACCAGCGCGATCACTGGAGCCAGCAGCGGATAGGTCGGATTCATGGCGTCTCTCCCGAAACGGTCTGTGGTGGTACGGCAGAATGAAACCGGCGGCACCGTATCATGATGGCCTCTACCCGGCCGCTCCCATGTCCACCCCCCTGCCCACCCCCGTCCGCTTCGCCGAGGCCCTGCGCGTCTGGCTGCACATTGGCCTGATGAGTTTCGGCGGTCCTGCCGGCCAGATTGCGCTCATGCATCGCCTGCTGGTGGAGGAAAAGCGCTGGATCAGCGAGACGCGGTTCCTGCATGCCCTGAACTACTGCATGTTGCTGCCGGGACCCGAGGCCCAGCAGCTCGCGACCTACATCGGCTGGCTTCTGCACCGGACGCGGGGCGGGCTGATCGCCGGCCTGCTGTTCATCCTGCCCGGTTTCCTGCTGATGCTCGGCATCGCCGTGATCTACGTGTGCTACGGCGAACTGGACCTGGTGCGCGGCCTGCTGTTCGGATTACAGGCGGCGACGCTGGCGATCGTGATCGAAGCGGTGATCCGGGTCGGACGCAAGGCGCTGAAGCACGGGCTGCTGTGGACCGTTGCTGCGCTGTCCTTCGTCGCGATCTTCGCCTTTGGCGTGCCCTTTCCACTGATCATCGCCAGCGCTGCGCTGCTGGGCCTCGTGCTGTCCCGCAGCCATCCCTCCTTGTTTACTGCCACCCGCCCGGCCGAGCGCGACGAGGATGTCGGCACGCCCACGCTGCCGGCCGCCAGCTGGACGCTGAAGGTGCTGTTCAGCGGGGTTGCGCTGTGGGGCCTGCCGGTGGCCGCGCTGCTGCTGACCCTGGGCGCTGCGCACGTCTATACCGAGCAGGCGCTGTTCTTCAGCAAGATGGCCGTCGTCACCTTCGGCGGCGCCTATGCCGTCCTCGCCTACATGACGCAGCAGGCCGTGCAGCGCTATGGCTGGCTGGCACCGCAGGAGATGGTGCAGGGCTTGGCGCTGGCCGAAACCACGCCGGGACCGCTGATCCTGGTGCTGACCTACGTCGGTTTTCTGGGGGCCTACCGCGACCCCGGCGCCCTGGATCCGCTGCTGTCCGGCCTGATCGGCGCCACCCTCTCGACCTGGGTCACCTTCGTGCCCTGCTTCCTGTGGATCTTCCTGGGCGCACCCTACATCGAGCGCCTGCGCCATCACCGGGGCCTGGCAGCGGCCCTGACCACGATCACTGCTGCGGTGGTCGGGGTCATCCTCAATCTGTCGCTATGGTTTGCAATACACGTGCTGTTTCGCGAGGTCGGCCACTGGCAGTACGGCGTGCTGCAGGTGCCGCAGCCAGACCCGGCCTCGCTCGATGAGCTCGCACTGCTGCTCGGGCTGGGCGCGATGCTGGCGCTGTTGCGCTTCAAGCTCGGGTTGGGGATTACGCTGGCGGCGGCCGCGGGGATCGGGTTGCTGTGCGCGGTGCTCGGCTGGCACTGACCGCCGGGTTAGTGCCTCAAAAACAAGGCCCCGCAGATGCGGGGCCTTGTCCTTTTTCAGCATGATGCGGCGGGCCTATTTCTTGGCTTCCTTATCGAGCATGCTGGCCATCCCCTGCTTGGGCGCCTCACCCGGCTTCGGCGCCGGACGCGGTGGCATGCGCGGCATGCCGACGAAGCCGATGGCGAACTGCTCTTCCATCGTCTTCATGTCGTCTTCGCTGTAGCCCATGCCGGCCATGATCTCCTTGGTGTGCTCGCCGACCAGCAGCGGGCGGCCCTGGATGACGCCCGGGGTGTCGGACAGGGAGAACAGCAGGCCGATCTGGTCGAGCTTGCCGACGACCGGGTGCGGATAGGAGACGACGCTCTTCGACTTCTGGAAGTCCGGCGTGTCGTGCAGCTTGCGCGAGAACTCTTCGTCGCAGACTTCCACCGGCACGCCGGCGGCGTCGAGCGTCTTGAACCAGTTGGCGGCGCTGTCGCCCTTGAGCTTGTCGCCGATGGCCTTGGCGTCGCCGGCGCCGACGGTCTTCAGCAGCGCGGCGCGCTGCGCTTCGGTCTGCGCGACGACGCAGAGCCAGCCGGCGTTCGTCTCGTAGATGCGGTGGAACGGGCCGTAGCCGACCTGGTCGCCGCCGATGCGCGGACGCTCGAAGCCCTTGCCGTCCTGGGTCGCGACCGCGTAGCTGGTGTTGAGCAGTGCGGCGTTGATGATGGAGGTGTCGATGAACTGGCCTTCGCCGGTACGGTCGCGGTGGTAGATCGCGTTGACGATGCCGATGGCGGAGAGGAAGCCGTTGCCGGTGTCGCCGAAGCTGGTGAAGCTCCACAGCGGACGGCCGACTTCGCCGTTGTCGCCGGCGCGGCCCATGCCGCCGTCCTCGAACTGGATGCCGGACAGGCAGGCACCGGTCTGGTCGTTGCCCGGCAGCGCCGCGCGCGCCCCGCGCTCGAAGCCGCGCGTGTGGCAGTAGATCAGCTTCGGGTTGATCTGCTTCAGGCTTTCGTAGTCGATCTTCAGGCGCTCGGCGGCGTCGTAGCGCATGTTGTGCTGTACGACGTCGGCCTGCTTGACGAGATCCAGCAGGATCTTCATCGCGCGCGGGTCCTTGAGGTTCAGCGTGATCGACTTCTTGCCGCGGTTGGCCATGTAGGCGATGTGCACGCGGTGCCAGAACAGGTCGAACAGGCCGTTGACCTTGATGACCGTCGCGCCCAGATCCGACAGCAGCTGCGTGCCGAACGGGCCGGCGATCGCCAGGCCCAGGTCGAGCACGGTGATGCCTTCCAGCGGCGCACCAATCTTCTTGCCGCCATTGGCCGCAGCGGTCGCGGCCTTCGCCTCGGCGATGATCTTCTTGGCTTCCGCCTTCACTTCATCGGTGTTGGCACCGGGCTTGACCGGCGGCTGGCCGGGTTTGCCCTGCGTCTTGCTCATGTTGTAGGCATTGCCGACGGTGCGGATCGTACCCAGTTCCGGATGCGTGGTTTCGGTCACGCAGCCGTCTTCGAGGAACGCCGGATCGGCGAGCGACGCTTCGATGCTGCGCACCGGCTGCATCGTCATCTCGGCGGTGGCGGCGGCCTCGATCCAGTCCTTGACCGGGAACTTGGCGACGGCTTCCGCGAGCAGCGGCTGGTAGTGCGACATCACCAGGATTTCTTCCGGGCCGGTGCCGAAGCGATCCGGGTCGTTCTGCACCGTGAGGTCGGGCGAGGCGTTGAGCGTGTCGCCGGCTGCGGCCTGCAAGATGAAGCGCGGGTTGGGCACCCAGTTGTGCAGCCAGTGTCCGTCCTTGGCCTGGAAGTGGCCCTTGGGCGAGCGGTTGCCGAGGATCCAGGTGTCGAAGCCCGGGGCGTCGATCTTCTCGGCGCGCTGCCAGACGCCGGCGGCACCGGCAAGCGCACCCTGCAGCAGCGAGGTCTCGACCCACTGGCCGCGGCCGGTGAGTTCGCGCGCGCGCAGCGCGGCGGCGATGCCGAGGCTGGCGTTGAAGAACGCACCGAGGCTCGGCCACTGCGAGGCGACGAACAGCGGGCCCGGACGCGGCGCACCCTGCACCCAGTCCTGCGGAATCTCGAGATCCGGATACGGATCCGGCTGACCATTCATGTGATTGAGCGCGCCTTCGGCCCAGCCACGCTGTTCGAACATCAGGCCGGTGCGCGCCTGCACCAGCGCGTCGATCGCAGGACGGGTGCTGTGCGCGTTGTCGCGGCCGTAGCCGGTGATCGAGCAGACGATCAGGCGCGGGTTGAGCTTGGACAGGGTCGCGTAGTCGATGCCGAGCTTGGCGGCTTCGCCCGGCGCGTAGGACTCGACCAGGATGTCGGCGCCCTGCACCAGCGCCAGCAGCACGTCCTTGTCGGCGGCGTTGGCGAGATCCAGGAAAGCGCTGCGCTTGCCGCGCTGCCAGACCGCGTACCCCAGCTTCTGAGGGCCGTCCAGATGACGCGCCGGGTCACCGCCCGGGGGTTCGATCTTGGTGACATCGGCACCGTTGTCGCCGAGCAGCATGGTCGTCATCGGACCGGCGATGCCGGAGGTCAGGTCGAGTACTTTGAGATTCTGTAGGACGCCAGCCATGGTGGTTCTCGTCAGATTTTTTGGAATGAGTTGCGGTCGGCTTCAAACGGCAAAAACGTGAGACGCCTCGCGACGTCTCACGTTCGGACCCGAAGGCCTGGTGCCGGAAACCCTCAGCCGAGGCCGAAGGTCCGCAGCGCGTTGCCGGACGTGATCTTGATGCGATCGGCTTCCGGGATGCCCGCCTCGGCGAACTGGCTGACCACCTGCTTGCGGGAGTTCGGCCAGCACGTTGCAGGATGCGGGAAGTCGGTCGACCAGTACAGGCAGTCCGGGCCGAAATACTTGTAGCACTCGGTCAGACCGCGCGGCTCGTACATGAACGTCGCACCGCACTGCTGACGGAACGTTTCCGAAGGCGGCTTCTTGACGCCCGGGAAGGTGTAGTGCTGGTGCATGCGCGGATCGAGCAGCGACTCGAAGAACCACGGCAGCCACCCCAGACCCGGCTCGACAAACAGCACCTTGAGCTTCGGGTACTTCTCCAGCGTGCCGGTGAGAATCCACATGCAGATCGTCTCGGCCAACGGCGCCCAGGCCAGGCCGGTGAAGATGCCCTTCTGCGGCGTCGGATCGCGACGGAACACATCCCACAGGTTCTTGTGCAGGTCGAGGTGGTTGAGGATGGTCAGGTTGGTCTCTTCCAGCAACGACCACAGCGGCGCATAGCGCTTGTCGTAGAAGTCCGGCAGCCCCAGGTCCGACGGGAACGGCGTCAGCTGCACGCAGCGCGCCTTCTTGTCCTTGGCGAGACGCTCGACTTCCTTCAGCGCAAAGTCGATGTCGTATAGCGGCAACTGATAGGCCGTCATCAGACGCACCGGATCGTGCGCCGCAAAATCCGCCATCGCATTGTTGTAGCCCTGGAAGACTTCCTTCCAGTTGTCACCCATCAGAAACGGATTGGCGATCTTGGCGCCCGCGAGCTCCGGAAAGATCACCTCGGCGTAGACACCGTCGAGATCCATCGCCTTGAGCTTGCCTTCCGGATTGAAGTGACCCGGATCCTTGGCGGCTTCCGGATCCACGAAATCCTCGAGCTGCAGCTGCGGCTGGCCGCCGCGCAACACCTTGGCCGCATACTCCTCGGCTTTCTTGTTGGCGTCGTCCCAGACGGCGTGCAGTTCCTTGCGGAGCCGCTCCTTCACCCACTCGTCGGTGAAGTGCACGTGGGAGTCGACGGACACCAGCTTCTCGGTTGCCAATTGGGTCATTGCCACATCCTCCAGTTATCGTTGGGCTTGCCCGCCTTTTCGACTGGATCACATCGCGACCCCAGAGCCGATCCCGCAGGACACCTGAGATCGACCTTACCGGCTGCGCAAGAACGCGTGCATGCTGCAAATGGGGTAGTTTGCGAACGCCATTCCGTAACCGATACACGCGCAACAAAAAGCCCACCGCCAGCCGTGCCGACGGTGGGCCCGAAACCACCCCGGATCAGTGCGTCGCCGTCAGGGCCTTGCCACGCCCGCTGTCGCGGTAGAACCAGGCCCCCATCGCCGGCAGCAGGCACACCGCCCCGAGCATGTTGACCAGGAACATGAAGGCCAGCAGCAGGCCCATGTCGGCCTGGAACTTCAGCGCCGACATCGTCCAGGTCGCCACGCCGACCGACATCGTCACGGCCGTGAAGACCGCCGCCGCGCCGCGATCCCGCATTGCGCCGATGAAGGCGGTGCGGAAGTCGCAGGACGGATCCTCCATGTAGTGCTGGATGCGCTCGAACAGGTAGAGACCGTAGTCAACCCCGACGCCGACGCCCAGCGCCACCACCGGCAGGGTGGCCACCTTGAGACCGATGTCCAGCGTTGCCATCAGCGCGTTACACATGATGCTGACCAGCGTCAGCGGCACCATCACGCACAGGGTCGCGATCCACGAACGGAACGAGGCCAGGCAGAACAGCACCAGCGCGCCGAACAACGCCAGCAGCATCGTCACTTCCGCGGACGATACCGACTCGTTGGTCGCCGCCATCACGCCGACGTTGCCACTGGCCAGGCGCAGCTTGACACCCTCGACCGGATGATCCGCGATGAAACGCTTGATCTCGGAGACCACGTGGGCAATCGTCGCGCCCTCGTGATCCTTGGTGAAGATCAGGACCTGGATGGCGCGGCAGCTCTCGTTGTTCAGACCCAGATTCGGATCAAACGCCTTGGAGCCGGTGGACAAGCCCACCTCGCTGCGCGGCAGTGCGCGCCAACGCGGATTGCCCTCGTTGAAGGCCGAGATCACCAGCTTGCCGATACCGGCCACGCTGGTCACCGAGCGCACGCCTTCGACGCCGCGCATGTACAACTCGAACTTGTCGATCAGCCCGACGACCGGATACTGCAGGCAGGAGTCGCCTGGAAAATCCTTGGCTTCGACGATAACCGTCAACACATCGACGCCAATGTCGTACGTGCTGGCGATCGTCGCGCTGTCCGTGTTGTACCGCGAATCCTCATGCAGCTCGGGCTGGCCGACGCCGGTATCGCCGATCGTCAGATCCCCCGACTTCCAGGTCGCCGCAACGAGCACCACGATCGTCACCGCAAAAACCACGGCTGCCGTCCGCGGCTCGGCGCAGGCCCCGAGAATGCGGGTCAGCGGCGAGGTGTCGCTGAACATCGCGTTCTCGGAGTGCCGCAGGCTGGACTGTTCGAGTGTCAGATGACTCAGGATGATCGGCAGAATCATCTTGTTGGTGATGATCATCAGCAGCACGCCGATGCACGCGGTGATCCCCAACTCGTGCACGATCGGAATGTCGATGAACATGATCACGCCGAAGCCCAGTGCCTCGGTCAGCAACGCCACGGCGCCCGGGATGAACAGCTTCGTGAACGCCCCATGTGCGGCCTGCTGCGAACTGCGTCCGGCCATGACCTCCAGCCGCCAGGCACTGGTCATCTGGACCGCATGCGACACCCCGATCGCGAAGATCAGGAAGGGCACCAGGATCGACATCGGATCGATGCCGTATCCGATCAGCGGCAGCACGCCGATCAGCCACAGCACCGGCAGCATCGCCACGATCAACGCGGTGAACGTGATGCGCCAGGAGCGCGTGTACCAGTACAGCAGCACCACCGTAATCACGAACGCGAGGCCGAAGAAGGCAAACACGCCCAGCAGGCCCTTGATCACATCACCAAGCAAGCGCGCAAAGCCGATGACATTGACCTCGATGTTCGGCGTATAGGCCGGATTCTCGACCTGCTCGACCGTGACCTCGCCGCCCTTGATCTTGAACGGCTGCGCACCTTCCGAGCCTTCGACCTGCTTGAGCGCCGTGAAGGTCTGCATGAACAGGGCCCAGCCATAATCGACATAGCCCTCGTAGACGACTTCGCCGGCCTTGAAGGGCTCACGGTCGGCTTTCATCTTGTAGACGTACTTGGTCGGGCTCTCGAAACGGTTGCGGATCTCCTCCAGCCGGTTCTGCACGTCCCAGTAATCAACATTCTGCGGACCTTCCGGGCCGGACTTGGCGTCATACTCCTGCAGGTCGGCGCGGATCATCGCGGCCTTCAGGTTGTTGGCGACGAGCAGCCCGATCTGGCCCGAGTTCTCGACATTGCGCCGCACCTGCGCCAGCTGCTCGTCCGTGCCCGAATAACGCGCTGGCACGACCGGCTCGCCATTGAAGCCGTCCTCGGTGATCTCGATGTAGTAGGTGCTGGGGGTGAACAGCGACGACACCTTGGTCCGGTTGATGCCCGGAATGAAGAACACCTCATCGGTGGCGGTCTGCAGGGCCTGCATGAACTCGCGGTTATAGATGTCGCCTTCACCCTTCCAGCGAAGATTCACCAGCAGCATGTTGGCGCCGGAGAAATCCTCCATGTAATCCATCATCGTCTGCATGTATTCATGCTTGATGGGGATCAGCTTCAGGAAGCCCGGGTCGAGCTTGACCTGGGATGCGCTCCAGCCAAAGAACAGCGTGGTCGCCGCAAACAACACCGCCAGCATCTTGCGCCAGCTCAACAGCAGATCGGCCAGTTTGCCGACCACTTGCTCTGCGCGACTCATGAGGCGTCTCCTTCTGACGCAGCTGGCGATCCGGATGCGGCACCGACGCCCGGCCATTGCTGCTTCACGCCCGCCTCTCCGCCGGTCAGCCACCCGCCACTCTCGAGCGGCAACACGGCCGAGATGCTGCGGCGATCCTTCTGCGAGACCAGCTCGAAACTCGCGCCGTTGTCGGTGGACTTCAGTACGGCGTCGCTGGCGCCCACCAGGATGACGTTGCCGTCGGCATCGAGTGCCCCGCCGAACAACGACAGCGGCATCGGCACCTTGGCCTTGCTCCAGCTGGCGCCGTTGTCGCGCGTCAGATACGCGTTGCCCCGCATGCCAAATGCCAGAACCGCGTTACCCGGCAATTCGAGCAACCCGAACCAGGAACCGGCATACACCGGGTCCAGCACCTTCCAGCTCTCGCCACCATTGCTGGAGCGAGCCAGCAGGCCGCGCTCGCCCGCCAGCCACAGCGTCCCGTCACGGGTGCGCAGCAGGGCATTGAGATGGCGCTCCCCCAGCCCGCCACCACTGCTGGCCCCCGCGGTGTAGGCAGCAAACGGGTCGTAGTCCTCGGCCTCGGGATCCGGCTCGGCCGTCGCCGGCTCGGCGGCGGCCCCCTCATCAACCAGCGGCATGGCGCTCCAGGTCTTGCCCAGATCGGTCGACACCAGGAATTTGCCGAACGCACCGTAGGCGTACAGCTTGCCGTCGTAGGGGCCCGCGATCCCGAGGATCGGATCGGACTGCTCGGTACTGAACGCCACCTCCGTCCAGGTCTCGCCGCGATCCTCGCTGCGCAGAATCCAGGCCTCGTGACCGGCAGCAATGGCCACGCCCTCGGCGATAAACGCCACCGACGTCAGCGTCGAATCCCGCTGCTGCGCAACCGCCGCCTCGCGCCACGGACCTTCCGGGGCATCAGCGATCAGGATGCGCCCCTGCTCACCCACCGCGAGCAGCCGCTTGCCCTCGCGTGCCAGCGCGTTGACCAGCAATCCATTGGGATGCACCTGCGTCGCCGGAAACGGCGGTGGCGGTCGATGGGAGAACGAATACAGCGCCGCCAGCAACACCAGCACCGTCAACACCAGTGAAGGCCAGCCGCGCGAAAACGAACCTTTCTGAGCGGCGATGGCCGCGGCATCAGTCGTTGTCATGATGGATCCTCTTCCATCTGCCCGATTATCGCGGGCTTGTTTTTCAGCGTTCACCAGCACGGACCGCGTTCCCCGCGTCCAGTCTGGAGCCCCGCCCCGCACCGGGGCAAGTTCGGTCCCCGTTCTTAGCCGGGGATCTCGAACAGTCCCGCCGCACCCATGCCCCCGCCGATGCACATCGTGGTGACGACGTACTTCACACCCCGGCGACGGCCTTCGATCAGCGCGTGCATGACCATGCGCGCACCGGACATGCCGAACGGATGGCCGATCGCGATCGCGCCGCCATTGACGTTGAGCTTGTCCTGCGAAATGCCGAGGGTGTCACGGCAGTACAGCACCTGACAGGCAAACGCCTCGTTGAGCTCCCAGAGGCCGATATCCGACACCTTGAGGCCGTGCTGCGCGAGCAACTTGGGCACGGCGTACACCGGGCCGATGCCCATCTCGTCAGGCTTGCACCCGGCGACCGCGACGCCGCGATAGATGCCCAGCGGCTTCAGACCACGGGCCTTGGCGGTCTGGCTGCTGGTCAGCAGCGCCACGGCAGCGCCGTCGGACAGCTGCGACGCATTGCCGGCGGTGATGAAGCTGCCCTGCTTCACGAACTGGCCGTCCTTCCAGACCGGCTTCAGGCCATTGAGGCCCTCCAGCGTCGTGTCGGCACGGTTGCCTTCATCCTTGCTCAGCGTCACCGACTGCTTCTCGGTCGGATTGCCTTCCTTGTCGTAGAGCTGCTTGTCGACCGTGATCGGCGCGATCTCGTCATCGAACTTGCCGGCGGCCTGCGCGGCTGCAGTGCGCTGCTGGCTCTGCAGGCTGAACTCGTCCTGCGCGGCGCGCGAGATCTTGTAGCGCTCGGCCACGATCTCCGCCGTCTCGATCATCTGGATATAAGCCGCCGGTTGCGCGGCAAGCACCGCCTGCGAAATGAAGCGGTAGCTGTTCTTGTGCTTGTTCTGCACCAGCGAGATCGACTCGACGCCGCCGGCGACCACGAAGTCCTGCTCGCCCGCCAGGATGTTCTTGGCGGCAAAGCCGATGGCCATCAGCCCGGAGCCGCACTGGCGGTCCAGCGTCATGCCCGGCACCGTGTCTGGCAAGCCGCCGGTGTAGGCGCAGAGGCGGCCCAGGTTATAGGCCTGCGTGCCCTGCTGGGCCGCGCACCCGAGGATCACGTCATCGACGTCCCTGGGGTCGATGCCGGCACGGGCCACCGCCGCCTGGATCACATGCCCCCCCAGCACCGGGGCCTCGGTATCGTTGAAGGCACCGCGATACGCCTTGCCGATCCCCGTGCGGGCAACGGACACGATCACTGCTTCACTCATCATGCTCTCCGTGAGACCGGGTGCGCGCGAACGTCGCCCGGCGGTGCGTACTTGTTATCCACTCAGACTAGCCCCGGGCGGACACCCCGGGCTTCATTCAAAAGTAGTAGCGGGAAATCGTGTCGACGATGCAGGCCGGCTTGGCCTGGCCCTCGATTTCCACCGTCAGGCGCAGCGTGGACTGCACCCCGCCATCCTGGGTCGGCTCCACGGCCAGGATCTGCCCGGTGCCGCGGATGCGCTGCCCGACCTTGACCGGCGATGGAAAGCGCACCTTGTCGGTGCCGTAGTTGACGCCCATCTTCATCTTCACGTCGATCAGTTCCGGCATGAAGCGTGCCGCCAGCGACAACGTCAGATAGCCATGCGCGATGCAGGCGCCAAACGGACCGTCCTTGGCCCTCACCGGATCGACGTGGATCCACTGATGGTCGTCGGTGGCGTCGGCAAACTGGTTCACGCGTGCCTGCGTGATCTCCAGCCAGGGGGTCTCTCCCAGCGGCTGGCCGATGGCCTCGGTCAGCGCAGCGGCGGATTCGAATACGGTAGCGGGCATCTCAGGCTCTCTGGCTGGAAGCGGAAATGACCTCGCCGACCAGATAGGAGGCGTAATCCGAGGCCAGGAATACCATCACGTTGGCGATCTCCCAGGCTTCTGCACCGCGGCCGAACGCCTCGCGACTCGCCAGTTCCTTGAGCAGCGATTCCGGCGCCGACTTGCGCAGGTGGTCGTGGAACACGATCGACGGCGACACCGCGTTGATGCGGATGCCGAACTCCGCCGCCTCCAGCCCCGAGCACCGCGTCAGCGCCATGACACCGGCCTTGGCCGCCGCGTAATGCGCCTGCTCCTGCTGGCCGCGCCAGCCCAGCACCGACGCATTGTTGACGATGGCCCCGCGCCTGCGCGGCTGCATCTTCTTCAGCATCGCGCGCGTCATGCGGAACGTACCGGTCAGGGTCACGTCGAGCACCTTGTGCCACTCCTCGTCGGTCATGTCGACGACGCGCTTGCTGCCGCCGAGACCGGCGTTGTTGATCAGCACGTCGACGCCGCCGAGCTTGTCTTCCGCCTCGTCGACCAGCGCCTGCACGTCGGCCTCGACGGCGACGTTGCCCACCTTGCCGAACACCGGCGTCTGCGGAAACTCCTTCTGCAGCGCCTGTGCAGCCTCTTCGGTGCGGCGAGGGTGGATATCCGAGACCAGGATCGCGCGGCAACCCTCCTCCAGACAGCGCCTGGCTGCGGCGAAACCGATGCCGCCCCCGGCCGCGGCGGTAATCAGCACCGACTTGCCGCGCAGCAAGCCATGCGCGGGCACATACTCAGGCGCGGGAACGACGATCTGTGACATGGGTCATCCGGTTGAACAGCGGACAGTCTCGCCAGCCCGGCGCCGGGTGGCTTCGCCCGGAAGGATGAGGCATCCGCTGGGGATACCGCATCCGGGAGCCCGATTCATTCCGCCCCGTCATCAATCTGCTTCCACGTGCCCCATTTTTTGGCGCCGTGCAGCGGCCTACGCTGGCGTCCAGTCGTCTACCGCCCTGGAGATTGTCATGCGCCCCACCCGCCTCATCCGCCCCTTGGTCCTGGCCGCCGCCGGCCTGCTGTCGCTGTCCGCAGCCGCCCAGTCCACCGCCATCCCCGTGCTGGGCACGGCGGACCATGCCTTCCTGCGAGCCTTCAACCAGGCCGACCGTGCCGCGCTGACCGCCTATGCGCAGCAGCACTTCAGCGCTGCCGCACTCGCGTCGCGCGACGCCGATACCCGGGCCGATGACTGGCTCAATGCCCACCAGGTCCTCGGCGATCTGCAGGCAGTGGAGGTCAGCGGCGTGTCCCGCATCACCATCGTCAGTGCCGCCAGCAGCCGCGCACCCCAGGATGCCGATATCGTGCTGCTGCACGACACCGAGCAGCCGGACCGGCTCAGCGATCTCTGGATCCACCCGGTGCTTCCGGAACTCGCCGCCGCGCAACCCTGAGTGCCCGGATCGGGCGCGCGGCGACCGCCCTCTCGCCGCGCGCCCGGCGCTCGGTCATGCTTGACCGAGTCCTTCCGGAGCTTGATCTTGAATTTTCAGCATCTGCTGTACGGCGTCGAGCAGGGCGTCGCCACCCTGCGCCTCAATCGCCCCGCGCAGCTCAATGCGCTGACGCTGGACCTGCTCGGCGAACTCAACACCGCCTTCGAGCGCATCGCACACGACGACGCGGTGCGCGCCGTGATCCTCACGGGGGAAGGTCGCGGCTTCTGCTCCGGCGCCGACCTCGCCGAGAGCCTCAAGCACCCCCTTCTGGATGCCGACGGCCAGCTCGACATCGGCGCGCCGCTGGTGACGCACTACAACCCCCTGGTCGCGCGGATGCATGCACTCCCCAAACCCATCATCGCCGCAGTGAATGGCATGGCCGCAGGCGCCGGCTGCTCGCTGGCGCTGATGGCGGATCTCACGATCGCCGCTCGGTCGGCCAAATTCCTGCAGGCCTTCGTCAACATCGGCCTGATGCCCGATGCCGGCGGCACCTGGGTGCTGCCGCGTCTGCTCGGGCCGCAGCGCGCAATGGGCTTTGCCTTGCTCGGCCAGCCGATCATGGCCGAGCAGGCGAAGGACTGGGGTCTGATCTGGGAGGTGGTCGACGACGACGCACTGCCGACGACGGCGCAGGCGCTCGCCGAAAAACTGGCCCAAGGGCCGGCCGTCGCACTGGCGCGCATCAAGCACAGCCTGCAGGCCGGTGCGCGTCAGTCGCTCACGGAGCAGCTGCAGTTGGAACGGGACTGGCAGCGCGAACTCGGACTGACGCAAGACTTCGCCGAGGGCGTTCAGGCGTTTCTCGGCAAGCGAAAAGCCCGTTTCAAAGGGCGCTGAGCCTCGGCGAGACGCCGCGACGTTCAGCTCGCCGGCCGCGCCTCGCGCGGCATGCCCAGCCCCCGCTCGGAGATCAGATTGAGCTGAATCTCGTTGGTGCCGGCGTAGATGGTGTCGGCGCGCGAGAAAAAGAACAGCTGCTGCAGCGGACGGATGTCCGGATCGTCGGAGACGACATCGCCTTCGGCGCCGAGCACATCCATCGCCAGCTTGCCGAGATCGCGGTGCCAGTTGGACCAGTAGTATTTCGCAATCAGCGCCTCGCGACGCAGGCTGAGATCCTGGGCACCGGAGAGCATGCGCAGCGCGTTGTAGCGCATCACGCGCAAGCCGCACCAGGCCTGGGCGATCCGCGCGCGGATCGCGGGATCTTCGGCGCGGCCCGTGCGCCGGGCCGCCCGGATGACCAGATCCAGTTCGTGCGCGAAGTGCATCTGCTGACCCAGCGTGGACACGCCGCGCTCGATTTCCAGCAGCCCCATCGCCACTTTCCAGCCGTCTCCGGGGCGGCCGACGATATGATCCTTCTCGGCGCGCGCACCATCGAAAAACACTTCATTGAATTCGCTGCCGCCGCCGAGCTGGCGGATCGGACGAATCTCGATGCCGGGCTGAGACAGCGGCAGCAGCAGAAAGGCCAATCCCTTGTTGCCCTTACTGCCGGGCTCGCAGCGCGCGAGGACAAACACCCACTCGGACTCGTGTGCCAGCGAGGTCCAGATCTTCTGGCCCTGCACGCGCCAGGAACCGTCGGACTCCTGCCAGCAGCGCGTCTGCACGTTGGCCAGGTCCGAGCCGGCGCCGGGCTCGGAATAGCCCTGCGCCCAGTATTCAGTGCCGTCGACGATCTTCGGCAGGAAGCGCGCCTGCTGCTCCGGCGTACCGTACTGGATGATTGCCGGCCCGATCAGGCCCTCGCCGATGTGACCCATGCGACCAGGACCACCGGCACGCGCGTACTCCTCGTGGAAGATCACCTGCTGCCCGATCGACAGCCCGCGCCCACCAAAGGCCGTCGGCCAGCCGACACAGGTCCAGCCGCCGCGCGCGAGTTCGCGTTCCCATTCCTTGCGCAGTGCCGGGTCGGCCTCTTCATCACCGGGACCGCCGCGATGCTTGAGGCTGGCATATCGTCCGCTCAGGTGCGCGCGCATCCAGTCCGCTACCTCCTTGCGGAACGCTTCATCGGCATCGGTGCCCGGCGCCTCGGGCGCCGACAGCAACGAGTCCTGCTCCAGCAGCGCGCCGGCGATCTCGTCGCGCAGGGCATCCGCCGTGCTGAGCCAATGGCTGGAAGCCTGCGCGCGCTTGAAGTACAGCTGTGGGTCATATTCCCAGGTAAATCCGACGCCGCCGTGGAGCTGGATCGCTTCCTGCGCACACCAGAACAGCGTGTCGGCGGCGAGCGTGCGCGCCATCGCGCACTCCATCGCCAGGGTTTCGGTGCCGGCACCGCTGGCCGCCACCGCCGCCGCTCCGTAGACCGCGGAGCGCAGCGCTTCGATCTTCA
Organism: Nevskiaceae bacterium; assembly: GCA_040377605.1. Taxonomy (GTDB): domain Bacteria; phylum Pseudomonadota; class Gammaproteobacteria; order Nevskiales; family Nevskiaceae; genus Solimonas. The sequence continues at coordinate 9,984 of JBEIOK010000007.1, read as the reverse complement.
CCATCATCTCGGCACAGCGATGTTTGACCGCCTGGAAGCCGGCGACCACGCGGCCGAACTGCTTGCGACCGGCGGTGTAGGCGACACTCAGATCCAGGCACTGCTGCGCCCCGCCGAGCTGCTCGGCGGCGAGATACAGACGTGCTAGTGCGCCGAGGCGCGCCATGCCCTCGCGCGAGCGATCCGGATCATCCACGCGCCAGGCGGTGCCGACGGCCTTGAATTCAACCCGCGAGAAGCGACGCGTCTGATCCCAGGTCTGCAGCGCGGTCAGGGTCACGCCCGGCGCCGTGCGCGGCACGGCGAACACACCCAGCCCCCCACCGGAGACCGTGGCAAAGGCGAAAAGCCAATCTGCCGCGCCGGCGTCGAGCAGGGCACTGACATCCCCGTCAAGCGTCCAGGCTTCCCCCTGCGCCGTGGCGCGCAGGCGGCGGGCGCTGGCCAGCCATTCCTCGACCGAGTTGGGGAGCGGAACGCCGATCCGGATCTCGCCGCTGGCGATGCCCGGCAGCAGGCGCTGCTGAGCCGCGGGCGTGCCGAGCTCCTGCACCAGCGTCGCTGCCATACAGACCGTGGAGAAGAAGGGGGCGCACAGCAAGCGGCGACCGGCCTGCTCCTGGATCAGGACCAGCTCGACCGGGCCGAGCCCGAGCCCGCCGTGTTCCTCGGCAATCGCGATGCCGCACCAGCCGAGTTCGCTGGCGAGGCGCTGCCACACCCTGTCGTCGTAGCCAAGATCGGTCGCCATCGCGCGGCGCACGGCGGCCGAGTCGCTGACATCGGCGAGAAACGTCTCGGCGGCGTCGCGGATCAGGATCTGGTCTTCGGTGAGCGCGAAGTTCATGGCGGCACAAGGGCGGGATTGCGCCGCATTATTCGGGGAAGGCCCTGCGGGCTCTTCACCCGTTGGGGTGATTCAGACCCGGCCTGCGCGTTCAGGCCGCCAGGTAAGGTCTGAGACGCGCACGTTCGTCGTCATTGAGTTCGATCTTGGTGCGCGTGGCGGCCTCGACCCGCACCAGCACCGTCTCGACCGTCGCCGCGCAACCGGACGCGCCGAAGATGCCCATGCCGACTCGGTACGAGCTGCGCCCGATCTCCAGCACGCGCGTGCCGATACGCACTTGCCCCGGAAACAGCAGTTCGTGCCGGTAGTCGATTTCCATGCGGGCGACAACGTTCTGGCGGGACTCGCCCTGCACCCACAGGCGCGTCTCGGTCAGAAACCCGACACGCCCGCTCTCGGCAAAGGTGAGGAACGCCTTGTTGTTGACGTGCCCCATCAAATCGAGATCGGCGAAGCGAATGTTCTCGGTCACCCACAACCGATAGGCCGCAGGATCGGTCGCCGCGCTCACACGCGGGTCAGGTGCCATAAACCTTCTGCGGTGCCGGCCCTTCGGCGATCAGCGTCTCGATGATCTCGGTCAGCTCGGCCGGATTCCAGCGCGCCTTCTTGTCGGCGATCACGCCGGTCTTCCAGCCGTTGGCAACGGAGACCTTGCCGCCTTCGACCTCGAACACGCGACCGGTGACCCGGGCCGACAACGGACTGCTGAGCCAGACTACCAGCGGCGCGACATTTTCCGGGGCGTAATGATCGAAGCTGCCGTCTTCCGGCTTCTTCATCAGCGCACCGAACGGACCTTCGGTCATGCCCGTCCGCGCAGCCGGCGCGAGCGCATTGGCGGTGATGCCGTAGCGGCCCAGTTCCGCGGCCTGCACCAAGGTCAGCGAGGCGATGCCGCCCTTGGCCGCCGCGTAGTTGCTCTGCCCGACCGACCCCTGCAGGCCGGCGCCGGAGCTGGTGTTGATGATGCGGCCGTCGACCTTCTGGCCGGTGGCCTTCACCTGATCGCGCCAGCGCTGCACCAACTTGCTGGCAATGCAGAAATGCCCCTTGAGATGCACCTTGACCACCAGATCCCAATCGTCCTCGGTCATCGAGGCGAACATGCGATCGCGCACGATGCCGGCGTTGTTGACGACGCCGTGCACGTCGCCGAACGCGGCGACCGCGGCGTTGACGATGCTGTCGGCGCCGGCCATCGACGTGATGTCGTCGGTGCTGACGATGGCCTTGCCGCCGGCGGCCTCGACCTCGGCGACGACGGCTTCCGCCGCCTCACGCTTGATGTCGTTGACGACGACGTTGGCGCCCTCGGCGGCCAGCGCCAGCGCGTAGCCACGGCCCAGACCTGCGCCGGAACCGGTGACGATGATGGTGCGGTTGTCGCAAATACCCATGACTCTGTCCTCAAATGCTCGTTCGAAACTCCCTCTCCCCGCTTGCGGGGAGAGGGTCGGGGTGAGGGGCCACGCGCCGCCAGCAACCTCGCGACGGCGCTGCCCCTCATCCGCCCTGCGGGCACCTTCTCCCGCAAGCGGGGAGAAGGGTTGCCGCGGCGGCTTTACAGCCGCTCGATGATGGTGACGTTGGCGACACCGCCGCCTTCGCACATGGTCTGCAGGCCGTAGCGCTTGTTCGTCCGCTCCAGCTCATGCAGCAGCGTGGTCATCAGCTTGACGCCGGTGGCGCCCAGCGGATGCGACAGCGCAATCGCGCCGCCGTTGACGTTGGTCCGGGCATGCGGATAACCGGTTTCCTTCAGCCACGACAGCACGACCGGGGCGAAGGCCTCGTTGATCTCGACGAGGTCGATGTCTTCCAGCTTCATGCCCGCCTTCTTCATCGCGACCTTCGTCGCCGGGATCGGCGCAGTCAGCATGAAGATCGGGTCATCGCTGTAGACGCTCATGTGATGGATGCGCGCGCGCGGCTTGAGGCCGTACTGCTTCAGCGCGCGCTCGGAGACGATCAGCATCGCGGCGGACGCATCGCCCGTCTGGCTCGACACGCCAGCCGTGATCGTGCCGCCGGGGGCCAGCGGCTCCAGCTTGGCCATCTGCTCCAGCGAGGTGTCGCGGACCGTCTCGTCGATCTTCAGGCCTTCGGTCTCGAGGATCTCGCGGTCGAAGCGGCCTTCCTTCTGCGCGACGCGCGCACGGCGGTGGCTCTCCAGCGCGAACACTTCCATCTCCTCGCGCGTGATCTTCCACTTGTCGGCGATCATCTGCGCGCCGGTGAACTGCGAGACCGGCTGGTTGCCGAAGCGCTCGACCCAGCCCTTGGAGCCGGAAAACGGATCCGCGAAGCCCAGCGGCTTGGCGCAGGTCATCGCCGAGGAGATCGGGATCTGTGTCATCGTCTGCACGCCGCCGGCAATGACGACGTCCTGCGTACCGGACATTACCGCCTGCGCGGCGAAGTGCACGGCCTGCTGCGACGAACCGCACTGGCGGTCGATGGTCACGCCTGGCACGTGCAGCGGCAGGCCGGCTGCGAGCCAGGATGTGCGGGCGATATTGCCGGCCAGCGGGCCGATCGCATCGAGGCAGCCGAAGATCACGTCGTCATAATCTTCCGCGGGAATCGCGTTGCGCGCGACCAGCGCCTTGAGCGCATGCGCGCCGAGGTCGGCGCCATGCAGGTGGGCAAGACCGCCCTTGCGCTTGCCGGTGGGCGTGCGCAGGGTGTCGACGATATAGGCTTCGGCCATGAGTTCTCTTCCCGTTCAGTTGAAGGTTTCGCCAGGGCCGAGCACCGCGCCCTTGGCAAGAATGTGGTCGGCAACGCGTGCCTTGTGGAAAGCCCGATCGCCCCAGGTGGCGTCGAGCGCCCAGGCGCGCTTCATGAACATCTGCAGATCAGCTTCCCAGGTATAGCCCATCGCGCCGTGCGCCTGGATGCTCTTGCGGGCGGCCAGCAGCGCCGCCTCGCCCGCCGCCAGGCGCGCATGCGAGACGTATACCGAGCGCAGCGGATCGTCCTCTGCCAGCGCACTGGCGGCGCGATGCACCACCGGCTCGGCAAACTCGATCTTCACCGCGACATCGGCCATGTGATGCTTGACCGCCTGGAACGAGCCGATCGGCTTGCCGAACTGCTTGCGCTGCGCGGCGTGATCGACCCCCAGATCGAGCATGCGCTGCGCCAGCCCCAGCAGCTGTGCGCTGATCGCCAGCCCCGCACGATCCAGCACGCCGGCCGACAGCTGACGTCCCATCGCCGCATCGCAGACCCGCGTGGCCGCCGACGGCGTCCAGGTCACCTTGTAGAGGCGACGTGACTGATCGATGCTCGGGTTCAGCGACAGTTCGGTGTCCGAGGGCTGCACGGCATGCAGCTCATCGGCGTGCCACAGCAGCAACAGATTGGAGTTCTTGGCATCGGCCACCATCGGATTGATCGGGTGGCCCACCGCAATGCGGGCCTCGCCTGAAGCTATCTTCGGCAACCAGTGCGCCTTGAGCGCCTGCCCTTCCGGCAGCTGGTTGAGCAACCAGACCGCGAGATAGGCCGTTGCCGTCAGCGAGTCCGGAATCGCGAAGTACCCCAGCTCCTGCTGCACCAGCACCCAGTCCAGATCGCCGAGCGCGATACCACCGAAGGCCTCGGGCACCGACAGCGCGGTCAGGCCCTGATCGGCAAGCTTGGCGCGCAGTTCAGCGGAGCGGCCAATCTGCGTCTCCCAGATATCGCGCAGCATCTCCGGCGCCGCTTCCACCATCAGGAACTTGCGGATCGCGTCGCGGAAGGCGAGCTGTTGTTCGTCGAATGTGAAGTCCATTGCGATCGTCCTCAGGCGCGCGGAAGGCCGAGCATGCGCTCGGCAATAATGTTGCGCTGGATCTCGTTAGTGCCGGCGTAGATCGGGCCCGCCTGCGCAAACAGGAAGCCATCGAGCCAATGGCCGATATCGCCGGCATCCGGCGCATGCGCCATCAGCTCCGCACGCGCACCGAGAATGCTCATCGCAGTCTCGTGCATCAGCAGATCAAGCTCGGACCAGAAGATCTTGTTGGTGCTGGCTTCGGCGCCGATATGCCCCCCCTTCGCCAGGCGGCAGGCAGTGCGATAGGTCGCCAGCGTATAGGCCTCGGCCTGCATCCAGCTCTTCAGCACCGCATCGCGGATCGCGGGATCGGCATCGGCGGTGTCACGATGGCGCTGATACAGATCGACCAGCTGCGATGCCGTCTGCTGGAAGCGCGCCGGCGAACGCAGCATCAGGCCGCGTTCGAACCCGGCGGTCGCCATCGCCACGTTCCAGCCGGCGCCTTCGTCGCCCATGCGGTTTTCCACCGGCACGCGTACATCGTCGAAGAAGATCTCGGCAAAGCCCGGCAGGCCGTTGAGCTGCTTGATCGGACGGATCGTGATGCCCGGCAGGTTCAGCGGCAGCAGCACGAAGGTCAGTCCGTGATGACGCTGTGACTCCGGATCAGTGCGAAACAGGCCGAACAGCCAGTCGGCCCAGACCGCGCGTGTCGACCAGGTCTTCTGCCCGTTGATGACGTAATGATCGCCATCGCGCACTGCCCGGCTGCGGATCGCGGCCATGTCGGAGCCGGCGCCAGGCTCCGACCAGCCCTGCGCCCAGATGTCCTGACCCGCGGCCATGCGCGGCAGGAAGCGCGCCTTCTGCTCCGGCGTGCCGTACTCCATCAGCGTCGGCGCCAGCAGGAAGATACCGTTCTGATTGACACGCAGTGGCGCGTTGGCGCGCCAGTATTCCTCTTCGAAGATCAGCCATTCGATGAGGTCGCAGCCACGGCCACCCAGTGCCGAGGGCCAGGTCACGGCACTGAACCGCGCCTCGTTGAGTTTGCCTTCCCAGGCGCGGTGCTCGGCAAAACCTTCTTCGGTGTCGAAGCTGGTCAGCGCCTGCTTCGGCACGTTGGCTTCCAGCCACGCGCGAACTTCCGCGCGAAACTTCTTCTGCTTTTCGGTGTATTCGAGTCTCATCGGAGCGCTCTTCAGGATTTCTTCTGCCCATCGAACTGCGCGTCGCGCTTCTCCACGAACGCACGGCGCGTTTCGGCGGAGTCCTTGCTCATGTAAGCCTGCAGCGTGAAGCCCTGTTCCCAGCGGTACTTGGCCTCGAGATTGCCATCCTCGATCCCGTTCAGGGACTCCTTGGCCAGCCGGATCATTGTCGTGCTCTTGGCCGCGATGGTGCGTGCGATCTTCAGCGCTGCATCGCGCAGTTCAGCCTTCGGGACCACGGTCTCGATGGCGCCAAGGCGGTACGCGTCGGCCGCGGTGATCGGCTCACCGGTGAAATACATCATGCGCACCTTCTGTACCGGAAACAGGCGCTGCAGATGGGCGCCGCCGCCCATGGCGCCACGATCGACCTCCGGCACGCCGAAGGTCGCGCAGTCGCTGGCGACGACGATGTCCGCCGCACCGGCCAGGCCGATGCCACCCCCCAGCACGAAGCCATGCACCGCGACGATGACCGGCAGCGGATTGCGATGCACCGCCTCGAAGCTGCGGTAGTTGCCGGCGTTGACCGACACGATGCGCTCCGGCTCCTTGTCCAGCTCCTTGATGTCGACGCCGGCACAGAACCCGCGGCCTTCGGCGCGCAGCACGATGACGCGCGCATCAGGATCGCTGCCGACACGGCCGATCTCGTCAGCCAGCGCATGCCAGCCGGCATCGTTCAGGGCATTGACCGGAGGGCGATTGATGACGATCTCGGCAATGCCGTCGGTGATCGTGGTGGTGAAGCCGTTGCTCATGGCGGGCTCGGAAAGGGTTCAGAATTTCTGGAGGGCGGCGAGCCGCACTTCGGCCTCGCTCACGATGGACTGGATGACGTCGGCAACCGCCGGCAGCGCACCGATGACGGCAGCGACCTGACCCGAGGGCAATACGCCTTCGTCCGGCTTGCCTTCCACCATCGCGCGCTGGATCAGCACCGGCGCATTGGCGGCCATCATCGTCTGGATCGCGCCGTCGCCTTCGTTCAGCGCGGCGAAGAAGGTCTTCATCATGTGACCGATCGTCATGCCCGTCTGTGCGCGCCAGTGCCAGGCGCTGGACAGCGCGACGAACAGGCGACGGATCAGGCCACCGCTTTCCAGCTTCAGCAGATACGGGTTGTCGATCATGCGCTGCGGCATGCCATCCACCGCGGTGGAGGCGCGGATCTTCGCCGGATCGTTGACCTCGAGATACTTCTGCAGGGTCGTGCGCGGCACGGGTGATTCCTGCGTCATCAGAAAGCGCGTGCCCATGGCGATGCCCGCGGCGCCGAAGGCCAACGCGCCCGCCAGTCCTCGCCCGCTGTGAAACCCACCCGCTGCGACCACGGGCACCTTCACCGCATCCAGCACCTGCGGCAGCAGCAGCGTCGTCGGCACCGACCCGGTGTGGCCGCCGCCCTCCTGGCCCTGCACGGTGATGATGTCGGCGCCCAGCTCCACGGCCTTCTGCGCGTGCTTGAGCGCACCGACCGTCGGCATGCACAGGATGCCGGCGTCCTTGAATCGCTTGATGGTCTTGGCATCCGGGCCGCGTCCGTAGGACACGGCACGCACACGGTCGCGATGCTCGATCACCAGGTCGATGATCTCGGCGGCATTCGGCTGGAACATGTGGAAGTTCACGCCGAACGAGGCCGTCGTCGCCGCCCGGACTGCTGCGATGGCGTCCTTCAGCTGCGGCGTCGACATGGTCGCCGCGGCCAGAAAGCCGAACCCCCCCGCATTGCTGGTCGCCGCCACCAGTCTGGCGTCGGCAATCCAGCCCATCGCGGTTTGAACGATCGGATAACGGCAGCCCAGCAACCGCGTCAGCGGGGTTTCCAGAGCACTCATGATTTCTTGTTGGCCTCCGCCATGGCCTTGGCATCCAGGCCGGCGAGATTGTGACCGGTGGTCAGCTGATTGTGGGCGTGGGCAAAGTGATGCCAGCCGAAAGCCGCATCCATTGCCGCTCGCTTGCCCTGCAGGTCCTCGACATGGTTCAACGAGTGCTTGACCAGCGCCAGCGCCATGCGGGGCTGCGTCGCAATCCGCGCCGCCATCGCGTAGGTCGCGGCTTCAAGCTGGTCGCGCGCGACAACCTGGTTCACCATGCCCATCTGGTACGCGCGCTCGGCGGTCATCCTGTCCCCGAGGAACAGGAATTCCTTAGCGATGCGCGGATTCAGCTCGTAGCCGTGCGCGAAGTACTCGACGCCGGGAATGTTCATCTTCACGACCGGGTCGCTGAACCAGGCGTCGTCGCTGGCGACGATCAGGTCGCAGACCCAGGCCAGCATCAGGCCGCCGGCGATGCAGGCGCCCTGCACCATCGCGATCGTCGGCTTCGGCACGTCGCGCCAGCGGCGGCACATTCCGAGGTAGACCTCCTGCTCGCGCACCAGCTGGAACTCGGCGCCCGGCTTGCCGACGTGGTCCGGCCACAACATCTCGCGCTCGAAGCTCAGGTGCGCGTCGCGCTCCGGCGTGCCGATGTCGTGGCCGCCGGAAAAGTTCTTGCCCGCACCGCGCAGCACGATGACCTTGACCGCGTCGTCATCGACCGCGCGGCGGAAGCCGGCGTCGAGCGCATAGGTCATCTTCGAGTTCTGCGCGTTGTGATAGCGCGGACGGTTCATCGTCAGGGTGGCGATGCCGTCGCGCGCCTCGTAAAGCACGACGTCCTCCACAGGCGTCTGCGGCGTGGCTGCGTTCATGGCCTCAGCGCTTCACGATCACCGACGAGCCGTGACCGAACAGGCCCTGGTTCGCGGTGATGCCGACGGTGGCGTTCGCGACCTGGCGCGCACCGGCCTGGCCACGCAGCTGCCAGGTGAGTTCGCAGACCTGCGCCAGCGCCTGCGCCGGCACGGCTTCGCCGAAGCAGGCCAGACCGCCGGATGCGTTTACCGGAATACGGCCACCGACGGTGGTTGCGCCCTCACGCACCAGACGCGCGCCTTCGCCCCGCTGGCACAGCTGCAGGTCCTCGATCCAGTCGAGTTCCAGTGCGGTCGACAGATCGTAGACCTCGGCAAGGCTCACGTCCCTGGGACCGATGCCCGCCTCTTCATAGGCCTTCTTCGGCAGCGCGGCGCGGAACGACTGCGGCACGCAGGCGACCGCGGAATCGGTGGCGATATCCGGCATTTCCACCAGCTCGGAGGCGAAGCTCGGTGTCACCGTCGAGATCGCAGCGATGCGCGGCGCGCTGGCCTTGCCGATCTTTCTCGCGTAGTCGAGGCTGGAGACGATGATCGCCGCGGCGCCGTCGGACACCGCGCAGACGTCCATCAGGCGCAGCGGATCGGCCAGCATCGCCGAGGCCGCGACGTCCGCCGCCGTGAACTTCTTGCGGTAGCGCGCGTTCGGGTTCTCGAAGCCGTGCTCGGCGTTCTTGACCTTCACCAGCGCAAAGTCGTCCGTCGTGTCGCCGTACATCTCCATGCGACGGCGCGCATACAGCGCGAAATAGGTCGGGTTGGTGATGCCGACGCGGAAGCGCACCCAGTCCGGATCGTCCGGACGGTCGCCCGGCGCCGGCTTGAGGAAGCCCTTGGGCGTCGTGTCGGAACCGATCACCAGTGCCACCTCGCATTCACCCGAGAGGATCTTGGAGCGCGCGGCGGCGAGCGCCTGCGAGCCCGACGCACAAGCGGCGTACGAGGTGTTCACCTGCGCACCCTGCCAGCCCAGCGCCTGCGCAAACGTCGCGCCGGCCACCTGGCCCGGATAACCGTTTCGGATCGTCGCGGCGCCGGAGACGAAGCCCACGTCGCGCCAGTTCACGCCGGAATCGGCGAGCGCGTCGCGCGCGGCCTTGACGCCGTACTCGACGAAATTCCTACCCCACTTGCCCCAGGGATGCATGCCGACGCCGAGGATGGCGATGTCGCGATTCGTGCTCACGCGTTCGCTCCCGTCACCTTCCACTTCCACGTCAGCTTGCCGTCGTCCAGCGGCTCGAGGATCAACTCCACCGCGAGGCCCGCCTTTAGGGTCTTGAGGTCGGTGCCGGTCGCGAGCTGGCCGAGCACGATCATCTTCTCCTTCGCCAGTTCCACCGCGGCGATGCCGAAGGGCTGGAACGGCTCGGACGAAACGTACGGCTCGGGCGGCTGGTAGACCGCGTTGGTGAACGACCACAGCGTGCCGGTGCGCGAT